>NZ_JABDWC010000004.1:0-421451 GCF_019685155.1 Rhizobium sp. NZLR1b
CGTAATCCATCGAAAAGGGGGCGGCGACCGGTGGAAAATCGGCGCCGATCTCGGTGCCCGAAAGACCCTCTTCCGAGATGAACGAGACGCGCATGAAGAACTTGCCGGTATCGAGATCGTCGAACTGTGAGCTGTCGATGATGTTGCAGCCCTTGTCGGCCAGATAACTCGAAATCGCCGCCACGATGCCGCGCGTCGACTTGCAGGATACGGTGAGTACGACGTTTTTCATGCTGTCTTTTCCTTCACGAGATCAGGTGCCGAGGATGCGATCACGCCGAGCTTGTCAGCCCGGCGTGTCGGCGGTCTTCGAAGACATCGGTCGGCCGCTCAGATGTCGAGCGTGCTGTCGCGTTCCCACTGGGTGAAATGCGAGCAGTAGGCATTCCATTCCCGATGCTTGAGCTTCAGGTAGGCGGAGGAAAATTCTGCCCCCATCGCCTGCTTCAGGCCCTCGTCGGCATCGTAGGCGCGTAGCGCATCGAGCAGGTTGAGGGGCAGGCGCGGCGCGTCCTTCACCAGATGCCCCTCGGCATACATGTCGATATCGTAGTGGCGGCCGGGGTCTGCCTGACTGCGGATGCCGTTAAGGCCGGCGGCGATGATGATCGCCTGCAGCAGGTAGGGATTAACAGCCCCGTCCGGCAGGCGCAGCTCGAAACGTCCCGGTCCCGGCACGCGCACCATGTGGGTGCGGTTGTTGCCGGTCCAGGTCACGGTGTTCGGCGACCAGGTGGCGCCCGATGTGGTGCGCGGCGCGTTGATGCGCTTGTAGGAATTGACCGTCGGATTGGTGACCGCGGCAAGCGCAGAGGCATGTTTCATGATGCCGCCGAGGAACGTCTTACCCTGAGCCGAGAGCCCAAAGGCCATTTCCTTGTCGGCGAAGGCGTTGACCTTGCCATCGATGTCCCAAACCGAGATGTGGGCGTGGCAGCCATTTCCGGTCAGGCCCTTGAAGGGCTTCGGCATGAAGGTGGCGCGAAGGCCATGCTTTTCGGCGACCGACTTGACCATGAACTTGAAGAAGGAGTGCTTGTCTGCGGTCTGAAGCGCGTCGTCATATTCCCAGTTCATCTCGAACTGGCCGTTGGCATCCTCGTGGTCGTTCTGATAGGGCTTCCAGCCGAGCTCGAGCATGTAGTCGCAGATCTCGGCGATCACATCGTAGCGACGCATCACGGCCTGCTGATCGTAGCAGGGCTTTTCGGCGGTATCGAACTGGTCCGAAATCACCGAACCATCCGCAGAGATCAGAAAGAACTCGGGCTCCACACCGGTTTTTACCCGCAGCCCTTCTTTCGCAGCCTCAGCAACCAGCCTTTTCAAGAGCACACGTGGTGCCTGTTCGACAGGCTGATCGTCCATCACGCAGTCGGCTGCGACCCATGCGACGTCTTTCTTCCATGGGAGCTGGATGACGGAGGACGCATCGGGAACCGCGAACAGGTCGGGATGGGCCGGCGTCAGATCGAGCCAGGTTGCAAAGCCCGCGAAGCCGGCGCCGTCTTTCTGCATATCGGCAATGGCTTGCGCCGGGACCAGCTTGGCGCGTTGGCCGCCGAACAGGTCGGTGTAGCTGATCATGAAATATTTGATGCCTTTTTCGGAGGCGTATTGCGAGAGGTCCAGTGTCACGTTTGTCCCCTTGTATTGATCTTAGACACTTGATGATGAAGCCGGTCGCATCCTCCCAAACGCGCCCGGCCGGTGTTTTTTAGAAACCGGTCTTGCCGGGGATCCAGTTGGTGCCGGCGAGCGGCACTTGCGCCATGGCCGATGCCTCGATCGTCAATGCAACGAGGTCTTCCGGCTCGAGGTTATGCAGGTGGTTCTTGCCGCAGGCACGCGCGATCGTCTGCGCCTCGAGCGTCATGACCTTGAGATAGTTGGCAAGGCGGCGACCGGCCGCAATCGGGTCGAGGCGTTTTGCGAGCTCCGGATCCTGGGTGGTGATGCCGGCCGGATCCTTCCCTTCATGCCAGTCGTCATAGGCGCCGGCCGTCGTGCCGAGCTTTTGATATTCCTCTTCCCAGTGCGGATCATTATCGCCGATGGCGACGAGTGCCGCCGTGCCGATGGCGACCGCGTCGGCGCCGAGCGCCAGCGCCTTGGCGACGTCGGCGCCGGAACGGATGCCGCCCGAAACGATCAGCTGCACCTTGCGATGCATGCCGAGATCCTGCAGCGCCTGGACGGCCGGACGAATACAGGCGAGTGTCGGCATGCCGACATTCTCGATGAAGACGTCCTGCGTCGCCGCCGTGCCGCCCTGCATACCGTCGAGCACGACGACGTCGGCACCCGCCTTCACGGCAAGGGCGGTGTCGTAATAGGGACGCGCGCCACCGACCTTGACGTAGATCGGCTTTTCCCAATCGGTGATTTCGCGCAGCTCCATGATCTTGATTTCCAGATCATCGGGGCCGGTCCAGTCGGGATGGCGGCAGGCCGAGCGCTGGTCGATGCCCTTCGGCAGGTTGCGCATATTGGCAACGCGGTCGGAGATCTTCTGGCCGAGCAACATGCCCCCGCCGCCGGGTTTGGCGCCCTGGCCGACTACGACTTCGATGGCATCGGCGCGGCGCAGGTCTTTCGGGTTCATACCGTAGCGGGAGGGCAGATATTGGTAGACCAGCGTCTGCGAATGGCCGCGTTCCTCATCGGTCATGCCACCGTCGCCTGTCGTGGTCGAGGTGCCGGCGATGGTCGCACCGCGACCGAGCGCTTCCTTGGCATTGCCGGACAGCGCGCCGAAGCTCATGCCCGCAATGGTGATCGGCGTCTTGAGCGTGATCGGCTTCTTAGCGAAACGTGAGCCGAGGACGACTGTCGTGTCGCACTTTTCCCGATAACCTTCGAGCGGATAGCGCGAGATCGAGGCGCCGAGAAACAGCAGATCGTCGAAATGCGGAACCTTGCGCTTGGTGCCGGCACCGCGAATGTCATAGATACCGGTCGCCGCCGCGCGGCGGATTTCTGCAAGCGTATAGTCATCGAACGTCGCGGACTTGCGTGGCGGGGTATAAGGATTGTGATAGCTCATGGGTGTCCCTCGCTTCAGTACGCGTCGGCGTTGTCGATGTTGAAATTGTAGAGCTTGCGAGCCGAGCCGTAGCGCTTGAACTCTTCGGGCCTGACGTCAGTCACGCCTGCTTTGTCGAGCAACTCGGCAAGCTTTTCCAGATGCTCCGGCCTCATCTCTTTCTCGATGCAGTCGGAGCCGAGGCTCTTGACCTCGCCGCGGACAAAAAGCTTGGCTTCGTAGAGCGAATCCCCCAGCGCATCGCCGGCGTCGCCGAGCACGACGAGATGGCCGGACTGTCCCATGAAGGCCGACATGTGGCCGATGCTGCCGTGAACGACGATGTCGATGCCCTTCATCGAAATGCCGCAGCGCGACGCCGCATTGCCCTTGATGACGAGCAGGCCGCCGCGGCCGGTGGCACCGGCATACTGGCTGGCGTCGCCCTCGATGACGACAGTGCCCGACATCATGTTTTCGGCAACGCCCGGACCGGCCGAGCCATGAACCGTGACCCTGCCGCCGTCATTCATGCCGGCGCAGTAATAGCCAACCGATCCCTTAACGGCGACCGTGACGGGGCTGTCGATACCAACGGCAACGGAATGACTGCCGCGCGGGTTGATGACTTCGAATTCAGTGTCGTTGGCACCCTTGGAAAGGGCGTGCAGCGCGCTGTTCAGTTCGCGAAGAGGGGTGTTGGAAAGATCGAATGTCGGCATTGCATCCTCGTTGGTCCGGGAGACGGTTTGAGCCGCTCCTGCATTCAGGCGCCCCTCAGGCGGCCTTGTCGTGATCCCAGAAGTAAACGGTGGCCGGCTCCGGCTCCCAGACACGGGCGTTCTCGATGCCGGGAAGGTTGACCAGCGCGCGGTATTCCGAGCCGAAGGCGACATACTGGTCGGTCTCGGCCATGACGGCGGGCTTGCAAGCGATCGGGTCGCGCACCACCCCGAAGCCGGACTTGGTGCCGACGACGAAGGTGAAGAAGCCGTCGAGATCATCGAGCGCGCCGGTCAATGCCTGGCCGAGATCCTTGCCTTTGGCCATTTCGGCCGTCAGATAGGCGGCGGCGACTTCGGAATCGTTCTGCGTCTCGAAGGTCATGCCTTCACGAACCAGTTCGCGGCGCAGGTTGTTGTGGTTGGACAGCGAGCCGTTGTGCACCAGGCACTGGTCGGCGCCGGTCGAGAACGGATGGGCGCCGAGCGTGGTGACCGCGGATTCCGTCGCCATGCGGGTATGGCCAATGCCGTGGGTGCCGCTCATGGCGCGGACATCGAACCGCTTCACGACATCTTTCGGAAGACCGATTTCCTTGTAAATCTCGACGCTTTCGCCCGATCCCATCAGACGGACCGTCGGGCGGATCTCTTCGAGCGCCTTGCGCACGGTTCCAAGCTTGGAGGCATCAAGCTCGATGACCGCATGTGTGCTCTTGATCGACAAGTCGGCTTTGATGCCGGCCTTCGCAAGGTCACCGGCGAGGCCTTCGAAGTCCACGCTGGGATTGGCGGACTGGATGGTAATTTTCGCTTTTCCCTCGGTCGAGCCGCCATAGATTGCGATGCCGGCTGAGTCCGGTCCGCGATCCGTCATGGTGATCAGCATATCCGAGAGCAGATTTCCCAGCTGAGGTTCAAGGCTCTTGTCCTTGAGGAACAATCCAACAATGCCGCACATAGCGTGTGCCTCCGTTCATGGTAAGAAAGGACTAGCAGGACTATTTGTCGACTTCAACTAGGAAGAATAAATTTTTCTTTTAAGGCAAGTCAGCTTCTGGAGTTCTGCTGTGGATAGCTGATGATCGAGAGGTATTTGCTCGGCAGTTCCACCAGTTGTTCCGGCCCATGCGGCGCATCGGCATCGAAGAACAGGCTGTCGCCCGGCTGCATCTGGAAAAGCTGATCGCCATGGCGGTAGATGACCTCGCCTTCGAGCATGTAGAGAAATTCCATGCCCTCGTGCTGGAAGGTTGGGAAGGTGTCGGAATCGGCCGTCAGGGTGATGAGATAGGGTTCGACGATGACGCCGCTGGTATTATTGTCGATATGGCCGAGCAGATTATATTGATGGCCGGCGCGCGTGCCGCGCCGTTCGAGCTCGATGCCCTGCCCCGCCTTGACGAAGACGGCATTGCGCGGTTCCTCAAAGCGGCGGAAAAAGGCGGTCATCGGCACGCCCAGCGCCCGCGACAGCGATTGCAGCGTCGTCAGCGACGGCGAGATGTTGCCGTTCTCGATCTTCGACAGCATGCCGAGCGAAATGCCGGTCGCGGCCGCCAGATCGGTGACCGTGATGCCGAGTTTCTTGCGGTAGGCGCGCACCTCATGGCCGATCGCCATTTCGAGGTTGTTTTCCTTCGGCTCGCGAACAGCGTGTGGATCCTGGGAAAAGGGAGCGCGTTCGCTCTGCGCCTGTTCCAGTTGCTTCGCCGCTTCAAGCTTGGATTTCATGCTGCCGCCTTCGCGTTGTTAAGAGGCAACCCTATCGCCCTAGTGAAATTTTCTCAACCGTGAAGAAAACCTATTCGCGCCGCGCCTCACGCGGCGCGATGCCGTAGACTGTGCGGAACATCCGGGAAAAGTGGCTAAGACTGGAAAAGCCGGTGGCGACAGCGATCTCCGAGACGGAAAGCGGGCTCTGCTTCAGCAGGCGATGGGCATGCTGCAGCCTGATCCTATGATACTGATCGAGGAAGCTGGTCTTAAGATGGGCGGAAAAGAGCCGGTCGAGATGGCGGACGGTGACGCCGGCGATGCGCGCCATGGCGGCGCGGTCGAGCGGCATCTCGATCGTCTCCTCCATCCGTTCGAGAACGCTGAGCAGACCGGGATGGTGGACGCCGTAGCGTTCGGCGAGCGACGCGCGCTGGGGGGCGGCGGGCTCGTTGACCTCTGTGTGAAGATACCAGTCGCTGACGCGGCGGGCAAAATCCGGTCCCATGCGCTCGGCGATCAGCACATGCATCATGTCGAGCGGCGCGATACCGCCGCCGCAGGTGATCCGGTTGCCGTCGATCATGAAGCGCGCCTGGCGCGGCGACAGATCGGGAAAAGCCTCGAGAAGGGCGGCCGCATGTTCCCAGTGGATGGTAAAATCGCGGCCGGCCAGCAGTCCGGCCGCGGCCATCAGATAGGGCCCGCCCGAAATGCCGCCGATCCTCACACCTTCGCGCGATAACTGCCGCAGACAGGCAAGCACGCCGGGATAACGCCAGTCGCGCGGCAAGCCGCCGGCGCAGACGAAGGCCGTGCCGAGGCCGGAACCCCTGGCCGGAAGCGGTTCTGCGGGCACGCTGACGCCCGAGGAGGAGCGCGCCGGCTCCCCGTCCGGCGAAAAGATCGACAGGCGATAGATTTCGCGCCCGGCCAGAAGGTTTGCCGCCCGCAACGGCTCGGTCGCCGAGGCATAGGACATCAGCGCGAATCCGGGGATCAGGATGAAGCCGATCTCCTGGACATTTTTACTATCGGTGGAGGACATGTCTCTTTTCTAACCATTCATGTCCTTATTGCGCAAGTCGATCGTGCTCTTTCTGGCATCATGCAGCGGTTCTTATCGGATTGACCCATGCGCTATTCCGCTCTTTCGATCTTTCTCAACGGCCTTCGCGGCAACAAAAGCTGGGCGCCCGCGTGGCGCGATCCGGCGCCGAAGCCGCATTACGACGTCATCATCGTCGGCGGCGGCGGTCACGGCCTTGCCACCGCCTATTATCTTGCCAAGGAATTCGGCATCACCAATGTCGCCGTCCTTGAAAAGGGGTATCTCGGCTCCGGCAACGTCGGCAGGAACACGACGATCATTCGCTCGAACTACCTGCTGCCCGGCAACAATCCCTTCTACGAACTGTCGATGAAGCTGTGGGAAGGCTTGGAGCAGGACTTCAACTTCAACGCCATGGTCTCGCAGCGCGGCGTCCTCAACCTCTTCCATTCCGACGCGCAGCGGGATGCCTATACGCGCCGCGGCAACGCCATGCGGCTGCACGGCGTCGATGCCGAGCTTCTCGACCGACAGGCGGTGCGCAAAAAACTGCCCTTCCTCGATTTCGACAATGCCCGTTTCCCCCTGATGGGCGCTTTGTACCAACCGCGCGGCGGCACGGTACGCCACGATGCGGTCGCCTGGGGTTATGCGCGCGGCGCCGACAGCCGCGGCGTCGATATTATCACCCAGTGCGAGGTGACCGGCATCCGCAGCGAAAACGGTAAGGTTACCGGCGTCGAGACCAGCAGGGGCTTCATCGGCTGCGGCAAGTTGGCGCTGGCGGCGGCCGGCAATTCCACCGTCGTCGCCGACATGGCCGGCCTTCGCCTGCCGATCGAAAGCCATGTGCTGCAGGCCTTCGTCTCCGAAGGGCTGAAACCCTTCATAGACAATGTCGTCACCTTCGGCGCCGGCCATTTCTACGTCTCCCAGTCGGACAAGGGCGGGCTCGTCTTCGGCGGCGATATCGACGGTTATAATTCCTATGCCCAGCGCGGCAATCTGGCCTCGGTCGAGCATGTCGCCGAAGCCGGGCTGGCGATGATCCCTTCCCTGTCGCGGGTGCGTTACCTGCGCTCATGGGGCGGGGTGATGGACATGAGCATGGATGGCTCGCCGATCATCGACCGCACCCATATCGACAATCTCTATCTCAATGCCGGCTGGTGTTACGGCGGCTTCAAGGCGACGCCCGCCTCCGGCTTCTGCTACGCCCATCTGATCGCCCGCAACACGCCGCATCAGACGGCCCGCGCCTTCCGGCTCGACCGGTTCGCCCGCGGCTATCCGATCGACGAAAAGGGCGTCGGCGCCCAGCCCAATCTGCACTGAGGACATTTGACGATGGCAAGCCTGATTTCATGTCCCCATTGCGGCGCCCGGCCCAAGGAGGAATTCTCGATCCGCGGCGATGCCGGCCTTATCAGACCGGCGCCGGATGCCGGCGTGGAGGCCTGGTTCGACTATGTCTATCTGCGCGACAATCCGCGTGGCAGCCACAGCGAATACTGGCACCATTCCTCTGGATGCCGCCGCTGGCTGATCGTCGAACGTGATACCGTCACCCATGTGGTTCATGGCGTCAGGGATGCCGCGCTTTCGAAGCTTGGCGGGGACCTGGCATGACGAGCTTCCGTCTTTCCTCCGGCGGGCGCATCGACCGCGCCACGACACTCGGCTTCACTTTCGACGGCAAGGCGCTCGCAGGCCATCCGGGTGATACGCTCGCCTCGGCGCTGCTTGCCAACGGCATCCAACTCGTCGGCCGCAGTTTCAAATACCACCGCCCGCGCGGTATCCTGACGGCCGGGGCTGCCGAACCGAACGCGCTGGTCACGACAGGCAGCGGCGGCCGAACCGAGCCCAATACGCGCGCGACGATGATCGAGCTTCACCAGGGGCTGGCGGCCAAGAGCCAGAACCGCTGGCCCTCGCTCGGTTTCGATGTCGGCGCCGTCAACGGGCTGCTCTCGCCCTTCCTCAGCGCCGGCTTCTACTACAAGACCTTCATGTGGCCGGCGGCGCTGTGGGAAAAGCTCTACGAGCCGGTGATCCGCAAAGCGGCGGGCCTCGGCAGAGCCTCCTATGAGGCCGATCCCGATGCCTACGAGAAATGCTGGGCGCATTGCGATCTGCTGGTGATCGGCGCCGGTGCTGCCGGCCTTGCCGCGGCACTCACCGCCGGCCGCGCCGGCGCCCGCGTCATCCTCGCCGACGAAGGGCCCGAACTCGGCGGCAGCCTGCTTTCCGATAGCGGCACGATCGAGGGCAAGCCGGCAGACATGCTTCTCGGCGAGCTGCTGGCAGAGCTGGAAGGGCTTTCGAATGTGCGCCGCCTGCCGCGCATGACCGTGTTCGGCTGGTACGACGATAATGTTTTCGGCGCCGTCGAACGGGTGCAGAAGCATGTGGCGATGCCCGATCCGGACCGTCCGGTCGAACGCTTGTGGCGCATCGTCGCCCGCCAGGCGATCCTGGCGACAGGCGCCGAGGAGCGGCCCCTGGTCTTCGGCGGCAACGATATTCCCGGCGTGATGATGGCCGGCGCCATGCGCAGCTATCTCAACCGGCAGGCAGTGGCCCCAGGCAAAAGCACGGTAATCTTCACCACCGACGATTCTGGTTACCGCACCGCCGCCGACCTTGAAGCCGCCGCCCTTCAGGTCGCGGCGATCGTCGACAGCCGCGCCGATGCGGGCAAGGGCTGGCAGGGCCGCGCCGAGGTGCTGAAGGGCGCCCGGGTGATCGACGCGTTTGGTGGCCAGCGCCTCAACGGCGTCAGCGTCGAAACCGCAAACGGCACCCGCCGCATCGACGCCGATGCGCTTGCCATGTCGGGCGGCTGGAGCCCGATCATCCATCTTGCCTGCCATCGCGGCGGCAAGCCGCAATGGTCGGACGAGACCGCGGCGTTTCTGGCGCCGGCCGGACAGGACGGTCTTGCCGTTGCCGGCTCGGCTGCCGGTCTTGCCGAAACCGCGGCCTGCCTCGGTGATGGCGCCGCAAAGGCAGCTGCCGCGTTGAAGGCGATTGGCTTCACAGCGGCGGAACCGGCCTTTGCCGTAGCTTCCGAGACGGTTGCCCCGGCAAAGCCGCTCTGGTCGGTCAAGGGTTCGAAGGGCAAGGCTTTCGTCGATTATCAGAACGACGTGCATCTCAAGGATCTCGGCCTTGCCGTGCGCGAAGGCTACGGCCATGTCGAGCTCGCCAAGCGTTATACGACGAGCGGCATGGCGACCGACCAGGGCAAGCTTTCCCACATCAACGCCATCGGCATCCTGGCCGAGGCGCGCGGCGTGTCGCCGGCCGAGGTGGGAACGACAACCTTCCGGCCCTTCTATACGCCGGTCTCCTTCGGTGCTTTGACCGGGACATCGCGCGGCAAACATTTCCAGCCGGGGCGCAAATCGCCGCTGCATGGCTGGGCTGAGAAGAACGGCGCGGTCTTCGTCGAAACCGGCCTCTGGTACCGTTCCTCCTGGTTCCCGCGCGCCGGCGAAACGACATGGCGCGACAGCGTCGATCGCGAAGTGCTGAACATCCGGAGGAATGCCGGCCTCTGCGACGTCTCGACCCTCGGCAAGATCGAAATCTTCGGCCGCGATGCCGCGGCCTTCCTCGACCGCATCTATTGCAACGGCTTCGCCAAGCTTGCTCTGGGCAAGGCGCGTTATGGCATCATGCTACGCGAGGACGGCTTCATCTATGACGACGGCACCACCAGCCGCTTCAGCGACGAGCATTTCTTCATGACGACGACGACGGCGCTTGCCGCCGGCGTGCTCACCCATCTCGAATTTTGCGCCCAGACGCTATGGCCGGAACTCGACGTCTGCTTCGCCTCGTCGACCGATCAATGGGCGCAGATGGCCGTTGCCGGGCCGAAGTCGCGCGCCATCCTTTCGGAGATCGTCGACGAGGATCTATCGGATGCGGCCTTCCCGTTCATGAGCGCCCGAAAGGTTTCGCTGTTCGGCGGCCGCCTCGAAGGCCGGCTCTTCCGCATCTCCTTCTCGGGCGAACTCGCCTACGAGCTTGCGGTGCCGGCCGGTTACGGCGAGGACGTTGCCGACGCGATCATGGCGGCGGGCGAGAAACACGGCATCTGCGCCTATGGCACCGAAGCGCTCGGCGTTCTGCGCATCGAGAAAGGCCATGTCACCCATGCCGAGATCAACGGCACGGTCACACCAGGCGATCTTGGCTTCGGCCGCATGGTGTCATCGACCAAGCCGGATTTCATCGGCAAGGCGATGCTCGCCCGCGAAGGCCTGCAGGACCCGGAACGGCCGCGCCTCGTCGGCGTCAAGCCGCTCAATCCGGCAAGCGGCTTTCGCACCGGCTCGCATATCCTTGTCGAGGCTGATGCAGCGACGCTCGAAAACGACCAGGGCTACGTCACATCAAGCGCATTCTCGCCGACGCTCGGCCATACGATCGGCCTGGCTCTGGTCAGGCGCGGGCCGGAGCGCATCGGTGAAAAGGTGACGGTCTGGAACGGCCTGCGCAACGAATATACCGATGCGGTGCTCTGCCATCCTGTCTTCGTCAATCCTGAAAACGAGAAGCTCCATGCTTGATCTTCCTCAGCACAGACCGGTTCTCGCCGGGGCAGCATATGCCGGTATCTCAGCGGCAGACATCCGGCTGGAAGCCTTGCCGGAAGGCCATCTGCTACACGTACTGGGCACGATCGAGCCGGCGGCACTTGCCGCCGAACTGGTCAAAGCCGGCTTTGCAAACAGTTCGATCCGCAAGGCCGGCTTCCGGCAATGGTTCGTCGCCGGCGACGAGCCGCTTACGCCCGCCGGTCTCGATACTCTTACGGCAGCGCTTGCCGGAAAAGCCTTCGTCATGGACCAAAGCCACGGACGTGTCCGCATCGGCGTTTCCGGCCGGTCTTCGCGGCTGCTTCTTGCAAAGGGCACCGCCGTCGATCTCGATCCTGCCATCTTCCCGGAAGGTCGTTCGGCGATGGCGATGGTCGGTCATCTCTCGGTGCAGATCGCCCGCACCGGCGATGACAGCTTCGAGCTGACGGTTCTGCGCAGCTTCGCCGAAAGTCTCTGGGACGAACTCACCCATATGGCGGCGAGTGCCGAAAAGGATGGCGGCGTATAAGGGCCGTCCTTCCCGCCAATACCGAGCGCATTGCATCTCTCTCCAGATGTCCGCGCAGCCCTGACCGCCGGCAGATTGACATGGCAATACCGGGTTCTTATGTTACATGTAACGCGGCAATGGAGTTCGTCATGGCAACGCCGGTCAACGAAAGAGTTCAAAAGCGCCGCGAGGCTTTGCGGGCCGCTGGACTGCGTCCCGTGCAAATATGGGTTCCGGATACCCGTCGCCCTGGTTTTGCCGACGAATGCCATCGTCAGTCCGTTCAGACAGCTCTTGCCGATGCAGGCGATCGCGATTTGCAGGATTTCCTCGATGCCGCTCTCGCCGACATGGACCATGATGGTGAAGCGTGAGGCGCGGTGACATCGTAACCGTTGCCATCACCGGCGATTTCGGCAAACCGCGTCCGGCGCTCATCATCCAGGCGGATCAGTTTGACGCAACCGGCACGGTTACCGTGCTGCCGATTTCCGGCACCCTCATCGACGCGCCGCTCATTCGGCCGACAATCGAGCCGACAGCGCTCAGCGGTTTGCGCAAAGCCTCGCAGGTGAAGGTGGACAAAAGCATGTCGGTGAAACGGGAACGAATTGGGCCGATAATCGGTCGCCTGGAAGACGATGCTCTCTTGGCAGTCACAAGATCGCTCGCCGTGTTTTTGGGTATCGCCTAACCGTAAATCCTAACTCGCTTTCCACCAGGCGGCGTCCGCCGATGGACTTCAAGCCGTTTCCCGCGCGGCGGCACCTATCCATTCGGGGCGTTCTGCGCCTTGCAGCTCTTCGATCGCATCGGCGGCAAAGCTCGGCACGACACCGGTCCACAGCAATGCGCCGTCGGGATTGGAATGGCCGTCGCCCTCGAGCTTGTAGATGCTCTCGACGATATATTGGCCGTCATTGTTCAGGCCCTTGATCTCGGAAATCTCGATCACCCGGCGTCTCCCGGTGCGCTTGAAACGGGCGATCTGCACGACGACGTCGACCGCCGAGGCGATCTGGGCGCGCAGCGGCCGGAGCGGCATGTCGATATCCGACATCAGCGCCAGCGTCTCCAGCCGGTGCAGGGAGTCGTAGGGCGTGTTCGCGTGAACCGTCGAAAGGCTGCCGCTATGGCCTGATGTCATCGCCTGGATCATATCCAGCGCCTCGCCGCCGCGGCACTCGCCGACGATGACGCGGTCGGGCCGCATGCGCAGCGATGAGCGGAACAGGTCGCGGATGCTGGCGCCGCCGCGGCCGAAACGGTCGGGCTTGGTGACTTCGAGATAGACGACGTGTTCCTTGCGGATCTGCAATTCGGACGTGTCTTCGATGACGATGATGCGCTCGTGGTCGGCAAAGGCCTCCGACAGCGCGTTCAGCATCGTCGTTTTGCCGGTGCCGGTGCCGCCGGAAATGATGACGTTCTTCTGCAGCCCGACGGCCGCCTGCAGCAGCGATAGCGACCCCTCGGTCAGGCTGCCCTGGGTGACGAGGTCGCGGATGCTGCGATGTTCTTTCAAAAAGCGGCGAATGGAGATGCAGAGCCCGGTGCGGGACGCGGGCGGCTGAATCATCTGCACGCGCGAGCCATCCGGCAAACGCGCTTCGACGCTCGGCTCCTCCGGCGTCAGTCGCTTGCCGGAGAATTGCGCGATGCTGCGCGCAGCCGATTCCAGGTCCTCGCGGCTGGCAAAACGCGTATCGGCGCGTTCGAGCTTGCCGCGCCTTTCGACGAAGATGTTGGATGTCCCATTGATCAGGATTTCGGAAACGCTCGGATCATCGAGCAGGAAGCGGATCGGGCCCAAGAGCTTGTCCAGTGCCCGGGTCAGGACCTGGAAGGTCGCCTGTTCGGCGGCGTCGTCGGAAACGGCCTTCATCAGAGCGGCATCCCCACAAGAACCGTGCTCATGCCGAACAATGTCGCCATCATCTGGACCGCGGTCGGAAAGAACATCATCAGTGGAATGAGGACCAATGCAAGTATCAAGATGCTGCTCATCGTTTCCATCGTTTTCTCTCCGGATCGACTAGCGGATCATACCCGCCATTGCAGGAAAGCTTAATCCAGATCGTCAAGCAACGCCATGGCCGCGTCGCGCTGAGACAGCCCAGATGACCCCTGCAGGCGCCTTCTTCTATCACCTTGAAAGAATTGACCAATTATGGAGCAGTAGACAAGTCGCCACAAGATCGTCGCAGACTTCCCTTCTTGAGGTAAAACTGCAGCGTATTCAATCGGTTAGTTGCGAAATCCCGGCGTCAACTCCGTTTTCCCACGCCATGCCTCCAAGGCAATTGGAACCCTTCGTTTCGTTTGCTTGACGGAGGGCTGGCCTTGGGCGCACTCTTGGGTCTTAATGGTGTTGCTCAACAAGCGTTGGCCGCCGGGGAAGAAAAGCTGAAGCAGAACATATCATTGGAACGAGCAACGTGCTCGTTCGGATCGATACCGTATGCTTGGTAATCTTCTCTCAGGTCTTCGATCCGAAACAACCCTAGGAACGAGGAATACGCAGATGTTTGGAAAACTCAAGACACTCGCAATTGCACTTCACCAGGACGAGCGCGGCGACATGGCCCAGATCGTTCTCGCCGTCGCCCTGATCGTCATTCCGCTGATGCTGATCCTGCTCGCATTCGGCAAACAGATCGGCGAATGGTTCAACGAAAAGAACACGGCGCTCTCGGATGCCGAGAGAATTCCCGAGCCGGGTCAATAAGTGGGCCGGGATCATGGATACGACCTATGATCTGACCCTGATGCCTGCGGCGGCGGCTCTTGCCGTCGCCTGCGCCACGACCGCGGCGGTGCTCGATCACCGCCAGGGTCACATCCCGAACGCCGTGACCTATCCCTGCTTGCTTGCCGGCTTCATGCTGGCGGCAGTCAGCGGCGGTCTGGCCGGGATCGGCCTTGCCTTCGCCGGCCTCATTGCGGCCGGCATGATCTTCATCATCGCCTTCGCAGCCGGAAGCTGCGGCGGCGGCGATGTCAAGCTGATGGCGGCGCTCGGCGCCATTCTCGGCCTCTGGCCGGCCATCGACGTGACGCTTGCATCGCTGATGGTCGGCGGCGTGATCGCCGTCTTCTCGATGGCGCGGCGTGTTCAGTGGAGCGTGCTGGCCAGGACCGTCGGATTGTTCGCCCTGCTTCTGCCTGCCGGTTTCCGCGATGCCGCTTCGGTGCTGAAGCCACGCGAGACACATCATACCGTCCGCTTCGGCGTTGCTGCCGCTCTCGGACTTCTCTGGTGCCTTTTCATGCCTGATTTCACCCCTCTTTCACTCGTGAGGTAACGGCAATGCGCGCTGAACTCGAACGCCCCATCTTCGACGGTGCCTTCTGGAGTTCGATCCTGCACTCACGGACCTTCTGGATCCCTGAGGATCACGGCGCGCTCTTCGGGACCTTTGCGATTGCGATGATTTTGCTTGCCTCGATGCTGCTGCTGCCGCGGCTTTCCGCCCGCCGGCGCCGGATATCGGAGCTGCACGGCGATATCTCCGGCAGCACGACGATGATGGATTTCGTGCTCGTCACCCCGGTCTTCGTCTTCTTCATGTTCGTGGTGTTCCAATTCGCGATCCTGGCCAAAAACCACCTCTTCACCCATTATGCCGCTTATGCGGCGGCCCGCAGTGCCCGGGTCTATTTCTGCCCGGCCCTGCCGATCACCCTCCGGAGCTTCATCGACGCCAAGACCTGCGATGACGACGCTGCCCCGGGGAAGGCCGATCTTGCCGCCCGCCTGGCATTGATCCCGGCCGCCCCCTACGACCAGCTGAAATGTGTCGGCGCCTGTCAGCCGCCGGAAGAGGCGCTGAAAAGCCTTGCCGATGCCTCCGGCCTTTCGAAGAACTGGCGCGCAATGCGCAACCAGGCTCGCTACATGTTCGACCCGCAGAACGTCACGGTGACCGTCGACCGCGCGCCTATGGCGCTCTATGCCGCCATCAACCGCTCGCCGCATGTGCCGGTGACCGCCAGGGTCGAAGCGCGCTTCCTGCTGCTCGAATATGCCGGCTGGGTCTTTGCCCGCGGCCAGAGGAAAGACGGCCGCTACTACACGATCTCGACGGCGGAGGTGAACCTGCTATGACGCCGACCCTGATCAAACGCCTGCACCGCGACGAACGCGGCTTCCTGTCGCCGATCATCCTCTACATGACGATCGCGCTCGCCCTGATGATCGTATGGATCCTGAATACGGGACAGTTGATCTACGACAAGCAGCGCACCCAGGACACGGCAGACGCTGCCGCTATGGTCCATGCCGACTGGGAAGCGCGCTATCTCAACATCATGGCGATGAACAACGTCGCCTCCTCGCAGGCAACCGTGGTCATGGCGACCTCGGTCGCCTTCCAGCTCACCTCGGCGGAACTGGCGCTGCGCTCGGGCGTCATTTTGGCGAAACTCGCCGAATACTCTTTCACGGACGGCTTCGGACCGGCGTCGCTTCTGCCGCCGCTTCCGCCGATGCCCTATTGCCCCGGCTGGGAAAAGGTCCCGATCGTCGGCGGCATCATCTACGGCGCTTGCCTGGCTTTCCAGGGGTTCCGGGCGACGGAGGCCAGTCTTGCGATTGCATACACGGTAAAAGCACAGATCGATTATGATCCCTGGGGCCTGATCGTGAAGTCTAGCGACATCATCGACGCGATGAACGACCTCAATGACTACCTGGTCGAGAGCTTTCCGCAGCGGGTCGGCAATGAGGCCCTGCATCTGGTGCGCCTGAACAAGTCGGATCATGTCGTCTTCCATCCGCCGTGCGTATCCTGCGACCAGGCCGGAGAAGGTGCGGGCGGTAACCTGCCGGTCGATCGCGATGGCATCAATCCCGCCTCGGCCTATGCTGAAATGTGCCTTGCGATGAGCAGGGGTACGGAGGGACAGGACCCGTTTCTGATGCGTGGCGAGTATGCCAACCGCGGCTTCCCCAACGGCAAGGGCCCGCTGACCGCGGGCGGAGTCGACGGCAGCCATATTCGCGACTTTGTCAACCACAAGAGTGGCATCGACAATGCACTGGTGAACTTCTACATCTTTTACGAAGCCTTCGGCCCGGCCTACCTGAGCAAGGTCCCGTTCAAGGCAATCGTCGAACAATTCGCCGGTGATCTCAGCTGGCTGGAAGAAGCAGCCCTCGATGTCAGCTTCTGGCTGGCGGACAAGGTCTTCGGTGTCGGGTTCGGCATCGTGAACCCCTTCCAGCTGCCGATCGACGTGCCGCCGCGCTATTCGGACTCACAGACAAAAGATGAGAACGATTTCACCCGCAAGTTCGACATGATCTGGAACCAGGTCTGCGGCCCGGCGGGTGGCGCGATCTCCGTGGCGGGTGTTGACCTGCCGGTCATCTCCTTCCCCAAGCCTTACTGGCTGAAGGGACGCATACCCTTCAACTTCACGCCGTTTGGCGGCGAACAACTCGACGACTACCAGACACTGGCGATCGTTTCACGCGCGCCGCGCGCCCGGCTGCAGATCCGCATCTTCAAGGACAAGACGGCATCCGCCTATGCCTTGGCGCAGAGCTGGGTCCACAACTATACGGCCTTCGATCTCTACACCCAAGACTGGCTGGCATCGCTTGCGCCTGCCACGCTTGCCGACGATACCGGCGAGGTTTCGAACACCATCAAGCAGAGCCCGGCCGCCGATAGTTTCACCGGCCTGACCCGCGTCTTCGACAAGGGAGGAGCCAATGCCTGGGCTGCCGTCAACACACACTGAACATGCCGGCGGCGCGCCGGCCGGCGGCCTGCTGATGCGGCTGCATCGCGACAGGCGCGGCCTGGCCTCGATCGAATTCGTGCTCGCAGCACCGGTCATCCTGCTGATCGTGATCTTCATGATCCACGCAAACCGGATTTCCACCAAGAAGGTGGGAACCATGCTTGCCATGCGCAACGCCGCTTTCGCCGAGGCGAATGGGCTGGACTGCACGTCGGATTTCTCCAACGTCTTTCCAATCCCGTCCCTGCCGGCGCTGCCCGGAAGTGACGCCATGAGCTGCTCGCGCACGCCCTCGCATGAAGGCGACGGCGACCCTCAGCGCACCTTTGTCTGGGACGACGTCCAGAACACGCTGAAGAGCGACGGTCGCGATTTCGGCGATATGGTCGGCGACCTCGCCAATGAGAAGCCGCAGCTGGTCACCGCGACGGCCGACCGGGTCTACAAGTTCAGGGATTCCGACGACCTCGATACGATCAGGAGCATCCGCTGGAAGGATGCGTTCACGGTGGACGACGCAACGCTGTTTGCCTCGCACAACAACAATACGACGCGCCGAGGCTATGACCCGACACTGCGCCGGGAAATCCGCGATGTGGCCGACGATTCCGGCGATCTCTTCGACGGCGTCTTTCCGGGAGCGAAATAGGATGAGACAGGGAGCGCGCATCTCCATCCGTTTCGCCGGCCATCTCACTGGTTTGGCGCTCGTCATCGGGCTCGCTGCCATGGTCGTGGCCAAACCAGGCCATGCGGAGGTCTACAAGGATTTCCGGGCGACGCTGAATTCGATGCTGGCCGGCATTCTCGGCGCACCGGAACGTTCGCCGCGCGATCTCGTCATCAACGGCCAGCCGCTCGAATTCACGCCCTATCAGAGCGATCGCAGCATTTCCGAAATCACCGACGAATGGCTGCGGGTGCTGGCCGTCAATACCCGGCCTGCCCTGCCGAAAAGCAACGACAGCCAAGAACTGACCGCGGTCATTGCCGCCAACATGCTGATCGTCCCGAAGACCAGCCGCATCCGAGACGATCTCGCCGTGGTGGTTCGGTTCTTCGACGGCGACGGCGAGGCAGCCCTCGATTATCTCAGACGGCAGGACCCGGCAAATCCCTCGGCGAGAGCACCGATCCCCGGCGTCTCGATCATGATCCGCCGGCCCGCCGATGCGCCGGTGACAGAGGTGCTGATGAGCCGCTTCGAGGACGTCGCTTCGTCCCTGCCGGCCTTCGCGGCTTCGGCCGATGTCAGCAAGCTGCCGCCGTCGCTGCGTCCGCCGGCCGGCGTCGAGGTGCTGAGCGATATCGGCGACCGCGACAAGGGCCACACGTCGCGCACGGTCGTGTCGAAAGGCCGGCTATCGGCCGTACGCTGGGCCGATGCGCGCGCCGAGCTGCTGGCCCGTGACGGCTTCACCATCGAGGCGCCGCCGGCTGAGCGCGGCGGGGTCACCGCCCTTTATGGCCGGCGCGGCAGCGTCGAGGCCAATGTTCTCTACACCAGCAGCAAGACCGACGGCCGGACCGTCGAGGTCATTCAAATCAGGCAACCCTTCCTCGAAGGAACAACACCATGAACTGGAAGCTCATCGCGGCTGTCATCGTCGGGCTCATCACCGGCGTTCTGCTCTACTTCTGGACCGAGAGCGTCAAGAACGAGCAGGTAGCCTATGCCTTCATGCGGCTCCAGCCCGACAGGAAGGTGACGCGAGGTCAAGCGATCACGCCCGACATGCTCGCCGAACCGGTCATGCTGCCGGAAAGCTTCGGGGCGCTCGCCAAGCTCGCGGTTCCCGCGGCCAGCGCTTACCAGGAATGGCTGAAGGACAGGACGGCCGCCGCCGACATTCCCGCCGGCTCGGTGCTGCTGTTCCAGTATTTCGACGATAATGACGGCGGACGCCTGACGACGATGATCGCGCCCGGCAAGCGGGCGCTCACCCTTCCCGTCAATGCGGCCGCAGCCGTCGGCCACTTCGTCGAGCCGGGCAGCTATGTCGATATCCTCGGCACGGTCGATGAACCGGTCGAACCCGTCGCACCTGCCGCTGCAGCCCAGCCGGGAACCCCCGGCCAGGCGCCTGCCGCGCCCGGACAAGCCCCGACTGTGGCCGGACAGCCGCAGGCTCCGGCCCAGCCGCAGTCGCCGGCCGAGCAGATGCTGAAGAACTATCTCAACCAATATCCAGGGGCCGACGAGAATGACGTCAACGCCTACCGCAAACAGGCGCAAGACTATAAACTCGGCATGAGCTCGCGCACCCGCGTCGTCACCCGCACCTTCCTGCAGAATGTCAAAGTGCTGGCCGTCGGCGCGGCGACGACGGCGGAAGGTGCCATTACCAAGGCCAACAGCACGTACAATAACGTGACCGTCGAAGTGACACCGTCGGAAGCCGAAATGCTGATTTTTGCCATGGGCCAGTCGAACGGCAGTCTGAACCTCGTGCTGCGCAATCCCGCCGACAATACCGTCGAGGAACTGCCGAGCATCAACTGGACGCGTATGTGACCGTCGCGGAGGAGTGAGCCATGCTGTTGAAGATTTCCTATGAGGATGGCAGCGGCCGGGAGGTGATCCCGCTTTCTTCGAATGAGACCTATTTCGTCGGCGAAAGCAGCACGCTGACGCTGCCGGCCGGCGCCGGGGTCGTGCGGCTGCGCGGCAGCCACGTCTCTTCGCCGCAATTCGTGCTGCGCAAGTCCGGTCAGGGCTGGTCGGTGCAGCATCACGGCCGCAATCCGACGCGTGTCGACGACCAGCCGCTTCGGGCCGGCACGCCGGTTGCGATCTCGGCCGGCATGTCGATCTGGGTGCCGAACGTCACGATCGAACTCGTCGAGCCGACCGCGGCCGCCGAAGTCGTGACGCAGTTTCCGGACCAGGAGCGGGTGCTGGCGCTGCAGATGGAAGTCCATGAGCGATTGCTAAAAGACACGCAATATGACCGGCTGGTGAAATCCTCCGATTTCGGCCGCGAGGACACGCGAAACCGCATCCGCGAACGGCTCGACATGTTCATCAAGGAGGCGCTCGACAGTGCGCCGCAGGATCTGGTCATCCTCGTCATCAAGAACGCCGTCTATCGGTGGCTGGCAAAACGCATTGCCCGCACCGGGCGGCGCGATGCTTCGTCGAATGCCGCAAGCCTATCGCGCGAGGAGCAGGACAATCGCCGGCTGTTCGACGTCGGCAAGGCGCTGATCTCGGCGCTGCAGCTGAAGCTGAATTTCGAATCCACCCGCGCCGACTTCGCCCAGCTCGACACGCGGTTCAGCGCCGCCTTCCAGTCCCGCCAGGCCCTCTTCAACGCCGGCGACCGCTACGAGATCGCCCATATGCATCTGCGCTCCAATATCGAGGAGCTGATGTACCGCTGGGGGACGATCTCGGAGCTGATGGATCTCGACGTCATCTCGGAAATCATGGTGACGCGTTATGACGAGATCTATGTCGAAAAATTCGGCCTGCTGGAACGGTATCCCTTCGCCTTTGCCAATGAGCGGCAGTTGATGAAGGTGATCGAGCGCATCGCCGTCGATTCCAACCGCTCGATCAACGAGAGCGAGGCGATGGCCGACTTCCGCATGCCGGATGGATCGCGCGTCAACGCCGTGATCCCGCCGCTGGCGGTCAAGGGCGCCTGCCTGACCATCCGCAAGTTCGGCGGCAAGTCGCGTCTCGATATCAGCAAGCTGGTTACCGCCGGCGCGCTCAGCGAGCCGATGCGCGCCTTTCTTGAGGCGGCCGTCCGCTCGCGCAAGAACATCGTCGTCTCCGGCGGCACCGGCTCCGGCAAGACGACGCTGTTGAACAGCCTGTCGCAGTTCATCCCGATCGGCGAACGCGTCGTTGCCGTCGAGGACACGTCGGAACTGCAGCTCGACGGCATCCATGTGGTCTATCTGCAATCGCGGCCGAAGACGGCGGAATCCGAAACCAGCGTTACCATCCGCGACCTGGTGCGCAACGCGCTGCGCATGCGCCCCGACCGCATCATCGTCGGCGAGTGCCGGGGTGCCGAGGCGATCGACATGCTGCAGGCGATGAACACCGGCCATGCCGGCTCGATGACGACGGCGCATGCCAATACGCCGCAGGACATGATGACCCGGCTTGAGGTGATGGTGCTGCAGGGTCAGAGCTCGCTGCCGGTCATGGCGATCCGCCAGCAGATCGTCGCCGCCGTCGAACTCGTCGTCCAGCTCAACCGTCTGGCGAATGGCCGGCGTGCGGTGACCGAGATTTCCGAGGTGATCGGCATCGATCCGGATACCGGTCTGGTCATCGTCGAGCCGATCTTCCATCTGGTCGGCCGCGCCGGCGGCCAGGCGGTGCATGCCTTTACAGGCTACCTGCCGAGCTTCGTCGCCGAACTCGTCGAGTTCGGGGAAGACGGCGAAATCGAAAAACTCGATATGTTCGTTTAGAGCGGTTCAGGTTTTGCGGAAGCGCAGAACCGCTCTAAGCTTTTGTTTTTACGCAATTCCCGGCAAAAGGGCTTTGCGGTTTGCCTGGGAAAACCGCTTCGCACTTTTCCTGGAATTGCTCTGAGGGGGAAGCAATGTATATCAGCATTCTGCAGATTTTTACGGTCGCCCTTGGCGCGGTGACGGCGGGGCTGCTCGTCTGGGGCGCGCCGGTGCACTGGCCGGCGCCGCTGCTGCGCGCCACCGAACGTGATATTGCGCTGGCCAGCGAGGCAGCACAGGTCTTTGGGCGTGATGCCGTTCCGCCGTATACGATGATCCTTGCCTACGCCATCACGGCGATCGTCGTCTTCATCGTCGTCTCGCTGATCTTCGGGCCGATCTTCGGCATCGTCGTTGCCATCCCGGTCGCCTTGTTCCTGCCTAAGGCGGTGATCCGCCACTTCCTGCACCGGCGCTGGCTGCAGATCGAATCGCAGCTTCCCTATGCCGTCGACCAGATCGTCTCGGCGGTGCGCACCGGCAAGCCGCTCGCCGTGGCCGTCAATGCGGTGGCCGATACCGGCCAGATGCCGGCCTCGCGCGAATTCGAGCGCATCGCCCGCGAACAGAAGCTCGGCATCGGCCTGGTCGAGGCGCTCGACCGCCACGCCCGCACCGTGCCGAGCCTGCACTTCAAGATGGTCGATGCGGCCCTCGGTCTGTTTGCCCGCCAAGGCGGCGATATTTCCGAGCCGCTGACCGAAATGTCGAAATCCTTCAAGGAAATCTGGAAGCTCGATCAGAAGATCACCACCTCGTCGTCGCAGGCGCGCATGAATTTCCGCGTCGTCAACGGCGGCGCGCTGTTCATGATCCTGATGATCTTCTTCGGGCAGCCTGAATTGATCGACAAGGTGTTCGGCAACGCCATCGGCATCGTCATCGCGATCGTCGGCGCCATTCTCTATGCCACCGGCTTCTTCTGGATGCGCTCGATGATGAAGGTGTCGGTCTGATGTCTCAAATTCCTCTCGCCCCGATTGCGGTGGTTTTTGCCGGCATTACCGCGGCCCTCTTCGTCTGGTGGATCGGCGATCTGCTCGGCAGCATCCAGGTGGTGCGCCGATCCCGCGGCGGCGATGGCCCGCCGCCGAATATCGTCGACAGCATCGGCATGCGCACGCCGGTCGAATTCGTGCTGCTGCACTTCGAGCCGCTGCTGGAAGATTACGGCGTCCAGCTCGAGCAGAAGCTGATCTATGGCGGCCGGCCGTTCGGCGGCGTCACCGGGCGGGAATATATCGCGCTTCTCGTTGTCCTCAGCCTCTTCGGCTTCGTCCTGCTCGGCGTGCTGTTCGGCATTGCCAGCGGCAGCATCATCGGCGGCCTGGTCGCCGGTCTGATCCTCGGGCTGATCCCCGCCATCTATTTCTGGGTGGTCGCCGACGACAAGATGCAGGATCGCAAGGAACGCATTTCGCGCGAATTTCCCTATTTCCTCGATCTCGTCGTCATGACGCAGCAGGCGCAGGCGACCCTGCCGGAAAGCCTGCGGCTTTATGCCGAGGCGGCACCCGGCACGGTGATGAGCGAAGAGATCGATCAGACGCTGAAGGACGTGGCGCTCGGCACCGGCATGGTCGAGGCGCTGCAGCGCCTGGAGCGGCGCATGACTGCCGAGGAGGTCATCCGCGTCATCCGTGCGGTGATCCAGGGCGAGGTCGAGGGCAGCAACCGCGTCGAGCTTCTGCGCGAACATGCGCGCGACCTGCGCTTCCGCCGCTGGGAAAAGGCCGACAGGGCCAGTGAAAAGCTGAAAGCCAAGATCGTCATGCCGGCGATGATGATCGTCGTGTCGATCCTGCTTCTGGTGCTGGCGCCGGCAATTGTCGAGATGATGTCGAGTGGGATGTTCTGATCATGGCCTTTTCCTTCTTTCGCGGAAACAAACCCAGCCTTCTGCAGACCGGACCCGGCGGCCAGAGCCGCAGCCATGTGCTCGACCGGCCTGAGATGTCGATCGGCCGGGCTTCGAATGCCGATATCGTCGTCGACGATCCGTTTCTGGCGCCGATCCATGCGCGCATCGAAAAACAGAACGACGGCGGCTTCATCATTCGCCGCATGGGGCTGAACCCGATTATGCTGCGCGGCGAAGCCCTCTTGCAGACTGCCTCGCTGAAGACAGGCGACAGCTTCCGCCTCGGCAAGGATGTCGAATTCCAGTTTCTGGAGAAGGCGCCGGCCAAGGAGGCGCCGAAGAAGGAGGCATCCAAGACTGGTGACGACAAGCCGAAGAAGCCGCTGCTCAAGCAGCCGGCTTTCCTCGCCGGCATGGGTGTCGTCTATCTCGCCATCGTCGGCATCATCGGCTACGTGATCCTGTCCGATAGCGGCAGCACCGAGGGCGGACCGACCGCCGAGCGTATCAACGCCGAGGCCGCCCGCATCCCGACCTGCATCAAGAACGCCCGGCGCATGCGCCAGGTCTCCGAACCAAGCTTCAACGGCGCCGTCGGCGGCCGTGTCGGCCGCGATGGCGATGCAACCTATGCTGCCCTTTCGCTGGCGGCCGAACCGTCGGACGACGCGGCGCTGGCAAAGGCCGCCGAGCCGATCGTCGAGGCCTACAAACGCACCGCAATTGCCGCCCTTGCCTCGGAAACCCGCGGCAACAAAACGCTGGCGCTGAGCCTCTACCAGCAGACCTATGATCTCGTGCCCGACATTAACTGCTCGGCGGCGCGTTTTGCGCTGCAGCGGCGAGCGGCCGTGAAGC
This sequence comes from Rhizobium sp. NZLR1b, assembly GCF_019685155.1. Lineage (NCBI taxonomy): Bacteria > Pseudomonadati > Pseudomonadota > Alphaproteobacteria > Hyphomicrobiales > Rhizobiaceae > Rhizobium > Rhizobium sp. NZLR1b. Next base: position 24,567 of record NZ_JABDWC010000004.1, read on the forward strand.
CGCCTGCCAAGCGTTGATCGCAGGTCCGGAATTGCGTGAAAACAAAGAGATAGAACGCGAAACCGCTACGCATTTTTGCTGGAATTGCTCTTTGTTCGGGACGTTGGACGTAAGAGAGTTCAGGCTGACGCGACGAGGTCGGAAGCGAAGGCGCGATAGCTATGGAGCGGGCGTCCCAGCAGTTGAGTGAGACGCTCGACATCGCCCGCTTCCGGCACCATGCCGTCGCTGACATAGCGTTCGGCCATCAGCCTCATCTCGTAGGCCATCCATTTCGGCATGAAGGTGGCGAGATTCTGCTCGAACGCCGTGGGGTCGTCGCCGCCATAGATGACCGGGCGACCCAGGACCTCCGACCAGATGGCGGCGAGGTCCGAGCCGGTCAGCGTATTCGGGCCAACCAGGTTGATGGTCTCGACCGGCAGCTTGCCGGGTGCTCGATCCCGCCGGATCAGCTCGATCGCCGCGACCTCGGCGATGTCTCGGGTGTCGACCATGGCCACCCCCTTGCTGCCAATCGGCATCGGATAGACGCCATGATTGAAGATGACGTCTTTGATCATGAGCTCATTGTCGATGAAGTAGGCCGGACGCAAGATAGTGGCGCTAAAACCCATCGCTTCGATCATCCGTTCGGCACCCGACTTCACCGCGAAGTGGGGCACGTTCACGAACCGCTCGCTATGGATGACGGACAGGTAGACGACACGCTCGACGCCTGACTCGCGCGCAATGTTGAGAGCGATGAGCGCTTGCGTAAATTCGTCGCCCGCCACCGCGTTCAGAAGGAAGAGCGTTCTGATGCCGTCGAAGGCGGCGCGCAATGCGTCGATGTCGAGCATGTCGCCCTGCACGACCTCCACGTCGGCCGGGAGGTTGGCCTTTGAGGGATCGCGGACGAGAACGCGAACCGAGGCTTTGCGCTTGAGAAGTTGGCTGACAACCTGGCGGCCCACGCGGCCGGTTGCGCCTGTAACAAGGATAGTCATGTGATTTCTCCGGGGTAGTCATTGTTGACAACCCGAATATGGATGGCTCACAGATGATCCAATAGACGCTGAATCTGGACGCCGCGTCTCATGGATGGAACAGATGGATTTGCTTGCCCTCGCCGATTTCGTCACCGTCGCCCGCCACGGCGGCTTCGGCCGCGCCGCACGCGCTGCCGGCCGTCCCAAAGCCACGCTCTCGCGCCGGGTAGCGGAACTCGAAGCCAGCCTCGGGCTCCGGCTATTCGAGCGCGGTGCGCGTATGCTCAAGCTGACGGAGGAGGGGCGAGCGCTTCATGAGAGGGCTGGCGCGCTGCTGACGGAACTCGACGAAACGGCCGCAGCCATCGCATTCGGCGGCAACAGCCCGCGGGGCAGGTTGCGGATCAGTGCACCATTGCTGTTTTCCCAGACGGCGATGGGCAAACTGGCCGCGGGATTCGCCCTTAGATATCCGGAGGTCCGCCTGGAGATCACGACAGAGGACCGAGCCGTCGACATGGTGGAGGAAGGATACGACGTGGTGATCCGTGTCAATCCAGACCCGGATGAGAGCCTTGTCGGACGGGTTTTCCTGCGTGATGGACTGGTGATTGTAGCAAGCCCGAGCGTTCCGCACCCGGCGAAGGGGGCAGTGGTGCCCGTGGTCGTCCGCGGCTCGCTGGATCAAGGCGGGTCCTGGACGATGATGACGCCGACCGGGCAATCCAAGATTGTCGTTGATCCAGTTCTTTGCCTATCTTCGCTGACCATGGTCCGAGATGCCGTCCGGATGGGCATCGGCGCGGCGCGTCTTCCTGTATCCCTGGTCAGCCGTGATCTTGCTGCCGGCACACTGGTCCGTTGGGGAGATGTCGATGGGCCTGAAACGCGGCTCTGGGCTCTCTATCCATCGCGACGGCTACTCAGCGCGCGTGTGTCCGCCTTCCTCGACTATTTGAAAGTGGCCTTTCCCATGGGTACGGCGGAAGAGCTGGCAGCCTATGTCGAGGGATAGGTTCTGATCTCTCGAAGCGACCGAGTGCATGAAAAGGTTAGCTCTCTCTTGTGTGTGAGCAACATCATGACCATCGACCGCCCGAACGAGACATCGCACCCTTCGCGTCTCGTTGAAGGGGATGACGAGCCGATAGACGACGCGCTTTCGCAACGCCTCGGTCAGGATTGTCGTCATCCCCGCTCGGATCAGCCTGCAGCGTTCGGCACCGGCGTGTTGAGCAGTTGCTGTTCCCACAGGAATGCGATCCCGCTACCGCCGGCATGCTGGGTAATCACCTCGGTCAAGGCGGCGGCCTGGTCGGTCCGGGCCCAGTCGCGCTGCCATTCGGACGCCAGTGCCATCCACGTCATCATGTTTGCGCCAGCCGCGATCATGCGCTGGATGGCGACCTCATGGGCTTCGACCGATACAGCGCCGGACGCGTCGGTGATGACAGTCACATCCCAGCCTTCGCCGAGGGCCTGGATCGTCGGCATCGCGACGCAGACCTCGGTCCACAGACCGGCAATGATCAGCTGCTTGCGGCCGGTCGCCTTGACCGCGTCCACCACTTTGCGATCCTCCCAGGTATTGATGAACGTCCGGTCGATCACCTCCTGACCAGGAAACACATCCGTGATCTGGGGGAAGAGGAGACCGCCTCGCGCGGCGATCACCGTGGTCAGGATTGTCGGAACACCGAAGGCCTTGGCGGCCTTCGCCAGCCCCGTCGTATTGTTGATCACCATCTGCGGCTCGTGGCTGTTCACATTCGCGAGCTGGTAAGGCTGGTGATCGATCAGAACGAGGACCGAATCCTCGGGACGAAGAAGCGAAGCAAGGCCATTGCGAAAAGTCATGAATACATCCTCTGCTGCCGTTGTGTGGGAGGTTGGTATGCCGGGTGACACGCGCCAGCAGCGGCGCTGCCTCCGAAACGGACACTGTCATTCCCATTTGCGATACGGTAGTGCTCTCTCGTGCCAAGCTGTGTTGCGAAATGGGGAACGCCGAAGTGGATATTGAAGAGCTCAGGACATTCGTGGAAGTTGCGGATGCGGGTGGCGTTACATCAGCCGCGCGCCGGCTCGGCATCTCCAAGTCAATCGTCAGCCGGCGGCTCGTCCGGCTTGAAGCGGATCTCGGCGTCCAGCTTCTTGCACGAACCACCCGCGGCGCGGCGCTCACCGAGGCCGGGATCACGTTTCGGGACTATGCGGCCAGGGTCTGCGCCGAGATCGACGCGGCCAGGGAGACGATCCTGCCCGCCGGTGACCTTTGCGGCCGCCTGAGAGTTGCACTGCCGCTTTCCTTCGGCCCGACCCACTTCGCGCCCGTGCTCGCGGACATGGCGCGACGCCACCCCCAGCTTCACATCGACACCTCCTACAGCGATCGCTTCGTCGATCTCATTGCAGAGGGTTTCGATTGTGCGATCCGGGTTGGTTTCCTTCCGGACTCCAACCTGATCGCAAAGCGCGTCGGACCGATTTATGGCAAGCTCGTCGCGAGCCCGGACTATATCAAAGGCAATGGTTCACCTGCGAGGCCGGAGGACCTCGCCGCCCATCAGGCCCTCATGCAGGGAACGGAAACCTGGCAATTCATGGATGGCGACAGGATCGTCACGGTTCATCCGCGGGGGCGATTCAAGGCGGACAACGCCACGGCACTTGCCGCCGCCGCATTGGCAGGGCTCGGCATCGCCTGGATCCCCGACGGCATCACCCATCAATACGTGGCCTCCGGCGCGCTGGTTCCGGTCATGACACGCTATCCTCCGCCTCCGGCAGGCATCTACGTCATCCGCCCGCCGGGCCAGCATCCCGCCCGCAAGGTACGGGTCCTCTCCGAAATGCTGATCGAGTGTTTCGAACAGGCCCCGCAGCCAGCGGGCTTCGATCGCTAACCCCCGAAGGGCGCGGAGGCCGGGCACGGTCTCATCCGATGTCAGGGCTTGGCGAGGTTCGCCAGCGCCTCGGGCGAGTATGCGCGCAGCGATCCCTCAATGACCGCTTGTGTGACGGGTTTCGGATGCTGCCGGCCCGAAGCAGACCTGACGCGTGCCAAAGGGACGCTCCTCAGAATGCGTGGAATTTCTGGCATCCGCCCGCCGACCCTGCCATAAATTGATTTCATCGAGGGAGGCACCATGATGCAGAAGAAAGCGCCGGACTTCAGCCTTGAGGGCAAGGTGACTTTGGTGACGGGAGCGAGCCGTGGCATCGGTCGAGCTTGCGCGCTTGCCTGTGCCGCAGCAGGCTCCGATATTGTTTTGGGGGTCCGCGATGTCGCAGCGTCGGCAGGCCTGGTGGCCGAACTGGAGGGGACGGGACGAAAAGTCATCACTGTTGAACTGGACATTCCCAACAAGGCCCATATCGCACAAGCCGTCGATGCAGCGCTTGCTACATTCGGTCGGGTCGACGTGCTCATCAACAATGTCGGCGTGGCTCCCGGCAATCTCGCGGAACTCGTCGAGGAGAAGGACCTTGACGAGATCCTCGATGTCAACATTAAGGGCACCTTTCTGATGACGCAGGCAGTGGGGCGTCACATGATCAAGCGCAATGGGGGCCGGATCATCAACATCAGCTCACAGGCCGGCACCGTGGCGCTGCGCGGCGAGGCAATCTATTGCATGAGCAAGGCGGCAATCAATCACCTCACGCGCTGCCTTGCAGCCGAATGGGCAGCCTATAATGTCACCGTGAACACCGTATCGCCGACGTTCATCCACACGGATGGTACAGCAGCTTTTCTATCCGATGCCGACAATCGCAAAGCGACGCTCGGTCACATTCCACTCGGCCGGATCGGTGAAACCGATGATGTGGTGGGTGCCGTCGTCTTCCTGGCATCGCCGGCTTCGAGCCTGATCACCGGTGCCAACCTGCTGGTGGACGGTGGATGGTCCGTCGCATGAGGCCGAGGCTGCTGCACGCCTCGGACAATCTGACATAGAGGTGGCTCATCGCGTCCCGCTGGCCATGCTGACTAGGCTCCGGCTGGTACAAGAATCATCGATCGAACTTTTTCGAGTGGATGAAAAGCCGTTCGTCCACCCCATGAGATGAAGACGCCAGTCCTACCCTGAAAAGCCAGGGCGTTTGTGTAATAGCAGTCGTTGGTCAGGATGTCGTAGCGGGCCGTCGCGTAGCGAAATGCGAAGAATGTGCTGCCATAACCCACACCGATCGACATGATGATGCCGAGCGGCAAGGCGAGCAGCGGTAACCTGCGCTGCCGGACATCCGCCAGCCAGAGGCCCGCTGCCGCGAGAATACCTGGGATGACCGACATGGCGATGAAGACGAGGTCAGGTGAAGCGGGTGCTCCGAAGTCGTCGTCTACGTAAAGCGCCCGGCCAAACTCCATCACCACAGGCATGAAGCGCGCAAAGGCGATTGAGAGGATCAGAACACAGATAATGCGAACACGCACGGGTCCGCTCCCAAGCTAAACCGACCTTCGACAATTGCGGCAATCATACGATCAACTGGCTCCGCTGCCATGGGCTTGCACGCCTGAGTTAATTTCGAAGTTAATAATCCATCTATCGGGTTGTGGGGCTGTTAGGCGATATCCCGAAACTTAGCGACATCTCGCGCCGGCCAGCGCCGGTTGGAAGAAGGCGGATCGCCGAACTCTATCGCATGCCTAAACTCCTTCAGCGATAAGTTGTCTTTTAAGGAGTGTGCCTTACTGTCCTCGTATCGGAGGAGTGGATCATGACGATGATAGTTTCGGCTCTTATCGGGGTGGCATTAGGCATCGCCTTATTGGCAGCGGTTTTTCTCTTTGCTTTTCGTCGCAAGGTCACCAACAAGTCGACCACGAAATCGGCCGATAACTACGACGTGTTTGATAAGGACCCGAGCTTCTACAGCTCCTATGACGTATCCGATAAATAAACCGGGCGACTCCACGTGGCCTATTTTCGCGCCATTCTACTTCAAGAACAATTCAAGCAAAGTGGGACTGGAACACCGGTTACTGTAGACTGCGAGCGCGAGCTTATACGCGTCCGCTAAGTAGCGACCGTTGGCGTCCCGAGTGTCGCTAGCCAAACCGTTCCACCAGGAAATCGATCACCGTCCGCAACATCGCTGTCGGCCGGCGGTTCGGCGGATAGACGAGGGACATCGGAACGGGCTTGTAGGACCATTCCGGCAGCACCTGCTCAAGCCGTCCTTCGACGATATCAGCGGCGAGCAGCAGTTCCGGCTGAAGCACAATTCCCGCGCCGCTGAGCGCTGCCATGCGAAGTGCTGCCCCCTGGTTGGTGGAGAATTTTCCGGAAATCAACACGTCACGCATTTCGCCTCCCGGCCCGACCAGGTGCCAGCGATCCTGCATGCGCCAATAGGAGTGGCCGAGGCAGAGATGGTTCGTCAGAGCCTCAGGCGAGGCCGGCCGGCCATGGCGGGCGAGATAATCCGGCGCGGCAGCGAGAATCCGCCGGTAGGGCGTGAGCGGGCGGGCGACCAGGCTGTCGTCGGATAACGGTCCGATGTGGATGCCGAGCTCGAACCCCTCGCCGACGAGGTCATGGACATTGTTGTCGAGCGACAGCTCGATGCTGACGTCGGGATAGGCGTTCTGGTAATCGATCAGCGCCGGCACCAGGATCTGCGTCCCGAAGCTGACCGGTGCCACCAACCGAAGCCGGCCGCGCGGCGCCGATTGCAGCTCGCTCGCCGAAGCCTCGGCCAGCGCCACTTCGGAAAGCGCGCGTTTGCAGCGCTCGTAATAGAGCTGGCCAACCTCTGTGAGCTGATGGCGTCGGGTGGTGCGATGGATCAGCTTCGCCCCGAGCCGGGTCTCGATGGTCTTGATGTGCTTGGCGACCATGGCAGGCGACACTTGCGCGATCTCCGCGGCGGCCGCGAAACTGCCGTTGTCGATGACCCTGACAAACATCGCCATGCCGGCCAGCTTGTCCATGATTGCCTACCTGTTGGTTTCGAATGACGATACCGGCAGCTTATTTATCAACCTCAGCATTTGCAAGATAGTGGTCACGCCCGAGCCAAGGCGACTGATATAACCAACATGACCAAGGAGAAAACATGCCTATTCTTCATCTGCAGATGCATCCCGGCCGCACTGACGATCAGAAACGCGCCTTCGCCCGGGAAGCGACGAAGGCCGCCGTCGAGACGCTGGCATGCCCGCCGGAATCGGTGGAAATCCTCATAACGGAGATCGCCAAGGATTCCTGGGCGGTAGGCGGCAAGCTGAAATCCGAGGCCTGAGAGACGTCCCGCAGCATCGAAGGCTCGAGCTGCGGGACGCCGCCATGCTGTTGGACAGGGAGCCGGCACGCGGCTCCCGTGTTGACCGCGTCGAGCGACCGGTTGACTTACTGGCTGCTGCGAATCCACCGCCCGCAAGCTGGGGGCACCTGGCTTCGCCCGGACTTAGGCTTTCCGCGCATTTGAGCCATGGCGGAGTCTGCCTGAAAGCAGACATCGTCGACGAACACGCTGTAGGTCGCAGATGCACCAGAGAACTTGATCTCAGCCGAGATCGCCCTGGGCAGAAGTTCCCCTGTCTCTGTCTTCCTGCTATCGTGGAGATGGGGGACGGCTCTATGAGCGAGAATCGCAAGCTGGCCGCAATTCTGGCCGCGGACGTAGTTGGATACAGCCGGCTCGCCAGCGAGGACGAAGATCGCACCCTGGCAAGGTTGCGGGCACTGCGCAGCGACCTGATCGATCCAACCATCGCAGTGCACAACGGCCGTGTCATCAAGCGCACTGGTGACGGAGCGCTGGTCGAATTCCGCAGCGTTGTCGATGCCGTGCGCTGCGCCATCGAGGTGCAGAACGGCATGGTCGAGCGCAACGCCGGCGTTCAGCAGGATCGGCGCATCGAGTTCCGGATCGGCATCCATCTGGGGGACGTAGTAGAGGAATTCGATGGCGACCTGATGGGCGACGGCGTCAACATCGCCTCGCGTCTCGAGGGTATCGCGGCCCCCGGCGCTATTTGCCTGTCCGAGGACGCCTATCGCCAGGTCAGGGCGAGACTCGATCTCTCCGTCAGCGATCTCGGCAACACGCAACTCAAGAACATTGCCGAGCCGATCCGGATCTATTCGCTCCAGGTCGGCACCGCCGCGGAGGTAAAGCCAGGAGTGACCGCCGCCGTTGCTCCTGCGCCGGCCGCATTGCCGTTGGACCTCTCGATTGCCGTGCTGCCATTCGTCAACATGAGCGGCGATGCCGAGCAGGAGTACTTCGCTGACGGCATCTCCGAAGATATCATCACAGCTCTATCGAAGCTGTCGCAGCTGTTTGTCATCGCTCGCAACTCGTCGTTTACCTTCAAGGGCCGGAACGTGAACGTGCAGGAAGTGGGCGACAGCCTCAAGGTGCGCTACGTGCTGGAAGGAAGCGTCCGCAAATCAGGCAACAAGGTGAGGATCACCGCGCAGCTGATTGATGCCACTACCGGCGGGCATCAGTGGGCGGAGCGTTTCGATCGCGACCTGACCGATATCTTCGCAGTGCAGGATGACGTCACGCAGCAGATCGTCGGCGCTCTGGAACTCAAGCTGACGGCCGGGGACCAGCAGCGGCTCGCGACCGAGCAAACTCAAAATCTGGAAGCCTATGACTGCTTCCTGCGGGGCCGTGAACACATGTGGCGGCTGACGAGAGAGCAGAACATTCAGGGCCGGCAATTGCTGCAGCGCGCCGTCGATCTGGACCCGAAATTCGCCCCGGCGCACGCCTTCCTCGCCGTCACGCACGGGCTGGCCTACGTTAACCAGTGGAGCCGATCGCCGTCGAAATCGCTGGAACAGGCGACCGAGGCTGCGACGCTGGCGGTGGCGCTCGACGATCGGTATCCGTACGCACATTGGGCGCTGGCCGTCGTCAACTTGTACCTGCGACGACTTGACGTGGCCATCCGCGAGGCTGAACGCGCGATCGCGCTTGCTCCCAATCTTGTCGAGGGCCACGAGAGCCTCGGAAACGCGCTGCACTATGCGGGCAGATCCGACGAGGCCCTCGTCTGCTTCGAGCGGGCGATGGCCCTGAATCCATATTATCCAGACATTTTTCTGCACTTCCACGCGCAGGCGATGTTCCAGTTGGGCAGGTACGAGGAGGCCGTTGTCTTCCTGAAGCGACGACTAGTCCGCAATCCAGCCACCGACATCTCACGTGTGTTGCTGGCGGCGAGCTATGGTCACTTGGGCTGCTTGGCGGAGGCGCGGGGGCAGTGGGAGGAAGTGTTCCGGATCAATCCCGATTATTCCCTGGAGCACAGGCGCAAAGTGCTGCCCTACAAGAACCCTGCCGATTTCGAGCGCATTGTGGACGGACTGCGCAAAGCTGGCCTCACCGAGTGATTGCATTCCATCGCCGGCAGTCGTCCCACAGCTTCCGTACGGCTCTAGAGCACGCCGCCTTGTATCTGGTTCGCCTCAGATTGTGCGAACGAACATCGAGAAAACATGCATATTCTTCACCTGCAGATGCACCCCGGCCGAACCGACGATCAGAAACGCGCCTTCGCCCGCGAAGCGACCAAGGCCGCCGTCGAAACGCTGGCATGCCCGCCAGCGACACCAGAAAGTCGTCTCGAAAACAGGCTTGCGAATCAGATAAGTGTGTGCTTATGTGTTGGCATGATCGAGAATGACTTTTTCCGAGCTCTGGCAGACCCGACCCGCCGCGCGATTTTCGAGAAGCTGGCGGCGGGGAGCATGAACGCCAGCGCCTTGCGTGAAGGCATGGAGATCAGCCAGCCGGCAATGTCGCAACACCTTGCAGTTCTGCGGAGTGCAAAGCTCGTGAGGGAACAACGACAGGGGCGTTTCGTGAATTACGAAGTCGATCCCGATGGGTTGGCTCTCATCGCCCAGTGGCTCGCAAAATACCGCGCCTATTGGCCGGAGCGTATCGCAGCACTCAAAGTCTTGCTGAAGGACATGGATCAATGAACGAAGGGAAGACCAAGGAGCAGGATAGCAGCGTCGAGCAGGAATTTGACTTGAGCGATCCGCCGCAAAAGGTCTGGCGCGCTGTCACCGTTCCCGAATTTCGGGAAAGGTGGTTGCCAAAGGAGGCATTGGCCGATCCCGATGCGATCGCCGTCACCCCCGGCCAAGAAGTCCGCTACAAGCTGCGCGACGACAGCCCACCATTCCTTGAAAGCACCGTGACGTTCACGATCACACCGAACGCGACGGGCGGAACCTGCCTTCGGATCGTCCACGAACTGACGGATGCAAGATTCGACCGAATGGCGAGGACGGCCGTAAACAGCAACAGCCCGCCCCTCATGCTCGCCGCCTGACGCGGCGAGCCTCACCCTAAAACTCTGGAAGTTTGGAGGTCGCCGATGCGCGAAGCGATGCAGCTCGTCCCTATGGTCATAGAACAGTCCAGCCGGGGGGAACGATCATTCGATATTTATTCCCGGCTTCTTCGTGAGCGGATTATCTTTCTCAATGGCGAGGTGAACGACACCGTTTCGGCCCTCGTCTGCGCGCAGCTGCTGTTTCTGGAAGCAGAAAACCCCAAAAAGCCCATCAACCTCTATATCAATTCGCCGGGCGGCGTCGTGACCAGCGGCCTCGCCATGTATGACACCATGCGCTACATCCGCGCACCGGTTCACACGCTCTGCATGGGTACGGCCCGCTCTATGGGATCGTTTCTACTGATGGCGGGCGAGCCGGGCGAGCGGGCCACCCTACCAAATGCAAGCATCCTGATCCACCAGCCATCAGGCGGCTTTCAGGGGCAGGCGTCGGATATGCAAATTCACGCCGAGGAAATCCTGAAAACAAAGCAGCGTATGACACGGCTCTACGCGGAACATTGCGGGCGCTCCTATGAGGATTTTGAACGCGCCATGGACCGCGACCGCTTCATGACGCCGCAAGAAGCATTGGAATGGGGCTTGATCGACAAGATCATGCAGGTCCGCGAAGCCCCGGCCGATCAGTAAGGGATATGGCCCCGTTGTCGCAAAAATCCCGATTAACGCGACACTTGTTTTCCTGTCTTTTGCAACGCCGCAGAATAGACAGTTTCGCGATGCCAGCAATGATCGCTTGTGGCGCAAACCTGCGTCAGCTTCTCGAAATTGGGACTATCTTTGCGCCTTCGACGGCAGGTCCGGTCGTCGCGCTGCCACGCCCTGCGGGACGAGACAGAGAGCCGCGATGCCCGCCTCTTCGGCCGCACGCAGAAGCGCTTCCCGGAATTGTCCCGGGGCAATTTTCCCGCTGATTGCGTCGACGCAGGCTTTCACGGCAGCGACATATTCCTCGCCGTCATCGAAAGGCCAGTCGTTCATCAGGAGACGTGCCGCGTCACCCAGCGTCCATACGATCTTGCGAGACGCCGGACCCCGCAAAGCAAAACCGACCGGCGTGAATGCTGCTGATGTATTCCAGCACATTGTCCTCGACCCCTCAAGGCGGGGATACTGCAGTCCCCACCTCTAATATACGCACATTTTATGAAAGTTGGAATTGAAATTTGGTGAAGAGTACCGCTTGAGCGCGAGGCTGCCGAATGAAGAAAAAAGGCGCTCTGCGACCTATTTTCAAGCGCTGCGTCGACACGTGTTGCACCGATGGAGGCATGCGGGATTTTTTCCTTTTCGATCTCGACGCTCCGGTTCACTCACCGTAATTCCGCAGTCACCCTGAAAATGCCGCCGGCCGAAGCGTCCGAGCAGACGACGAAGGTCGAGCCCTCCTGCGCCATGAAGGCGACATTGCCGCCGGCCTCGCAGGGGGTGGCGCTCCATTGCAGGATGATGTCGCCATTGTCGGGCAGTTTTTCCGTCGCGAGCTTCGTCGCACTGGCCATCCACTCGGTTGCCGACGGCAGGTGAACGGGCGTGTTCAGCTGCTTCGACAACCAGGCAGTATAGGTCTGAGCCACGGCAAGCGGCACGTCGTCGGCCGGCTGCTGCGGATTGTCGCTGTATGCCTGCGCTGAGGCGGGATCGGAATTGGCGGTGTAATATGCCGCCATCTCGGCGCGAGTGACGGCCTTCGCCTGCATGCAGAAGGATTTTTCGACTTTGACGGCGCCATTGGCAACGCCGAGCATGCCGCCAAGCTCTTTCATCGAAGCGGTCATCAGCCGCACATTGTCGAGCGAATAGCTTCCCGCCGGCACAGTCTCGAAGGCCAGGGTCGGCGAAACCGGGCAGAAGCCGCGCGCCGACAGCGCCTCGAGATCGGCAAGGATCGGTTTGTAGGCGACCACCGCTATTTTATAGGCCTCGGCGCTATATCGGCCATCGGCCTCGCTGATCTTCGGCGCGAGTGATGCAAGCGTCGGATCGGCTGCACCGGCGCGCGTCGTGATCGAGGCGTTGAGATCGGCGACCTTTTGCTTTAGCGCCGTCGCCTCGTCCTTCGACGCCATGACGTCGGCGATGATGGCGGCAAGGAGTTTGGCGGCGTCGCCATAGCCTGATGTCGCCGCCGGCATCTGCCATTGTTCAGCCTTGGCCTTTGCCTCGGTCATCAACCCGCTCGCCTTGGCGACATCCGGACTATCGCCGGCGCCGATGCGATTGACCGTCTCGCGCTTCGCCGCCGCGTCTTTTTCGGCCGCCGTCAGCGCCGTGAGTGCCTTGGCGAGATCGTTAAAACCGGTCTTCGATGCGTCGTAGCCGTCGACGGCCGCATGCATTTGCTTGGCCGTAGCGCTGTCGGCAGCAGCCTTCATCTTGGCATCGGCGTCGGCAAAAGCCGGCGCCTTGTCGCCGCCGGCAGTCGAAGCGGCGGCTTTCGCCTTTTCGGCGTTCTCCTTTGAGATGGCGATCAGCGCATTGCCGAGATTGATCGCGGCAGACTGGTAGCCCGGAAGGGCCTTTTCGTAGTCTTCATCCTTCAGCAGGGCATCGGCAGAGGTCAGTGCCGAGGCGCCGGTGTCATAGGAGAGCTTCGCCTGGTCACTGGCCGGCCGCTCCGGCGCCTTGGCGGCGATCGCCTGCTGTTTGCGGCTTTCGGCCTCCTTCTTCCAGACGCCGACATCGGCAACGAGTTTCGGATCCGGGCGCAGCAGCTTCGGAATAGTGACGACGCCGACGCCGATGCAGATCAACAGCAGGGCTGCGATCATGGAGATTTTGACAGGCGTCCACTTTTTCGGTTTCGGCGCCTCCTGTTGCTGCTGCATGCCGCCGCGCGGATCCCACGACATCGGCTGGATGCCGGTCGTCACCCTTGTGTATTCGCCGAGCGCATCGGCGCCGGTGCGCGGCCGCTGGGCCGGGTCGCGGCTCAGCATCCGCTCGATCAGGCTTGCCAGACCCTCGGGAAAGCCGGGGATCAGCACGTCGAGGCGGGGAAAGATGTTGGAAGGATCGAGATGGATGTTCTTCCAACTCTGCTCGCGCTGGTGTTCGTCTTCCCAGACCATGACGCTATCGAAGACGCTGTTATAGGTCTGTCGCGGCAGGAAAAGCTTGTAGGCGATCATGCCCATTGCGTAGATGTCGAGAGCTGATGAGGCGGAGAAGGTGCCGCTGGCATAGATCTCCGGCGCGCCGAATTCGGGCACATAGGGCGGGATGATGTGCTCGCCGATCTTCGAGATCAGGTGCAGGTTGCCGATCCGGACCGACAGGCCGGAATAATCCTCCGAGACGTAGATGCACTGGTCCGTCAGCGCGTTGTGGGCATAACCGGCGCCGTGCAGCGTCGCCAGGCCTTCGAGGATGTGGCGGCCGATCTCGGCGGCGCGCTCGTAGGCCACCATTTCGGTTTCGTCGAGATATTGGTGCAGCGTCTTCGACGGCCGTTTCTCGACGATATAAAAATTGTCGTCTTCCGGCGACGGCGGGATGAGGTCCTCGATTTCGACGAAGCGGCGGGCGGTCAGCGATTTGGCCTCGTTGATGGAGGTCCAGACCCGCTCGAAACGCGCCTTGTCCAATTTTAACGCCACATCGGGGGCGACGATAAAGACCGCATGGTCCATCCGCTTGTCCTGGGCGGGATAGACGATGAACTCGTTCTCATAGACCGGCTCGCCGATCGTGTAGCGGGCGATCAGATCACTTCTCATGCACGTGTCCCCCTGCAATCATTGGCATTTCTATTCGCCGGCCATGCTCTGACTCTTTCATGCAGAACAGGATTCAGATTTCAGGCCAATCGGCCTTCAATCATCCTGTTCCAGAAGCGGATCGCCGATCAGGCCGGCGGCCAGCAGCAGGCCGCTTTTCGTATCGCGAAGTGCGAAGGCAAAACGGGCATCGGCGACGACGCGAACGAGCTTGGGATCGATGCTGCGTTCTGTGATCGCTGCCGTGGCTGCCGCCGCCTCCGTGCCGTTTTCGTCAACCTTGATCATCGTCTTCTGAAGAACGCGCGACAAGCGAATGTTTTCCTTGGTGAAACCCGGGAAGGTGGCATGCTTGGCCTTTTCGGGCGTCAGTCCCATCGCATTCAGTATCGGCATCAAATCACGCCCGTCGTTCAGGGAAAAGCGGGGCAGGAAGATTTCACCCTTGGCCGCTTCGAATTTTTCGCCCTGCAGCCAGGAGGTAAGCGCCTTCAGGTCGGCGCCGGCGACACCTTTGCCGGAGCGCGCCGCCACCACGACCATGCTGTAGCTTTCGCCGGCATAAGCAAGGTCGACGGCGGCAAATTTATCGTCGAAGCGGAATTTCTGCCCATCGCCGGCAAGATGCATCATCGGCACCGAAATCGTCGAACCGTCCGGCCGCTGAAAGGGGCTCGCCGGGCTTTCCCGCTCGAAAGAGGTCTTCCAACGCGCCTTGAAGGACAGCGCGCCGAGGCTGACGAAACCGCCGCCGGGCGGCGCGTCGAGCATGACGGGAATGGCGCCGCGCGTCGTCTCTTTGACCCAGAGGTTGATGTGCTCGACCGATGCCGGTCCGTCGAGATCCTCGATCGAGGGCTTGATGCGGTGGGTGGCGAGCATCGAGAGCGCGTCGGGGACGAGCACCAGCTTATCGTCGAAGACGATCGCAACAGCCGTCGCCAAAGACGCATCCGCGGCGGCCGGCTTCTCCTGTGACATCGCGTCAAGCACCGTCTCCGGCCCCTTCACCTCGCTGCCGAAGCCGAGGCCTTTGGCGATTGCGGCCTTGCCTTCGGCGGAGGCGCCGAGGCTGGCAAGGCCGAGGGCTGCTGCAAGGCTTGCCGGCGACACCATGATATTAGCCGCACCCTCCTTTGCCAGCGTGCGGTCGATCAGCTCGGCGGCGAGCCCGGCCTGGGCGGCGAGCATCGATTTGCCGTCGCCGGAGTTGTCGGCATGGGCGGCTGAGGCGAGCGTCAGCAGGGAAGCGGCAAGACCCGCCAGCAGCGTGGATTTCGGCATGCTTCCCTCCTCTTCAGCGGATGCGATAGAATTTGGAATCGAACGACCATTTGCCTTGGCCGCCAGTCTCGTCGTCGCCGACGATCCTCAGGCTGCGGGCGAGGTCGTAGACATAGTTGAAGGCGGCGCGCTGGCCGACCAGCGGGGTCGGCACATCCGGCAGGTCGAGCACTTCGATCGGCTTGTCGCTGAGGATGGCGACGACCATGCCGACGCCGGAAGGTCCCTCCACCACATATTCGAAGCCGGTATAGGGATTGCGCGCATCGGGCACGACGACCGGCCGGGCCGGATCGAGCCGGTTGTCGCCGCTCTTGGCTGATGGTTTCAGCCCCATCGAGCGCTTGTTCGGGTAAAGCTGCGTCAGCTTGCCGGAGGCATCGATATCGACCAGGATCAGATAGCCGGACTTCTTGGTCGACACCCGCATCGACACCTTGTCGCCGATGCCGACCGAGGTGCCAGGCAACACGTCGACGGCAACGCCGGCCTCATTGTCGCTTTTCAGCGTGTTCTCGACGGCGGCGAGCGGGGTTTTTGCCTCCTCGCCGGTGATGACATCGCGGCCGAGCGCATCCGGCTGGCCATAAAACTGTGGGACCGGCGTGAAGCGGCAATCGTCGGCATGGGTTCGGCAATATTCGTCGGATTTGCGCCGGACATAATCAAGCAGGGCGGCATTGCTGACATTCGGCTTGTCGGCGGCGCGCGCCACGCCATCCTCAACGCCTTCGATGAAGCGGCGGGTGAAGACGCCGCCCGGCGGCTTGGCCTCGCGGTCGACGAGCGCCCATTGGCCTGAATTGACCGCCGACCAGACCATGGCGTTTTCGCCGCCGAACGAGAATTTCGCTTCCGTGCCGGACTTGTTCGGCGGTTCGAGCGCAGCCAGCGCCGGACCGAGGCAACGGACGTTGCCGCCGCTTGGCGCCGCCACCGCGCTGCGGCTGCCCGGCCCGACATGGCAGGCATCGATCAGCAGCGTGACGCGGCGGTCCTTGAGGCTGTTCAGCCGTGCGGCGATTTCGGTTTCGCGGATCTGATTGGTGACCGTTACCTTGCCGGCCTCGCGCACCAGCTTGGCGTCGGCTGCAACAAGCGTCGGGCTGGTCGTCGCCTCGGCGCCCATTTCCTCGGAACCTTGCCCACTGAAATAAAGGAAGACCCGGCTTCCAGGTGTCGACTGGCGCACCAGCCAGTCGTCGATTTCGGCAAGGATCGCCTCGCGGCTGGCCTTGCGGTTGGTCAGCGTGTGGATCTGTTCCGGGCGGTAGGCGAGCGTCTTCACGAGGAAGAGCTGCATCGACTTCACATCGCTGGCAGAACCGGTCAGTTTCGCCTCGCGCATCTCATAATCGTCGATGCCGATCAGCAGCACGCGGTCGCCGGGAGAGCTTTCGATCGCGGGCGCCTGAGCAACGGGTGTTTGGGCAGCAGGCGTCTGGACCACAGGCGGCTGGACGGCGGGTGTCTGGACTGCAGGCGGCTGGGCGGCGGGTTCGCCGGTGGGGGCGTCTGGCGTTTCGGTCGTGGCGGCAGGCGCGCTATCGCCGGCGGGAGGGGTGGTGATGGCGAGGTTGGCGAGTTTCTGGCCGGACTGTCTCAGCTTCGTCCCAGCGCCGGCGCTGGTGGTGGTCGAGGCGACCTGATCGCCGGCGGCTGAAGCTTCGACATTCGGCACATCGCCCTCGGTCTTGGCGGCGATCCAGTCGCGGAAGGCGGCGACGCGGGTATAGACGCCGTAATGTTTAGCCTCGGCGCAGCCGGCACCCCAGCTGACGATGCCGAGCTGGATCCAGCTCTTGTCGGGGCGCTGCGCAACCAGCGGGCCGCCGCTGTCGCCCTGGCAGGCATCCTTGCCGCCTTCGGCATAACCGGCGCAGACATTGCGCTCGTCGATCGGGTTCATCCGCATCGAGCTGTCGCGATAGGCGGCGCGGCAATCCTCGCGCGGAACGATCGGCAGCTCGACTTCCTGCAGCTCGGTCGGCAGGTATTTGTCGTCCCAGCCGTGATCGGCCTTGGTATAACCCCAGCCTGTGACGACAGCCATGTGACCGGCGGCCTCGACCTCGTCATCCCCCGCCGAGGCGAGGACTGCAGGCCTGGAGACGGCGGGTTCGGCAAGCTTGATCAGGGCGATGTCGTTGGCAAAGACCTTGCGGTCGAAATCCTCATGGATGACCACGTCTTCGACGGCAAGGCCGGGTTTATCCGGTCCGTCGACGGATATGACCTTGTCGATCTTCGACTTGCCCTCGACGATCAACAGGTCGCGGGCGAACAGATCCTGCTTGCCGGAGCGGCCGCTGGTGACGCAATGGGCGGCGGTCAAGATCCAGCGCGGCGCAATCAGCGAGCCGCCGCAATGGCCGCCGAAGCGACCGCGCTGTTCGGGATCGGGCGCCAGGATCTTGACCTGCCAGGGCCATTCGCCCTTCTTCGCAGCCTGGCCGCCGATGACACGGCCGCCATCCTCGCCGGCGAAATCGGTATCCTGCTGGCCCAGCGCAGGCGCAGCCAGGAGCAGCATGACGGAGGCAATAGTCAGGACCTTGCTGATCGACGCGCTCATAGCTTGGCTCCGGCGGAGGTATAGAGGACCGTAAATCCGAGGCGGGCGCCCTCGGGCAGGAATTCGCCGAGCCGCCTGGCGATGTTGCCGGCGGTGCGGCGCCTGTCGTTCTGTTTCAGGAACTCGACGAGCTCGGGCATTGGCTTTTCCGAGGTGACGGCAACCAAGAGATCGGTGCCGAACGGGGCGACGACGGAAAGATCGAGATCGAAGCTCGCCGGCATCTGCGCATCGCCATCCTTCTCGCCGGGATAGAGGAACTGCACGGTGCCATCGCCGGTGACGTCGAAGAGCACCAGCTTGCGGCCCGCTAGATCGGAAATCGCGACGCCGACACGCTCGCCCTCGCGATGGACGGTGTCGGACGGGGTGACGCGCACGGTCTGCGGATTAACCTCCGACAGCCGCTTCAGCGTGTCGAGCGCGGCCATCCGGTCGACGACGAAAGGCATGTCGCCGGCACCGATGCCGGAGGCGACGACATCGCCGCCGGCAATCGCCTCGCGCTTTTCCGGATCGAAGACAATGTCGGCATTCGCACCCTCTGTCAGCTTGAACGGCGTGATGGCCGGTCCAATGCCCTGCAGCACCGGTGCGGCGCCGAGGGCGGCAACGCCGATCGGCGCGGGCTCGGCGGGCGGCGGAGTGCTTGATTTCGCTACTTCTGTCGTCGTTCCCGCCCCTTCGTAATGGTAGACCACCGCGCGGTCGAGATCGGTTCCCGGCGGGCTTTCGGTAAAAATGTTCTGTCGCTGATCGGTGAACTGATAGACCGACTGGCGCACATATTCGAAGAGTTCGCGGCGGCTGACGGCGCCGTCGCCGTTGCGGTCGGCCGCCCCTTCGAAGGCGCGGGCGGTGGCATAACTCAGCGCGCCGCGTTTCTGCGGAATGCCGGGAATGGATATCTCCGGCGATTTGGTGTTGTCGTCGACGGCGGCGAGGAAGGTCAGCCGTTTGAAATCGAAGCCGGTGGAAAGCGCATCCGCCGTCGTCGAGATCGGCGCGAGATCGTCCTCCTCGATCGTATAGGACGGCGCCTGGCGCCAGGTGATCGCGGCGCCGCGCGGATCGACATCGCGGGTCAGGCCGCCGGCATGGCAGGTATCGGCGATGAAGACGACATCGGCGCCCTTGGCCTCGAGGTTGCGGATCAGCACCTTGAATTCGTCGCCGAAGATGCGTTCGCGCGATCCCGGCAGCCGGGTATCGAAGCCGGCGAGCACATAGACCTCGTCGCGGCCGCTCGGCTTCGAGCCCTTGACGCGCTCCGGCTCGCTCGACCCGTGGCCGGCGATGCCGAGCACGACGAGATCGCCGGCCCCTGCCCGCTCGGTGACGGCTTCGATCGCATGGAAGATGCCCTCGCGGTCGGCCTCGCCGTTCTTCAGCAGCGTCATGTCCTCGACGCCGACCGAGCGCAGCGAAAGCGAAAGATCCTCGGCATCGGCGACGGCGCCATGCAGCGGTGGAACGTTGCGGTAGAGGTCGATGCCGATCAGCACGGCTCGGACGGCGCCGCGATCGGGCGCTTCGATCGTCCTTGCCAGGCTGTTGGTGGCCGCCAGGCTGAGGAGGGCAAATGCGGCGGCCATGGAAACGGATGCGGACATGGCCAAACTCCCCTCGCCCCGGCTATTCGCGGCGCCATTCGACGCGGCGGTTCAGCGCATCGACATCGTCTTCGGTGAGGTTTGCGGTTGCCGTCACATCCACCGGCTCGGAGGCGCCACGGCCTTCAGCGTCGATCGAAGCGTCGATGCCGTGGCTCTTGAGGAAATCGGCGACGGCTTGGGCACGGCGCTCGGACAGCTTCTGATTATAATCGTCACCGCCGCGCCGGTCGGTGTGGCCGATCAGGATGACGCGGCCGGGCTTCTGCTCCTTCAGGGCTTCGAGCAATTCCTGGGCGGCCTCGGTGCCGATCGAGGTGAAGCTCGACTTGTTGAAGTCGAAGGTGATCGGCACGGGAATGGAGACCGGCACGATGCCGCGGACATTCTCGGAATAGATGCCGCCGAGCACACCGCTGCGGTGATCCTTCTCGGCCGGCACGAAGCTGCCTTGGGGATTGTCGCTCGTCGGGTTGGCGGCAAGGATGCGGGCCTGGGCGGCACGCTGGATCAGATCGGAGATCGTGTCTGCCGGCGGCGCCTTCGGCGTGCGGGTCTCGTTCTTGATGATCTCGATCGCCTGCTGGTAATCGGCGGCGGCATCGGCGAAGCGGCGGGCGGAGAAATAGATCTCGCCGAGCGTGGCGGAGGCCTGCCAGAGCACCTGCGGGCTATCGGCGGCGACAAGCAGCGGTTCGTAATCGGTGACCGGCTGGTTGGCGGCCATCATTTCCTGGGCAGCGGCAAGCCTGAGGGCTGCAACGCGGCGCTGGGCATTCACCTGGAACTGGCCGCAATCGGCGCTGACGGCGATCGTATCGGCCTCAGTCGCGGCGGCTGTGATATCCTTGGCGGCAACGGCGGTGTTGAGCTTGTCGAGAAGCGCGGTGCAGGCAGGCGTATCGGCGTTCGCGACCTCGATCTCTTCGCCGGCCTGGCTGGGTTCGGCCGAGCGGCCGAGGTTCAGCTGCGGCATCTTGATGCTGAAACCGCCGGGAAGCTTGAACTGCGGCATCTTGAGCTGCGGCATCGGCAGTTTCGGCATCGTGGTCTGCGACGATTGGGCCGGCTGCTTATACTGCTTTGGCTGTGTGTATTGGGTCGGCCGGGTGGACGAGGTGGTGTCGGCGGGGCCGATCAATTGCAGCTCATCGGCGGCAAGCTCCTGGCCGGGCGCCAGATTGGTGACGATCTTGTATTTCTTCGGCGGCTGTTGTGCGGCCTGCTCGACCGGCTTCGGCGCCACAGGCTTTGGGGCAGCCTTCGGTTTTTCCACCACCGTTTCCGGCTTCTTGGCGACTTCCTGTTTGATCACCGGCTTCGGTTTCGGTGCAACGGGCGGCTTTGCCGCCTGTTCGACCGGTGCGGGTTTTGCTGCGGGGGCAGCTGCAACAGGTGGTGCGGCAGGGGTCGGCAGCGCCGCCGGGCTGTCGACCGTCGTCAGCATCAGCGTCTTGCTGCTGATCTTGGTGCCGAGGCTGCGGGCTTCTTCAAGGCTGCGCGAAACGGCATCCATGCCGCCGTCAACCGAGCGGAACATGCCGCTGCCGCTGCCGCCGAGATCGGCGAAGATGTTCAGCGGCTTGGAAGAATAGAAGACCTTGATCTGCTCCTGTCCCACAGGGCCGGACACCTGCAGCCGGGCGCCGCTGGCCGGATCCGGCACCTGCACGCGCTTGCCGGCCCCGACTAGGGCGTCGGTCTGATACTTGTTGGGAAAAAGCTTTACGACGGAGCCGTTCGGCGAGACGTTCAGCACCGTGACATAGCTATTCTCGGTCGATTGAATGAACAGGCCGACAACTTCGCCGATGGCGTATTTGGCCTCGGCGCGATCGAAGGTGATGCTGACAGGCCCGGTCTGTGCCGGCGCTTCGGTCAGTGTGCGTTCGTTCTGCGCCTCGACGGCGGGAACCACCGAAAAGAACGAAAGAAAGGTGGCGGCGGCCAGGATGGCTTTGCGGTTGAGCATTGGAAAACCTCCTCTTCGAACAATCTCACACTGTGTTGAAGATGAGAATAGCACCGACCGGCGAAATTGGGATGGCTTTGCCTGTCTTGCTTGAGGGAGGGTTACAAATTATTTGGAACCTGCAAGAAACCGTCCCGAAAAAGCCGTGAGCAAGACTCGGGATCGGCAATATTCGCCGTCCGATGTCGTCTTTTCCACTTCGGAATTGCGCTTAGTTCTTGGGTTTCTGTCCAGCTGATTTCAAAATCGAGATCAGGTCGCTCATGCCCTCGGGCGAGGAATTGTAGAGCCAGAGAATATCCGGATTGTCGACCGTCAATTCCTTGCCGGGCACCGAGCCCATGTCGCGCCCTGGCGAGGTCGCATCCGGCAGCTTGGTTTGACCGGGTGTCAGCCCCTTCTCGCGTTCGTGCTCGGCAATGATCGCGGTCGCCGCGGCAAAGGCCTTTCCGTCATGCTGGCGGAGTGCCGCAAGCGAAGGGTTGCGCGCCGCCAGCGCATCCTCGGCCGGGCCGGCATGGGCGAGTTCAGGCATCTGCAGCACTATGAGGAGGCCGATCGACAGGGTTATGAGCCGGAATTTCGTCATCGTCGTCACATCCGTCTTATGGGCGCCACTGCGCGCGACCAGTGCTTGGATAACTGGCATCCCGACAATAGGCAGAGGCCGGAAAGATGGCAACGGCGCTCAGTGCCAATCGATTGGGAGGGGTGAAATTGGCTGGCTAGAGGATCTTCAACTGCTGCAGGCCGAGGCGGAGATCCCGCAGCATCTCGCCGAAGATCTCCTCGATCTGTCCTGTGGACCAGACGACCATGGTGCCGTAGGGCGAGCGCTTGCGCTGCATGAAGCCGGCCGTCTCGAAATCGATCAGCGTCTTGCGGCAGGTCTCGCTCGACATCACCGCCACCAGAAAACGGGCGAGATTGGACTGGTCGATCGCGCCTGGTTTATCGGCCCAGTTCTGGATCAGCCGCGGCTTGGTGTCGGCGGTGAACATCGAGGCGAGCGCCCGATCCTGCGACAGCCCGAGCCGCTGAAGCTTGGCCGGATCGCGGGTGAGCGACACCACGTAATCATTGTGCAGATCGGCGAAGCGCTCGATATCTTCAGCCGTGTTGATGCCGAACACTTTCATCGAATAGAGGAACTCGGCCATCAGATAGGTCGGCTCGGAGCGCAGCTGCGCCAGATGTTTGTCGTCGGTGCTTTGCGAGGCCGCGCAGACGCGATCGGAGAAGCCTATCCGGGCGGCGCGCACCTGCTCCAGCAAGCTTATGTCGAGCGCCAGTTCGTCACCATTCCATTCCAGCATAAGCATTTCCCGCCGGCAAATCTTCGAGACGATGATCTTGTACTATCGCCGGCGCCGATCTCCAAATCGTTTGGAAAGCAACAGCTTGCTGACGAGGCGCATCTATCTTACCATTTCGAAGACTTGACGGTCACAGAGGGCCGAGCCGGCCTGACATCGTCCTGTTCGGGGGTCGAGGACATGCGTAGTTTTGGGTCGCATATTCTGATTGCCGCGGCACTTGCGGTCGCTTCGCCGGTTTTTGCCAAAGACCCGGTTTTAGCCAAAGACCCAGTTTTTGCCAAAGACACTGTGATGATCGAGCTTCGCAGCGGCGACGGCGGCCGCTCGGTCGGCATCATTTCCGCCAGCGAAGAAGTCGAGGCATCCGGTCCGGCGGCGATCACCGTCGGCGACGACGGCACCATCTATATTCTCGACCAGAATAACGGCCGCGTGCTCGCTGTCGACGCCGAACGCTCGCAGGCTGAGCCCGAAATCCTGCCTTTGCCGGAAAATGCGACGCCCGAAGATCTCGCCGTCGTCCACAACGAACTCTACCTCTGGTCGGACGGCGTCGTGCCGCTCGAGCGCTCCACCGAGGCCGACGGAAGGTCGCAGACGCTGCGCGCCGTCGATGGCGGCGATGCCGACGATTACACCCGTTCGGTCTTCGCCTCGATGGGCTCGGTGCCGCCGGGTCCGCTGAACAGCATAGTCGACGAGATCGGCCGCAGCACCAGCCGGCCCGAGGCCCGCCCGCCGGTCATTCAATATGTGCCGAGCCGCGGGCTTGGCGATATCGTTGCCGAGGTCTCGGCTGCAAACGACAAGGCCGAAATCCTGCTGCGGCGCAGCAGCTCGGAGGAGAATTTCCTGTCGCTGCCGCTGACCTCGGAGACAAGGATCGGCACCGTCGAACTTCTCGACATCGACACGACGGGCAGGCCCTATGCGCTGGTCGAACTGGTGCCGGCCGACCGGCCGGAGCGCACCGGCATGCTGGTGGTGCGCTTCACGCCGAACGGGGCGATGGACCGGGTCTACGACCTGCCGATCGACCCCGGTACGGTGTTTTCGAGACGCTTCGTGGCGATCGGCCCGCGCGGCGATGTGCTCTATTTAAGATCGCAGGAAAGCCGGGCGCAGGTGCTGCGGCTCGACGGCCGCGACCCTGGCGGCAAGCTTGCCGTCGCCCGGCCGGCAAAGCAGCCGAATGCCGGCAAGCCGGGCAAGGGGCCGAAGGTGGCGATCGTGCCGAAGTCTCGCAGCGACGTCATCGAGCGGGCGATCGGCTTCGAGACGCTGAACTGGCTGGTCACATCGACCGCCTATGGCAAGGATCCAGGCCCCGGCTGCATCAACATGAACCGGCTGCGCCGGCCGATCTATCTGATCGGCAAGCAGGGACAGACGGTCAAGGGCGTTCCCTATTGCTGGGGCTGCAAGACGCGGCTCGAGGATTTTATGGACGGCGTCGAGAAGGGCCAGACCGCCGGCAATGTCTGCACCAAGAGCGCGCCGCAATCCAACATCCTCGGCGTCGATTGCTCCGGCTTCGTCAGCGACGCCTGGGGCCTGAAGATGCATGTCTCGACGCGTGCCATTCCCGATATCACCAAGCGCGTCTCCGACCCCTGGTCGATGCGGCCGGGCGACGCGTTGAACAAGCCCGGCTCGCATGTGCTGCTGTTCATGCGCTTCACCGACGACCGCAAGGTTGAGGTGATGGAGGCGTCGCCAAACGCCTGCAAGGGCCGCGTCTGCCGCAACACCTATTCGCTCGGCAGCCTGTTGATGCGCGGCTACCAACCGGTGCGCTTCAAGGGGCTGGATGGGTGAAAGGCCTCATGCCGGCTGTAACAGGACGGGAAAAGCGATCGTCCCGTCGCGACCATTTGAGCGGCCACCTCCTCGATTTCTTCAGTGGCACCGAGAGAACTGCTTCAAATTCTAATTCTTGACGATGGATACAGTGCCGGCTGTTCGATTCTCATCAAGGCGGCGATCGATCGATTGATTCGTCTGCGGTTTTGCTCCCATCTGCGATTTCGGGCTTTGGGCATTTTTCGACGCGGAAATGATGTGGGTGTCCTTCCAGATCCGGTCTCTTGCGCCGCCGGTAGGCCTACCACCAGCTTTGATTCGCCAGCCCACACATTATCTTCTCCAGCTGCGCGATCTCGGTCGCGGAAACTTCGTGGGACCTGTCGGGCAGGATGTCGCAATGCAGCCGAGCGCGCGCCCGTGCCAGTGCCTCCGCCGTATGGGCGAAGGCATCGACGGGGATCCATGGATCCTTGTCGGAGCCCGTCAGATAGACCGGCAGCCTGTCGAGGTCGGCGAAGGGGCGGTCGCATGTCTGCGTGCCGACGCGGCAACCGGTCAGGGCTGCCATTGCGCCATGCCAGGGCCCGTGCTGCATGGCATATTCCAGCGCCAGGCAGGCGCCTTGGCTGAAGCCGCCGATAACGAGCGGCTTCGGATGGGCCTGGCCGTTCGACAGTCCTTGGACCAGATCCCTGATATAGCCGATGGACTGCTCCAGCTGCTTGCGGGTCCAGTCCGTCAGCACGTCGGTGGCGCGGGCGTCGTACCAGCTGTTGGCGCGCGCGCGGGGCAGAAGGTAGGCGATGCCCTTCGTCCTCAGCCTGGAAATCACCTGCTCCTGCATGTCCT
Organism: Rhizobium sp. NZLR1b; assembly: GCF_019685155.1. Lineage (NCBI taxonomy): Bacteria > Pseudomonadati > Pseudomonadota > Alphaproteobacteria > Hyphomicrobiales > Rhizobiaceae > Rhizobium > Rhizobium sp. NZLR1b. The sequence goes on from NZ_JABDWC010000004.1 coordinate 50,015, forward strand.
CGGGCGACTGGGTTCGCCCATGGATGAAGACGCAGTGAACCAAGGCCTCCTCGGGTGGCACGCCGAGGAGGAGCGGTGCGTCGTGGTGCGACATCGGCATTGGCTCAAAAATTCGCCGGTTCTAGTCCGGCGATCAGTTCCTGCTTGCGGCCTTCGAACCACGGCGGGAAAACCAGCGTGGTGCCGATCTGGTCGGCGGGTTCGTCGAGTGCCCAGCCACCCTCGACGGACCATGCGATTTCGAACAGCGCGCCGCCCGGCGAACGGACATAGCAAGACTTGAAATAATTGCGGTCCTTCTGGTCCGACACGTCGGTGAAGCCCAGGCCTTCGATATGCGCCTTGAGCTTGAGCTGGTTTTCCTCGTTGCCGGTGTTGAGTGCGAGATGGTGGATCGTTCCACCCGCCAGCGTCCAAGTGCCCTGGGGGCCGTTCGACTCGTGCAGCACTTCGACCATGCTGGTCGGTCCGCCGGGATTCGGCACCGAGAACATCAGGCCTTCGTCGCTGTCTGCTTCCTTCGTCATCGACATTCCGACGCCGAGGAAGTCATCCATCGCGGTGCGGTCGAAAACGGCGATCGCCGCGCCGTAGATGCCCTTGATGCCATGCACCGCAACAACGCCCTGTGCCTCGTTGACGATCGAGGCGCGGTTGTCCGCAGGGCTCTCGACCAGTTCGTGCGGAATGCCGCAGGGATGCTTGAAGGCAACGCGGGTGATGCCGAAGCGCGAAATCTTGGCTGCCTCGACGCCCTTGCCGTTCAGCCGGTCGATCCAGTAGCCGGCGGAGCCGACGGGAATGGCCATCTGGATGATCTTGGACTGATTGGTGCCACGCCGGCCGAAAACACCGGGTTTCCGGAACGGGAAGGTGGTGATGATGGTGGAGGCATCGCCGTTCCGAGAGCCGTAATAGAGGTGGTAGACGGGGATCGTGCCGTCAAATAGCACGGTGCGCTTGACCGAATGGAGGCCGAGCACTTTGGTGTAGAAGTCGTAATCTTCCTGCGCACCGTCGGTGCAAAGCGTCAGATGATGATATCCGCTGATAAGGGCCATGTTTTCCTCCTCCGGAAACGGTCTCCAATTCCGGACGCGGGTCCTCCCCCGCGTTCATCCGGAGCCACGGTTGCCGGCAGAGCGAGCCGCGCGTCGTGATCGTCACAACTATAGCCGATGCAATCGCCTGTTGATTGACATTATTCATAGGAGTTATAGCAAATTGCTATGAAGATCGTCGAAGCTCATCTCGTCCAGCTGGCCGCCGTTATCGAAACCGGTGGCGTGACCGAAGCCGCCGCGACGCTCGGCATGACACAGTCGGCGGTGTCACGCACCATCTCCATCCTGGAAAAGCGCATCGGCGAGCCGCTTTTCGTCTCTGGCCGCCGGCCGATGCAGCCCACCCCGCTCGGCGAGCAACTGGGCCAGCAGGGCAAGTCGATCCTGGCATCGTCGCGCAAGGCGATGGAGATCATCCGCAGCTTCAAGTCGGGATCGTCCGGCCGGGTGCGCATCGGCGGCGTGCCCTTCTTCATGGATGCCGTCGTCTCGCCGATGATCGCCTCGTTCCAGCGCGGCGAGCCGGGTATCATGGTGCACCAGTCCTATGGCAATTATCCCGACCTCGTCGCCGAACTGGATTCTGGCCAGATCGATCTCGCGGTCACGCCGACCGGGTCGGTCGACATGCGAGCCGATCTTCATTTTGAGTCGATCCTGCCGGCACGCAACGTGCTCGCCTGCGGCGCCGGCCATCCGCTGGTACGCAAGCGCAGCGTCGCGACGGAGGATATCGTCAACTACCCCTGGGTCGCACCGCTGCCAGGCTCGCCTCTGGTGCTCGACCTGCACAATATCCTGCTGACCCTCGGGCTCGAGGAAGTCGGCCTGCGCTATGCCGGCGGCTCGCTATTCAGCGTCGTGAACTATCTTGCCGGCACCGACGCGCTGGCGATCCTGCCGCATTCCGTGGCCTATGCCTTTCGCGGCGAAAACAAGATCACTATCATTCCGCTCGACATTCCGCAGCCCGAAAGGGTGCTGGGGATCATGACCCGCAAGAAGCCCTATTCGAACCCCGCCGGCCGCAAGTTCCTGGGCCATCTCAGGCGGGAGTTCTCCGAACTACGCCGTGCGGTCGAGAAGCATGAAAAGACGATTCACTGGGTCCAGGGACCGTTCATGGGCGAGCGCGAGCGCAAGACCGCCACGGAATAGGATTCGCGCGCAAAAACAAGGACGCGGCGACCGCGTCCTCCTACGATGCCCTATGTCTAAAGCTATCAAGCCTTGCAGCGGGACAGCACGAAATCGTGCGTCACATCCCAGAAGTCGTCGGCGAATTCATAGGTCCTGGCACGCCCGGGATCATGCACCTTATCAAACTTGGCGAGCAGGCTTTCCTTGACCCCGAAGACCGCGTCCGAATGGATATAGGGATCGTCGGGGTCGAAGATATGCGTCGTCAGCGTCTCGAAGCCACCGGCGCTGACGATGTAATGAAGATGCGCCGGACGATAGGGGTGGCGGCCGAGATTGCCGAGCAACTGGCCGACAGGGCCATCGTCCGGGATCGGGTAGTATTTCGGCTTCACGGCACGGAACCAGTAATGTCCGTCCGGCCCAGTTCGGAAAATGCCGCGCAGGTTAAACTCGGGCTGGATACCCTTCTGCTGCACGTCGTAGAAACCCTCGTCATTGGCCTGCCAGACATCGATCACGGCATTGGCGATCGGCCTGCCTTCCGTGTCGAGGATGCGGCCCTCGATCACCATGTCCTCGCCCTTGCTGTCGAGGCAGATATTGGCACCCATCGGCAATTCCGGCGCATCGGCCACGTGGAAGGGGCCGAGCACCGTGCTCTCGGAGGCGCCCGAGGGTTTTCTGTTGTTGATCGCGTCGACCAGCATCGAAACACCAAGCACGTCGGACAGCAGGATGAACTCCTGCCGCCATTCGTTGCACATCTGGCCGGTGCGGGTGAGGAACAGGATGGCCTGCATCCATTCGTCCTGCGTCGGCTCCAGTTCCTTCACCGTCTCGTGCAGCTTGCGGGTGATGACTTCCATCACTTGCTTCAGCCGCTCGTCCTTGGCGCCGGCATTGCGGCCGGTCACGACCTCGACCGAGTTCTCCTCGGTGAAATAGCCCTTCTCATGCGCTTCCATGTTCGCCTCACCGGTCCAGGATTGTTTTCAACACGCGGCGCAGTTCGCCGGCGGGATCGGCCGCCAGGCCTTCCGAACGCCAGGCGACGTGGTGGTCGGGCCGCACCAGGATGACGCCGGCATCGCCGACTTCGCGGGCGCGGGCCCAATCGCCATAGTGATCCTGCCATTGTTGCCGAGGCCCGATGATATGGGTGGCGATCGGCAGATTGAGTTCGGCGGACAAGGCCTCAGCCGCATCAACCCAGCCGCGGCCGCCGATGCCGGTCAGGATGGTGAACCTGCCATGGCCACAGAGATCGAGCGTCGAGGCTTTCTTGTTGCCGTCGCCGAACAGCCAGGCATGCGGCAGACGCGCGCCGGGCCAGGTCGTCTGCTCGAAATGCAGTTCGTTGTCCTGCGTGAAGGCGGGCTCGGGCTGGTCCTCAACTGCGACTGCCGCTGACTTGTAACGATGATTCATCTCGACGCCGTGGGCGTCGAATTCGTAGACCTTGAAGGCGATCGCCTCGCGCAGAGCAGCCCGCTGGGTCTCGGCCGCGGGCGTGTCGTCGCAGCGACGGTCCATATTCTCCTGCATCTTCACCGGATCGATGGAATCGAGCAGGCCGAGCGCGCCGAAGATCGGGCCGAATTCTTCGATCGACTGGTTGGCACGGGTGACGATCTGCTTGGCGACAGGCGCGCGCTCCTCGGTATAGGTCTCGAGCAGGCCGGGGCCGGCCTGGCCCCTGACGACCATGGCGAGCTTCCAGGCGAGGTTGAAGCCGTCCTGGATCGAGGTGTTGGAGCCGAGCCCGTTCGACGGCGGATGGCGGTGGATCGCGTCACCTATGCAGAAGACCCGGCCCTTGTGGGCGCGCGCGGCATAACAATTGTTGACCGTCCAGGTCGAGACCGAGGTGACTTCGATGTCGATATCGGGATCGCCGATCAGGTCGCGGGCCACGCCCTCGGCAAAGGCATTGTCGACATCGGGCACGCCCTGGGTGATATCGTAACCCCAGTTGATCAGCCACTCGTTCCACGGCCGGATCATGCGGACGAGACCCATGCCGATGCCGCCGACATTCGAGCCCGGCTGCAGCACCCAATAGAGCACCGAGGGACGGTGGGCCACATAGCGCGTAAGATCGGCCTTAAACACGATGTTCATCGAGCCGGCGACGCCCATCTTGCCCTCGAACGGCAGGCCGATATGCTGCGCCACCAGCGAGTTGCCGCCATCGGCTCCAACAAGATATTTCGAGCGGATGGTGAAGTCCTTGCCGGTCAGCCGGTCGCGGCAGGTCGCCGTCACGCCATCGGCATCCTGCACGTGGCTGACATATTCCGTCGACATCCTGGCCTGCGTGCCACGCGAGCAGGCGGTCTTGAACAAAAGCGGCTCCATGAAGGTCTGCGGCAAGTCGTTCATCTCTGTCGGCGAAGACAGCAGATGCTCCGCCTTGGACTTCGGATGGTTACCCCAGGTCTTAAGCCGGCCCAGCTCCTCGCCGGCAATGGACGTGCAGAACACGTTCTCGCCCATGATCTCCTGCGGGCTGCAATGGAGATAGGCCTCGGCCTCGACCTCGCGGCCGAGGTCGCGCAACACCTCCATGGCCCGTTGGTTGGTGATGTGGGCACGCGGCGTGTTGGCGAGCCAGCGATAGCGGTTGATCGCCATGTTCTCGACGCCATAGGTGGCGAGCAGCGCCGCAGTGGCCGAGCCCGCCGGGCCGGTTCCAATGATCAATACGTCGGTTTCGATGTCAGCCATCAGGCACTCCCTCGTTCGTCTTTGTTTTTGGGCTGGTCCGCCAGGATGCGGCGGACGGGAAAGAGCTGGATTCCGGTGCGGTCGGTGAATAGGCCCCACAGGCCGCGCGGCGCAAACAGCATGATCAGAATGCCGATCAGGCCGAGGATCAGCAGATACCAGGAGCCGTAGTCGGCAAGCAGGTTCTGCAGGATGTAGAAGACGATCACCCCGACGATCGGCCCTTCGATCGTGCCGATGCCGCCGATCACGACGATGAAGATCACGTAAGCCGTCCAGTCCGGTACCGAGAAGGCGGCGTCCGGCGAGATGCGCGCCTTCTGCACGTAGATCAGCGCACCGGTGAGGCCGGTCGCCAGCGCTGCGACCAGATAGACGAAGGATTTGGTCCAGAGCGGGTCGACGCCGACGGAGCGCGCCGCCTCGCGGTTGTCGCGTACGGCAGCGAGGCCAAGTCCCCGCTTGGATCGCAGCAGCTTGTAGATCGAGCCGATGGTAACCACCGCCAGGAGCAGCGCCAGCCAGTAGCAGACGATGTCGGTCGCCTGCGGCCCACGCATGCCCAGCAGATCGGCGACGAAGCGGACGCCGAACATATCACGCGCAGCACCCGAGGGCAGCGAGGTGCCGGTGCCGCCGCCCAGTGCCTTCCACTGTGCGAGCGAGAGCCGCACGATCTCGGCGATCACCCAGGTGCCGATCGCGAAATAGGCTCCGTGCAGGCGGAACACGAAGAAGGCGGTCGGTACGGAGAGCGCGAGCGCCGCAAGCCCTCCGAGCACGATGGCCGCCATCGGATCCATTCCAAGCAGGCTGACGCCGCCGAACATCGCATAAGCGCCGAAGCCGACGAAAGCTTGCTGGCCGACGGAGACGAGGCCGGCATACCCCGCGAGCAGGTTCCAGCACTGCGCCAGCACCAGCATGGTCAGGATGGAGAACAGGCCCTGGATCACGGCACGCGGCGCGAAGAGCGGCGTTGCGGAGGCGAGAGCCACCACCGCGAGGATCAGCAGGATGGAAACCAAGGAACCGTGCGTGCGCGTCGAGACGGACCAGGATGTGGAAACGTTGCCTGCCATCTCAGTCCACCGCCCGAGGGAAGAGGCCGCGGGGCCGGACGATCAACACCAGCAGGAAGGCGACATGCCCGGCGAGAATCTGCCATTCCGGATTGACCGCCGCACCCACCGTCTGCGCCACGCCGATGATGATGCCACCGGCCAGCGTACCCCAGAACGACCCCAGCCCGCCGATGATCACGGCCTCGAAGGCATAGATCAACCGCGCCGGCCCCATGGTCGGATCGAAATTCGCACGAGTGCCAAGATAGAGCGCGGCGATTGTCACGACCATCATCGCGATGCCGGTTGCGGTCGCGAAAATCCGTTCGGCCCGGATGCCCATCAGACCAGCAGTGGCGCTGTCGTCGGATGTGGCGCGGAAGGCGCGGCCGAGCGAGGTGCGATAGAACAGCAGGTTGAGCGCCACGATGACGCCAACGGCGGAAAGGAAGGTGAGCAGCGGCATCGTGCCGATGCTGATCGGCCCGACCTGCAACGAGGCCGTTTCCAGCGCGCCCGCCGAGATGCGACGGCTGTCGGCCGAAAAGCCTTGGAGAAGCCCGTTCTGGATGACGATCGAAAAGCCGAAAGTCACCAGCAGCGGCGGCAGAATATCGTCGCCAAGTGTGCGGTTGAGTACGAGGAATTGCAGCGCCCAGCCGAGTGCGAACATCACGGGCAGCGCCACCAAGGCGGCAAGGAATGGATTGAGCCCAAGCGCAGAGACCAGCAACAGCACCAGGAAAGCGGCCAGCACGATCAGATCACCATGCGCGAGATTTACCAGCCGCATGATGCCGAAGACGAGGCTCAGTCCCGCCGCGAAGAGCGCGTACAGGCCGCCGAGCAGAATGCCCTGGATGATCGTGTCGAGCCAGCTCATCGCGCATGCGCTCCGAAATAGGCCGCGTGGATATCCTCGCGGCTGAGTGTTGCCGGCGTGCCCGTCAGCGTCACCCGTCCCTCCATCATGCAATAGACCCGGTCGGCCACCTTCAGAGCCTGGCCGATATCCTGCTCGACAATGACGATTGCCGCGCCGGTCGCTCGGATCTTGGGAAAGGCCGCATAGATGTCCTTGACCACGACGGGCGCGAGGCCAAGGCTCACCTCGTCACAGAGCAGGACCCGCGGATTGGACATCAGTCCCCGGCCGATCGCCACCATTTGCTGCTGGCCGCCCGAAAGCGCCATGCCGGGCTTGTGCCGCCGCTCCTTCAGCACGGGAAAGAGCTCGTAGATTGCATCCAGTGTCCAAGTGCCGTCGCCGCTGCGGCCGTATTTGCCGATCAGCAAATTCTCCTCGACCGACAGCGAGGGAAAGAGGCGCCTGCCTTCCGGCACCATGGCTATGCCGAGCCGCACGACGTCGGGCGCGGACAGCGCGCCGATCTCGGCGCCGGCAAAGCGGATATGGTTTGGCGCATTGCGGATCAGCCCGGAGATCGAGCGCAGTAGCGTCGACTTGCCGGCGCCATTGGCGCCGATCACGGCCACCGTCTCGCCTTCGTTCAGCATCATGTCGACACCGAACAGCGCCTGGAAGTCGCCATAGAAGGCCGTCAGGCCGTGTGTCTCGAGCACCGCCATTAGACCTCGATCCCGAGATAGATTTCGCGTACCTCTTTCGAAGCCATGATGGTGTCGGGATCGCCGATGCCTATCACCCGACCGAAATGCAGCACGACGAGCCGGCTGACCACGGAAGTCAGAGCATGCAGCACATGTTCGACCCAGATGATCGACACGCCACGGCCGTGGATCTCCCGAATCGTCTCGACGAGCTCCTGACATTCTCCTTCCGTCAGGCCGCCGGCGATCTCGTCGAGTAGCAGGATCTTGGGGTCGGTGGCTAGCGCCCGGGCGAGTTCGAGTCGCTTGCGCTGCAGCAGCCCAAGCGTCCCCGCCGGCTGGTTCGCCTTCGGGTAAAGCCCGATCTTGACGAGAATGTCGACGCATCGATCGCTGACTTCGCGCTCGGTCTTGCGTGAGCCGAAGGCCGCTGCGACCAGCAGGTTCTCGAAGACCGTCAGCTTTTCGAACGGCTGCGGGATCTGGAATGTCCGGCCGATGCCGGCAAGACATCGCGCCATCGGCGGCTGCCGCGTCACGTCGACGCCATCAAGCCGGATGCTGCCTGCGTCGACACGAATGTTGCCTGTTATCAGGTTGAAGAGGGTAGATTTGCCGGCTCCGTTCGGCCCGATCACTCCGAGCGCCTCGCCACTTTCCAGCGCAAACGAAACCTGGTCGGCGACTTTCAGGGCGCCGAAGCTTTTCGATAGCTGGTCGAGCACGAGTAAGGGCATCAGGGTCTCGGGTTTCAGGCTTCCGTTGCACTGGCGGCCGGGGCTGAGCGCCGGGCCGATCGCGCGGTAGGTCCACCGCCTGGGCGTTGGCTCAGGCGATGGCTTCCATCTTGCCGCCCATCGGGATATTCGGCGCCGTCTGGTTGTCGACGATGATGAGGTCGTAGCCGCCGCCGTCCTTTAGGCGCCACTGGCCGCCGACAAGCGGAGTCTTGGCGATGTTCTTGGTCGCGAAAGGCGGTACGTTTGCGCCGTCCCAGGCGACCCTGCCGACGATCGTCTCGAGGTTCGTGGCGGCGATGGCCGAAATCACGGCCGCGCTGTCGTTCGGATCGGCCCGCTTCATCACGTCAGCCGCCACTTCGAACAGCGCATGGATGAAGCCGATTGGCTGGGTCCAGGGACGACTTGTCGCCGCTGTGAAGCCGTCCGCAAGATCCTTGGAGCTCTGGCCGGTCAGCGATGACTTGAACGGATGACTTGCCGACCACCAGACTTCGCTCGAGAGGTTGTGGCCGTTCTTGCCGAGCGCCTCGACCGCCTGAGGGAACAGGATAGCCTTGCCGATGGAGGCGACCTTCGGCTTGAAGCCCTGCTGCTGCGCCTGGTTCCAGAAAGTGGTGAAGTCCGGCGGGATCATCACGCCGGTGATGATCTCGTCGCCATCCGACTTGAAGGCGTTGATCTGCGCGGAAAAATCGTCAGTCAGGTTCTGGTAGCGGCCGGGGTCGTTGAGCGTATAGCCGAGCTTGTCCAGGACCGGCGGGAAGCCAACCTGCTTGTCACCCCAGGCATTGCCGTCGCCGTCATTGGGGAATAGGCCACCGACCTTCTTGTTGGTCGTCACCTGGCCCCACATGTTGGTATAGACGGCGATGACGTCTTCAAGGCCCCAGAAGAAGTGGAAGGCGCTGTTGAACGGTTTCCACGACGACGGGTCACCCGGATTGGCCTGCTGGCCGATGAACCAGGGCTGCCACGGCGCCATGGTCGAGATGCAGGGCACTTCCTCGGCCTCGCAGGTCGTCGCCACCGGGTTGGTCGTCTCGGGCGTCGATGCGACCAGCACCGCATGCACCTCGTCGGTGACGATCAGTTCCTTAGCGACTTCGGCGGCGCGGTTCGGGTTGGACTGGCTGTCCTTTACCACGACTTCGTAGTTCAGTCCGGCGGCTTTGGTCGCCGCCATGAAGCCGTCAATGATGAACTTGTCGGCTTCGGCGAAGGCGGCCAGCGGGCCGCTCTGCGGGCTGACATAGCCAAGCTTGATGGGGGCACCCTGTGCGATGGCCGGCATGCTCAGCCCCGAGGTCGCCGCCACTGCTCCAGTTGCGGCCGCAGATTTCAGCAAATCACGTCTCGTAAACATATGCCTTCCTCCTCCCAAAAGAATTCAATATGGCGGACGGTGTCCGCTCCATGCGTCCTGCAAGAGCGCGCGGATCAATCCATGATCGATCGGCCGCGGGTTCGAGTAGGGACTTCTGGTGGCGATCTCGGCCGCGCGGTCCAGATCAGCCTCGCTGAGGCCGAAATCCCTGAGCGCCTTCGGCGAGCCGATTGATTTCGCGAAGTCGTAAAGCGCCTGCCCGGGCGTGCCGCCACCGAAAATGTCCGAGATCGGCTTCATCAGTTCCGGCACGGCTGATGCATTGAAGCCGATCGTGTGCGGCAGCATGATCGCATGCGTCTCCGCATGCGGCGTGTCGAAACTGCCGCCCAATGTGTGACAGATCTTGTGATGTAGCGACATCGAGGTCTGGCCGAGCACAGTGCCGCAAAGCCACGCGCCGTAAAGTGCTTTCTCGCGGGCTGAACTGTCACGCGGGCTTTCGATAATAGCAGGCAGCGCTTCCTTGAGCGCCCGCATCCCGTCGATGGCCATCATTGACGTGATCGGGTTGCGGTCCGGCGCATAGAGCCCTTCGGCGGCGTGCGCGATGGCGTTCAGGCCGCTGGTGATGCTCATGCCGACGGGCAAGCCGAGTGTTAGCTCCGGGTCGTAGATGACGACCTCGGGTGTGATTTTCGGGCTGCGCACGGTGGTCTTGACGCCGTTCTCCGTCTGGCCAAGGATCGGCGTCACTTCGGAACCGGCATACGTCGTCGGCACGACGATTTGCTGGATATCGGTGCGATAGGCAATCGCCTTGCCGAGCCCGGTGGTCGAACCGCCGCCGAGCGATACGATGCAATCCGCGGCGGCCTCGGCCGCGCGCGCGACGGCGCGCTCGGTAACCTCGACCGGCGTATGCATGGCCGCATCGGTGAACGTGCCGACCGAGAGCGAACCCAGCCGCGTCGACAGGGCCTGCGCATCCGCCGCCTGATGCGACGTCGAGAGCACCAGCGCGCGCCGGCAATTTAGCGCCTCGACCCATTTGCCCACATCCGCGCTCGCTCCGTTGCCGAAGACAATGCGTGCAGGACTTCCCTGGTAGCTGAACGACAGCGTCATGTCGCGCCACGTCCTTTCTTCGCCCTCACCATGACGAAGGTAAAGTCGAGTGTTGAACTCTCGCCTTTGCCTGATGGCTTGAACTCGCCGATCAGCTCTTCCTTGACGCCAAACAGGGCATCACGGGCGAGGTTTGCATCGCCGCCGTCATAGACATGCGTGCTGATCGTCTCGAAGCCATCCGCCTTGATCAGGAAGTGCAGATGTGCGGGGCGCCGGAGTGGAAAGCCAAGGCCGCCAAGCATCTGGCCAACCGGCCCGTCGCAGGGCACGGCATAGCCGCCCGGCCGGACTGTCTTGTAGCGGAAATCGCCTTTGGTGTCGGCTGTGAACACGCCGCGAAGATTGAATTCGGGTTGTTGGTCCGGTTGCTGGTTCTCGTAGTAGCCTTCATTGTTGGCTTGCCAGGTCTCGATCGTGGCACCCGCGACGGGCTGCCCATCGAGATCCTGTACATGGCCGGCCACCGCCAGAACGGGGCCGACGCCGTCGAGCGAGATATTGGAGTCGAGCGCTAATCGGGGTGCGTCGGCACGATAGAACGGCCCGCGCACCGTATTGGGCGTTGCGCTCTTCGGCCGGCGGGTATTGATCTCCTCGATGAGCGCGGTGACCCCCAAAAGGTCCGAAAGCAGCACCCATTCCTGCCGCCGTCCATCACTGGCGTGACCAACCTCGGTGAGGAATTCCACCGTCCGTCGCCAGTCGGCATGGGTCGGACGCGTCTCGCGGATGAGCTCGTGCAGGTGTTCTATGAAGGATACCATGAAAGCTTGCAGAGGCCCCTCCGCATGCTTGTCGAGCCGCTCGGCCACAAGCTGCGCAGAATTGCGCTCGCTGAACGTTATATCTGGCATGACTCCTCCCATGACGATAACTTAGCAGCCCGGAACTGAATGCTTGATAATTTTTTTCGTGATTTGTATGCGTATTTGTTATGAAGATCGACGAGCGACATCTGGTGCAACTTGCGGCGGTCGTCCAGGCAGGAGGCGTGACCGAAGGTGCGACGCTGCTGGGGCTTAGCCAGCCGGGAGTGTCGCGCACGCTTGCTATGCTGGAAAAGCGGCTCGGCGAGCCATTGTTCATCAAAGGCCGAAGGCCACTGCAGCCGACGCCGCTCGGCCGGGCCCTGGCAGACCACGGCCAGGCCATGCTCATGGCGTCGCGCAAGGCGTCCGCGTTGGTCGAAGGCTTCCGGCACGGCCGGACAGGGCTCGTGCGCGTTGGCGGCACGCCGTTCTTCATGGACGCGCTCATCGCAGGCATGATCGCCGGTTTCCAGAACGATTTTCCCGAAGTCCGTATCGAACAGAGTTATGACTATCTTCCCGAGTTGCGCGCGGCGATCGTCGCCGACCGCATCGACCTCGCCATCTGCCCGATCGATATGCTCGACGAGGGATCGGGGATGCGTTTCCAGGAATTGCTGCCGGGCCGGAACGTCGTGGCCTGCCGACTTACCCATCCGCTTTTGCTCAAGCGCAAGCTGACCGGGTCCGATTTGCTTGAGTATCCCTGGATAGCGCCGCCGCCCGGCAGTCCGCTGCTTGCCGACCTGCGCAGCCTCGTTCTCTCGCTCGGCGCAACGGAGACCAAGATCCGCTATGCTGGCGGGTCGCTGACCAGCGCGATCAACTACATGAAGGAGAGTGACGCGCTCACCATCCTGCCGCACAGCGTGGTTTTCGCCTATCGCAACGACAAGGCGATCACCGCCCTGCCGGTCAACATCCCGCATCCGGAACGCGCGCTCGGCTTGCTCAGGCGCACAGGAGACGTGGGCGCACCGGCTATCGAGGCGTTCTCGACGCATATTCGCAAAAGTTTTGAGAATCTGAGGCATCTGATCAAGCGCCACGAACAGTCCGTGATCTGGGGGATGTGAATTCGTGGCTGGCGGCGGGTGCCGCCACGCCGAATGTCAGAATGTCGCCGAATCGTCCGGCCACAGCATGACCGGTGCCGCGACGGTGTCGACCACCGGACCGAGGCCGTGCCAGGCACGGTTGGCGTAGACCAGGGCCTCGGCCTGCCGCGTGGCATGTGCACCGGGCGAGACCGATGTCAGCTCAGCCGTGACCAGACATGCCCCCCGCGTCTCCAGCCGACCTCTAAGTTCGGCCCGGAACCAGAGCTCGACCTGAGGATAATAGGGCTCGCCGCCTTCGAGCCGAGCCCATTGAACATCTGGCCCGAAGCGATCGCCGCCCGATGTCGCGCAGAGCCGGGCGAGCTGCATGTCGGCGCGGCGAACGAAGTGGACGACCACCGATGCCGCCCGCTCCACCACTTTCGCACTCGACGAGGATGCCGAGAGCGAAAAGGCGACCATGGGCGGCACCGCGCTGATCGAGATCAGTGAGCTCACCGTCAGCGCCACCGGACCTTCCCCCGCATCGGCCGTGATGATCGCCACGCCCGACGGGTGATGCCGGAACGCTGCCATGAAGGCTTCGGTGATGCCTTGGCCACCGCCAGCGGCACCCGTTTCGGCCGCCGCCACCTTGCCCGGCATGCCTCTCGCGGCCGCGCTCATTTCTTCTCGATCAGGTCGTAGAACTGCCAGACGCGATCGCTCCATACGCCGGCAATGTCGCGGCCGGCGGCGGCGACGATGTTGGGATTGATCGTGAAATGGTTCGCCGCCGTCAGCATCTCGCGATAGATCCGCTGCATCACGCCGTAACGCAACGAAGCGCCGCCGAGCGCGCGGTAGACGAAATGGCAGGCATCGACGCCGCCCTCATGCACTTCGGACTTGGCGAGATGCACAAGGCTTATCTGGCGGGTCGTCATGCGGTTGCCGGCTTCGATCGAGGCCTCCACGTCGCGCCAGACCTCGAACAGGAGGGCGCGGGCGGCGCGGACTCGGGCCTCCGCGCGGCCGAAATCGAACCAGAACTTATCGCTCTCGCCCAGCATGCCGGCACGGCCAGTCTTGGTCTTGGCATATTTGGCAGCTTCGTCAAGCATGCGACGTGCCGCACCGATCGCCCACCCGGAATGGCCTATGGCAGCGAGGCCGACGACGCCGAGGCTGAAGAATTCCTTCATACGCTGCGGCTCGGCGGTCAGAATCGGGAACACCATGTCGTCAGGAATGAAGACATCGTTGGCGGCATAGTCGATGCTGCCCGTCGCCTGTAGGCCGAGTGAATTCCAGTTCCCGAGCAACTCGTGCTCTCCGACTGGCGCATGGGCGCAGAGCACGATCACGTTGCCCTTCTCGTCCTTCGCCGGGTGACCGTTTCCATCGTCGAGCAGCGCTGCCGTATGGGTATAGGTAGCGTGGTAGATGCCGCTGGCATAGGCCCACTTGCCGTTCAGCCGATAACCGCCATCAACCTTCTTCAGCATGCCCGTCGGCGTGCCCTGGCCGGAAAACCGGTTATCGGTCTTGCCGTCGAACAGGCGGCCGATCGCCGTATCGGGCAGGAAGGCCGCCGACATCGCGCCGATGCAGGTGTGCACCATCGAGATCCAGCCGGCCGCGCCGCTGTGATAGGTGATGGCTTCAATGAGCTGAAGTCCCTGGGTCGGCGACAGCTGCGCACCACCGATATCCTCGCCGGCGAAGACATGGCTCATCCTCAGCGGCTTGAGCGCCTCGAAGGTCTCCTCGTTGAGGCGGCCGAGCTTTTCATTGTCCTCGGAATTCTTGTCGAGGATCGGGCCGACCTTGTCGACATGGGCCAGGAGGGACGCGAAGTCCGTCTTCGTGCCCCAGTAGCCTGATGCGTGCTTGATTAGTGCATTCATGACAATTCCTCCTTGATAGACCTGATCATAAAGCCCGCCTGACGGCGCCGCTCATTTGGTTTCACCCGGCGAGGAAGTCGCCGATGGCAGTGACGGTGCGCGGATCTTCCTGCATAGCGAAATGGCCGACCTCCTTGATGATCAGCGTCAGCGCATTGGGAATGCTCTTTTCCCAGATCGGCGCCTGCGAGGCCGGCAGCATGCGGTCCTTGTCGCCCCAGACGATAAGTGTCTCATTCGGAATCCGGCTCAACCAACGGCCGAGATTGGGGTGACCGAAACCATGCCCCTTGAGAATGTTGCCGAGCGCCGGGCCTTCCTTTTCGCGTGCCGCGACGAAATCCTCGACCGAGGGGCATTCCGAACCGCCGGGGAAATAGCGCGCCGCGACTTCGACATTGTGGGCCAGATATCCAGGCAATTCCTGCGGCGGGACCGCGCCAAGATCGGTGCCGGGATGGTCCGTGTGATTGAGGCCGGCCGGGGCGTTCAGCACCAGCTTGCCAAACTGCTCGCCAGAGACGGCGGCGATTTCGGCCGCCATCCAGCCACCCATGGAATGTCCGACCAGATGCGGCCGGTCGAGGCCGAGCGCTTTGACGAGATGGAGGTTATGGACCACCATGTCCTGCATGCCGGCAATATGCGGCGCCTCGCCGCTCTCGCCGAATCCGGGATGGAAGGGAAGGTAAACGCGGAACCGATCCGCCAGCCCGCGCGCCCATTCATGGCCCTCGAGCGTGGCCGCGCCATGCAACGCTAGCACCGCGGGGCCGCGACCGATCGCCTTCACCACCGTTCGGACGCCGTCGATATCCTGGGTCAGAGTTTCAAATTCCATTGAATATCCTCCTCATACAATCAATCTGTCAGGCCGCGTCGGCGGCGATCAGCACCTTGCACTGCGTCGTCCGGCGCTTGAGTGCCTCGAAGGTCTCGGGCACTTCGCCGAAACCGATCCGGTCGGTGATCAACGCTTGCGGGCGATAGCGGCCCGGCTCGAGTGCCGCGAGCGCGGTCTCGAACTCGGTCATGTTGAAGAACACCGCGAAGATGAGCTGGATTTCCTTCGACAGCGCCGCGAACGGATCCCAGTCGTCACCGCCGACGCAGAGGCCGACGCCGACCACGGTTCCGTGGACCCGGACCAGTTTGCAAGCGAAATCGATCAGGCCGCGTTTGCCCACGCATTCGAAGACAATGTCGGGCTCGCCGCTGCTCTTGCTCCGGAACTCCTCCGCGAGACCGGGACCAGACAGGGCAAAACCAGTCGCGCCGATGGCCGCCGCGCGCGCTTCCTGATGTCGGTTGATATCGGCGACGATGACCTCGCGCGCACCATGCCGGCGCGCCCAGAAGGCGACGAGCAGGCCGATCGGCCCCGCGCCAAGGATCAGCACGCGGTCGCCGGGTTTCAGGCCGGACCGCATGACGCAATGAAGCGCCACGGCGACCGGCTCGGCCAGCGCGCCCTCTGATATCGGCAGGTCGTCGGGAAGTATGCGGCACTGGCGCGCCGCCACGGTGGTGAATTCGGCATAGCCGCCGCCGATCAGCCGCATCTCGGCGCACCAGGCCGGCTCGCCACGCTTGCAGCTGTCGCAATGGCCGCAACCACGCATCGGCGTCACGGCCACCCGGTCGCCCGGCCTGAGCGTGGCGACGGCGCTGCCGCAGCTTACGACCTCGCCGGCAAATTCATGGCCGAGTACGTCATATTGCTTGAGGCCGAAGGTTTTGGGGTCCTCGGTCATGTGGAGATCGGAGCCGCAGATGCCGCAGGCGGCGATCTTGAGCAGGACCTCATCATCAGCCGGCTCCGGCACCGGGCGTTCGCCGACTGTTAAAGGCAGTCCGACACTATCGAAAAGCACAGCCTTCATGTCCGGTCCTCCATCAGGCGCCGTCGTGTTGGGAACCAGGGGGCGTCGACGACCTTGCAGATCAGGCCCCAGATGCCGCCGCGGGCGAAGAGCGCCATGAACAGGGTCATAAGGCCGAGGACCACGAGATAGGTCGCGCCATATTCGCCGAACCAACGCTCGGCGAAGAAGTAGATCAGCGCGCCGATCAGCACGCCTTCCAGCGATCCCAGCCCGCCGACCATGACGATGAAAATTGCGATATTGGCCCAGTTAGGATCATAGGCTGAGGGTGGTGTTATGCGCAGTTGGGCCATGAAATAGATGGCGCCCGCAAGGCCCGTACCGACGGCTGCAGCCACCCAGATCAGGAAGCGCAACCGGCTGACATTGACGCCCTGGCTTGCTGCGGCGACAGGATTGTCGCGCATGGCGATCAAGGCCAAGCCGTAACGCGAGCGCAGCAGTAGGTAGCTGCCGCCGACCGTCATCAGCAGCATCAGCGCGCAGAGCAGGGATACACCCACGGCGCGTTCGGTCGGGGAATAGGTGGTCATGACGCGCAGGCTCATTCCAGCGCCGGCATTGACGTAGCCGAATACGGAGGTCGCCAGCCGCACCACCTCGGCCACGACCCAGGTGCCGATCGCGAAATAGGGTCCGTCGAGCCGGTGCAGCAGGCCATAGGTGGGGATGGCGAGCAACGCCGGCGCGATCATCGCCAGCACAACGGCAACAAAGGGATTGATGCCCCAGAGCTGGGCCATCACGAACATCATGTAGGCGGCGACGCCGACAAAGACTTGTTGGCCGACCGACACCAGGCCGGCATACCCTCCCAGCAGGTTCCACATCTGCGCCACGGCGATGTAGCAGCACAGCTCCACCACGTCTCGGATCAGGCCCTGGCTGGCCCAAAGCGGCATCGAGGCAACGGCAAAGAGCACTACGATGCCGAGGCCCATTGCGATGATGCCCGACATGGTCTGGCGCTGGACCCGGACCGGCGGAAGATCCATGGCATCGGTCGGGCCTGGAGCGGGAGCGGTTGCGATCGCTTGGGTCACGGTCTCAATCCTTTCCGAGAAGGCCCTGCGGCCGCAACGCGAGAATGAGCAGGAAGACGAGATGGCCGGCCAGGATGCCGAAGCCGGGATCGATGCGGAAACCGAACGACTGGCTGATGCCGAGCACCATGGCACCGATGAAGGCACCCCAGATCGAGCCCATGCCGCCGATGATCACCGCTTCGAAGGCGTAGATCAGTTGGAAGGCGCCATCGGCGGGCGACACCGTTGAGCGCATCGACTGAAACACGGCGGCAAAGCCAAGTATGGCGACCGCCAGCGCGGTGGCGCCGGCATAAACGTTTTTTGGGTTGACGCCGGTCATTGCCGCTGCCTCGACATCGGCCGACGCTGCGCGCAACGAACGGCCGAAGCGGGTATATTGCATCGTCGTTGCCAACCCCGCCGTCAGTATGGTCGCGGTGATCAGCACGATAACGGGCAGCACGCCGACGAAGAGCGGCCCGAGTTGGAAGGAGGCCTGGGCAATGCCGCCGCTCGGCAGCGAGCGGGTGTCCGCCGACCACACCTGCAACATCGCATTCTGCAGCGCGGTCGACAGGCCGAAGGTCGCGATCAGCGACGGCAGCGGGTCTGCGCCGACCACCCGATCGAGTATGAGCCGCTGCAGGATTAGGCCGATGATGCCGCCGAGCGCCACCAGCACCACCAGCACCGCCCACGGGCCGAGCCCGAAGGTCGAGGCGAGGCTGATCCCGATCAATGCCAGCAGGATCATCAGGTCGCCATGCGTGATGTTTACCACGCGCATAACGCCGAACATCAGCGCCATGCCGAGCGCATATTGCGCATAGAGGCCGCCGAGCAGAATGCCCTGGACCAGTCCGTCAAGCCACTGCATGGGATGCTCCGAAATAGGCTTCGCCGATCTCCTCGCGGGACATGTCCGCCGACCGGCCGGTCAGGGTCACGCGGCCCTCCAGCATGCAGTAGAGCCGGTCGGAGGCCGATTTGGCGAGACCGACGTCCTGCTCGACCAGCACGACGGCGGTGCCATTCCTCGAGATCGCGGGGATGGATTGATAGATTTCCTTGACGACCTTCGGCGCCAGGCCAAGACTGATCTCGTCGCAAAGCAGCAAGCGAGGTTGGTTGAGTAGCGCACGCCCGATGGCGACCATCTGCTGCTGACCGCCGGACAGGGATTGCACAGGCACTGCCTGCTTTTCCTTGAGGATCGGAAACAGCGCGTAGACGCGCTCGATCGTCCAGACCTCGCCATGTCCCGGGGCGGCATGGTCGATCGCCACGCGCAGATTGTCGAGGACGGACATCCCGGCGAAGAGCCGGCGACCCTCTGGCACGATCGCCACGCCATCGGCCACCATGCTATGCGGCTTGCTGCCACCAACCGGGCGGCCGTCGAGACACACCATGTCGGGTGCCACTTTGATGAGGCCCATGATCGATTTCAGCAGGGTGGATTTGCCGGCGCCGTTTGCGCCGATCAGGGCCACGATCTCTCCCTCGGCGATTTCGAGATCCACGCCGTAGAGCGCCTGGAAATCACGATAGCGGGCCTTGAGCTGGTGCGTGGACAGAAGCGTTTTGGTCATGCCTCGATCCCCATGTAGACACGTCGTACTTCGGGGTTCTTGATGACCTCGTCTGGCAGGCCCTCAGCGATTTTCTCGCCGAAATTCAGCACCATGATCCGGTCTGCCACCGCTAGTAGCGCATGCAGCACATGCTCGATCCAGACGATCGTCACGCCACGGTCGCGGATGCGTCGGATCAGTTGCACCAGCGCCTTGCCCTCCTCGTCGGTCAACCCGCCGGCGATTTCGTCGAGCAGCAGCAAACTCGGACTCGACGCCAGCGCGCGGGCCAGCTCCAGCCGCTTGCGGTCAAGCAGCGTCAGCGAGCCCGCCGAGCGGTTGGCCTTGTCGGAAAGCTCGCAGTCGCCGAGAATCCGGGCACAGAGTGCATAGCTCTGGGCCTCGCTGCGGCCGCCGCCAAATGTCGCCGCGACGAGCAGATTTTCGAATGTCGACATGCCGACATAGGGGCGTGGGATCTGATATGTGCGGCCGATGCCGATCTTGCAGCGCACATGAGGCGGCTGGCCGACGAGGCGCTGTCCGGCGAACACGAGCTCGCCGGCATCGTTCCTAAGGTCACCGCTGATCAGATTGAAAAGCGTGGTCTTTCCCGCCCCGTTGGGGCCGAGGATGCCCAGCACCTCGCCACGCCGGACATCGAAGCTGATGTCCTGCAGGACGCGCAAGGCGCCGAAGGATTTGCTCAATCCTCTCGCTTCTAGCAATACGCCGTCCAATAGCATCCTCCGCTCCCGGTTGGAGCAGGCGTAGAAACACGCCCGCCCCTCCGGTTTTCATGCATTCGGCCTGGTCTTGCAGGTCGCCGGGCGACCTCGTTGGTCAATGTGGCCCGCCCGACGTGTCCAGGCTTAGCTCGCCCAGGGGATCACCTTTATTTTCTGTTCGGGTTCGAACAGTTTGTTGACGGTGTTGTCGACGATCTTCAGGTCATAGGGCCATTTCTCACCCTTGACCCACTGGCCGCCGAAGATCGGCGTCGTCGAGACGTTCTTGTGCGGGCCGCTGGAGAAATCGACCTTGCCGATCAGCGTGTCGAGTTTCGTTGCCACCATGGCATCACGGTTGGCGGTGCGGTCGAGGGGGTTGGACGAGCGTTTGAGAATATCGATCGCGACTTCCCAGATCGCATGGCTGTAGCCGAGCGGCTGCGTCCACTGCTTCTTGGTTTCGCTCTCCCATTGGTCGGCGATGTCGCGGCTCACTTGTCCGGTCAACGTCGATTTGAAGGGGAAGGCAGGCGTCCACCACACTTCCGACGACATGCCGTCGCCGAGCGGGCCGAGTGCCTGCACGCCGCCCGGGAAAAGGAGTGCCGCCGCGACGGTGACGGCCTTGGGCTTGTATCCTTGCTGGGCGCACTGGTTGATGAAGGTCTTGAGGTCGTCAGGATAGGTGATGCCGCCGACGATCTCGCATCCGGCAGCCTTGAAGGCGGCGATTTGTGCGGAATAGTCGTTGGTGCGCGGCTGGAAAAAGCCCGGGACGGTGATCTCGAAGCCGGCCTTCTTGGTCGGCACTGGCAGACCGTAATCGTTGTTACCCCAGGTCTCGCCGTCCGCATTCTGCGGAAACAGCAAGCCTACCTTGCGGTTGGTGTCTAGCGTATTCCACAGGCCAACGAAGGTGTTGAGCGCCTCATCGAGGCCCCAGAAGAAATGATAGGTCCAGTTGAACGGCGCCTTCTGGCCGCCGCGCGGGAAGATCACCGCCTGCCACGGCGCGCCGGTCGAAAGGCACGGGCACTCGTTGAGTTCCGCCTGGTCGGCCGAGGGGCTGACGGTGTCAGTGGTCGATGCGGGCAGCAGCAGATGCACGCCATCGTTCAGGATGAGGTCGCCAGCGACTTCGGCCGCGCGGTTCGGATCGGACTGGCTGTCACGGATCAGGATTTCGACATCGAACTTGCCGGCTGCCGTCTCCAGGCCATCCTTGAGCAGGGCCTTGACTTTGTCCGCCGCCCAGCCGTCGGTTTCGCCGAACAGCGCAAGCGGACCGGTCGCCGGGGTTACGAAGCCGAGTTTGATCGTGCCGGCCGATTGCGCGCGGGCAATCATGGGTGCTCCGAGCGCCGATGCGGCCAAGCCGGCACCGATGCCCTTCAGCACGGTCCGGCGTGATGGTCTTATGATTCTCGTATTCAGGTCCACCTTCGGCTCCTCCCTTTGGTGATTTGTCGTTTGCATGCGCATTGGTGACAGCCGGCCGTTCCTCCCTGGCCGGCTGTCACATCACTTGATGCGGTTCATCGCGCCGCCATCGATGACGATCTGGCTGCCCGTGACGTAAGACGAGCATGGCGATGCCAGATAGAGTGCAAGGCCCTTGACGTCCTCCGTGTCGCCGATCCGCCCGATCAGCGATTGCTCCTCGAAAGCCTTGCGGTCCGCGGGAATCTTTAGCCGGCCGCCGGCGATGTTGGTCATGAAGGGGCCAGGCGATATGCAATTGACGAGGATACCGAACATGCCCAGTTCCATTGCCATCTGGCGGACGAAATGGTCGACGCCCGCCTTGGCGGGCATATAGGACGTGCCGACGATCGCCTCGTTGATCTGTGCCGCGATCGAGGACGTGACGATGATCCTGCCGCCGCCCGATTTCTTCATGTGCCGGGCAGAATTCTTGACTGTCGTATAGACCGATGTGAGGTTGACCTCGATGCCACGATCCCATTGTGCGTCGTCCAGCGCGTCGATAGCGCCTTCTGGAATGCGTCCGCCTTCGGTCGACAGGAAGCCCGGGCCGGGGTCGATGCCGGCATTGGCGAAGACCACGTCGATCCGCCCATGCCGTTCGGCCACGGTGTCGAAAGCGTCGCTCATTCGGGGTCTGTCGGAAACGTCGACGACCTGCCCCCAGACGTCACCGCCATTGGCCTTGATTTCGGCAACTACCGTTTCCAGCGTTGCCGCGTTCAGGTCGAATATGCAGACGCGCGCGCCATTGTCCGCCATGACCTCCGCGTATGCACGGCCGATGCCGCTGGCACCGCCGGTGACAATCACCGACTTGCCACGAACGTCGAACATTTCTCGCAATGTCGCCATTCTGTCTCCTCCCACTTCGAGAAGGCTAACAGCGAACGACCCGTGCTTTAATAATTCTTTTCAAGTTTAATATGTCTATGTGTTATGGAAGCTAGGGGTCTGGAGCCAGGTTTACTGCGATCTACGGCGGGTTATCGGCTGAGAAAAGCAATGAGCCTTTGTCGGCTCCCGCGAAGAGCCAATTGCGTCTTCCAACGCCTGTTGGGCGCAGTGCCCGTTCAGCCGCGTTGTTGTCAATCGCAGCCCGGCCCTCTTCCAGGAACAGGCAGAACGGAACCTTGCCTTGCATGCGGGACTGGCTCCCCATCATCTGTTCAGGAAAACGCGAGGACGGCCGGACCAATCATCTAACAATTAGTGCGAATTGAACATGCAAGGGGCAGAGCTCGCCGATCTCCCCCTGGCCTACGTCCTTTGCGCGTCTTTCAGACACGCGGCGCCGCAGGCGCCAGCCGCCGCTTGGCCATCGCCAAAAGCCGATGCGCCGCGACGTTCTCGGCATAGTCCCGATAGGCGGGATCTCGGCTCAGCATGCGCTCTTCGGCGCGGGCGCGCAGCAAATAGATAAGACTGATGATCGCCAGCATGCCAGCCCGCGCAAGTCCTTCGGCCAGGCCACTGGCGATGAAGCTCGGAAACGCAAACAGCCACCAGGCGATGTTCTTCGAGACATAGGCCGGATGTTTGATGAAGCGGTAGGGGCCTGATGTGATGATGCCGCGATGGGTCAGGTTGGAAAATCGCGGTCCGAAGGCGACGGTCGCCCAGACGTAGATAACCGTGCAGAACAGCGTCGCGACGCTCCAGAGGATGAAGACCACCGACCCCTCCTGGATAATGCTCTCCCAACCCGGTCCGTCGCCATAAGGCACGAAGGCATGCGAAATCACCGGGAAGAACGGCTCATAGCAGATCAGGCAGACGAGCCAGCCGAGCGCCGTCGTCTCCGTCGCCCGGACATGCCATCCGAAAAGCTTGAAGGTGGCGATGTAGCCGCCGGCCGCCAGGATGACGTCGAGAAGCAAGACGAGCCGCAGCAAGCCTTCGAACCAGGCGGCTGAAAGTGAGGGAAACAGCCAGGCCGGCTTTTCGGCAAGATCGGAAAGTGCGGCTATGCCGCTTGAAAACATCAGCACGAGGAAGAAGCATTTGATCGCGAGCAGCCGCAATGCGAACAGCACGTCTTCTTCGCGAAAATCCTGCATCAGCACCGCACGGCCGACCTGGTTGAGATAATCGTCGGGCTCCTCGGCGACGAGATCGGTGACCGCGACGTAAAGAATGGTGGCGCCGACAAGAGCGATGGAGATGGGGATGGCCGTATGGCCGGCCTCGATGAACCATCGAACCGCCGACGACTGCGTGAAAAACGGAAAGATGGAACAGGCGATGACGACCGCACCCAAAAGCGCGGCGAGTCCGACAATCTTGGTTCCGATGCGCCGCCAGGAAGCGGCGGGAGCCTCATGCCGCCTCTCTCGCAATGCCCAGGCCCGGCGCGCAGCCGGTGTGCCGTCGACGACGATCCACGCCAGGAGAAGACAGAGGACCGAAAGCGCCATCGCCTTGCCAGGATCAAGCCGCAGATAGGTCGCGAGCGCAATGCCGACGAGAACGCCGGCAAGGGTCGCAGCTTGAGTGACCAGGGGACTCCTGGTGAGGGTATCCCTGTCCTCCGATATCGGCACGCGCTCGGCTTTCTCGATCACATTGCCGGCTGGACGGAGCGTTTCCGCGCCGCCTTCACCGCCTGCGCCAACGCTGCTTCAACTGTGAACGGTGACCGCTCTTCCGGCACTGAGATCATCGCAAGGTCGAGCTTGTCATAATCGACCATGTAATAGCCCGATCCGGTAGCGATGACCGCATCGGGTCTGATCGTCAACAGGTCCTGCGCCATCGTGCCGATGAACATCGGCCCGCCCCAGATGTAACGGAAAGCATAGATTGGAATACCTTCAGCCGAAGTGCCAAGGCGGCGGATATCGGTCTTCAGGCGGCGATCAGACCACGAGGTACCCGAGGAGCTCGATGAACTGCTTGAACTGGAAGAGCTGCTGGAACCAGAGCCGCCGCCCATGCCGCCGCCAGAGCTGGAATTCCCACTGGAACTGTTCTCGGAGCGGGCGAAAGCCGGTTGATTGCTATTTACGGCCACTTTTCTAACGGCGGGCGTGGTTTTCCTGCCAGGCGTAACGTTCCTGGCGGGCTCCTCACTGGCGAATAGCGTCTTGGCGCCAGGGTCGAAGATGCAACTCTGCAAGATTGCGCCTGAACCTGCAAGGAAGGTCGAGCAAAGCAGAACACGGATGATGAGCTTTCTTGTCATGTAGGGCGCCCCCGGATCGCCGTTTAGAAGAGATCGTACCTCGGATTTCGCTTTACCCATGTCGCCTTGGCGAGCTGAACGAGCCTGTCATCGAGCGATTTGGTTTTTGGAAGCGCCTTTTGTTCCTGAGCGGTCAGCTCGGCGGCAAAGGTCTCCTCCACTTTCTTCTTGGCGGCATTCGGCAAGGCCTTGAGCGCCGCCTTTGCCTGGTTCTTCGGATCGCCACTGCCTGGCATGTTGACGGCGGTCGCCAGCGCGAAATAACGGGCCGCCGTTACCAGGTGGTCAGCGTCCGCAGCGTCTTCCTTCGCCAGTATCGCGCGGTCGAGTGCACCCCAATAGTCGCCACGTTCGGCGCCCATCTCCAGCCACTTCGCAGCTTCCGCCTTGTCCGCGGCAACGCCGATGCCGTCGCGGTACATGCGCCCGAGATTAGTCGGGGCATAGGGTTGACCGCCCTCTGAAGCCCGCGTGAAAAGGTCGAGCGCTTTCGGGAGATCCTCCGGGGCGCCTTTTCCGAAACGGTAGACGAGCGCAAGATTGTTCAGCGAATAGATGTCGTTGCGCTGGACGCCGGCTTCGTAGAAGCGGATGCCGCGCTCCGGATCAGCCGGAACGTTGACGCCGTTCAGGAAGATATAGCCGAGCTCGTTCATCGCGTAGGTATGGCCGAGATCGGCGGCCTGCAGCATCAAGCGTAATCCCAGCTGCTGATCGGCCTTGGTGCCGCGGCCGTAGTAGAGGGCCTTGCCGTAGCTGTGCAGGGCAAAGGGATCGCCCTTGGCCGCACCAGCCTTGGCGATCTCGCTTGCCTTGGTTGCATCGCGCGGAACGGAGGCGCCGGACTCGTAAAGGCTCGACAATTCGTAGATTGCCCGGACATGCCCGGCATCCATCGCCTGCTTGATCGTTGCGAAAGCCGTCTTGGTGTCGCGGTTGGCAAGCTGGGCGCGGCCGAGCTGGTAGACGAAGCGGGCCACCTCGGGATAGGCCTTTATCGCCTCGGTGCAGGCCGGCAGGGCATCATCGGGGTCGATTTCGTTCGGCAGCTTGCCTGCGGTCACGCCCTGCAGGTCGAGGGGTGCGGCGGCTGCGGTGTCGCAGGCGTCGAGCACCGGCTTGAAGGTGACGGTGGCGGGCGGCAGATCGTCGTTGGCGGCCTGCAGCGTCAGGGCGAAAGGCTGATTCTCCGTGCCGATCTGCGGCTCGTAGGAAAGGCCCGGAATATCGGCTGCCTCAAGCACATGGCCGAGCCCGATTACCCGGTCTCCGGCGCGCAGCGTGCCCTTGTCGGGTAGGGCTGCGACCTTGAAGGTCATTTCCGCCGCCGATGCCGGCACGACCGGCAGGCTGGCCGCGACGGGGCCGACGCCGATCGTCGTGCCGACGTCGCGCGACAGGGTCTTCAGATAGGCGTCGGCATCGGCAAGCCGCACCTCTTTTTGCTGTTCGAGCTGGGCGAGTTTGGCGCCGGCATCCGCCGAGACGGTGATCGCGACGACGCCCTGCGTCGCCTGGCCATAGGGATCACTCACGGTGTAACCGATCAGGCCGACGGTTCCGGCGGTAACACCTGAGGAATCATAGGTCAGCGCCGTCAGCGCCGCGGCGGGCATCTTGGCGCCCTGCTCGACCGGCTTGCCGTCGAAGGTGAGTTTGCCGGTCTGGGGAAGTTGGGTCAGGGTGACGAGCAGCGTCGAGCCGGTTTCGTCATGCGGCGGGGCGATCGGCAGCTTGGTGGCGGCAGCACCTTCCGGCACGCTCACCTGCTGCATCGACTCGACGCTTGGCGGCGGCGGCGCCGGAATGAAATAGAAGCTGTCCATCAGCGAGGAGTTTTCCCAGGGGACCTGCTTGCCGCCGGTCATGGCGATGACGTCGCGGCGCACATCGGTCAGCACCTGGCGGATTTCCTTATTGGGTTCGCTGGCGCGTTTGATGAAGGATTCGGAATAGGGGCTCAGCGCCCCGGTGCCATCGAGCGCCACCTGGCCGGGTTCCGTGGAAAAGGCGATCAGACTGCCGAGATCGCTGTCGATGCGCGCAAGCCCGCGGGTGGCGCCGACCGGTTCCAGTTTTTCCGCCATCCAGAATTTCTGAGCGTTGAACGGATTGTTGCGACAGGCATCGAGGAAGATCAACTGCACCCGCGAATTCTGCTTGAGATGGTTCAGGATGAGGTCGAGCGGCATGGTCTGCGTCTCGACGTCATAGGGCGTTTCCAAGGTCGCATCGACCGGCACGATGAAATTCTGCCCGCCCACCTGGATGCCGTGGCCCGAATAATAGATCAGGCCGGCATCGGCATTGCTGGTCGAACGCAGGAAGCGGCGCACCGTATCCTCGAGCCCGATGCGATCGACATTGATGCCGATCGTCACGTCGAAACCGGCCGCCCGCAACGTGGCTGCGACCTCTTCGACATCATTGGCGGGGTTGGGAAGCGAAGGCAGCGTCTTATAGACCGAATTGCCGATGACGAGGGCGACGCGGCGGCCGCTCTCTTGCGTGATGGCGGCATGCGCGACGCCGATCGACAGCAGTATTGCCGCCACGGTCAGCAGATAAGCGCATAGTCTCCAGGCATTGTGGAACTTGGGCATGGCTCGATCGCAAACATTCTATTGTTTAAGTTCAATAAAATTTGCTGGCCTGCTGGTGCTAGGCCCCCTCCGCATTCACCGTTTGAAAATATTCCTCACTGCTAAAAAAAGCAAGCTTCGCCCGCCTCCAAGTGAATTGGAGCAGTCCTCTCATATTGGAAGCCCATTATCGGCAGGAAAGACTGTCGAAATCAGGAATTTTATCCTGCCACCGGCAGCGGATACGTCAGCACCGGCGAAGTTTCCTTAGCTTCGAAACGTATAGTTGCTGATCGAGGCTGGTTTCATCTCGATGGAGAAGCCCGGCAAGGTCGGCGGCATGTAGGCCGCGCTCTCGATCCGGCAGGGGTCGAGGAAGTGTTCGTGCAGGTGATCGACATATTCGATGACGCGGCCTTCCTTGGTGCCGGATACCGCGATGTAGTCGATCATCGACAGGTGTTGCACATATTCGCAGAGGCCGACGCCGCCGGCATGCGGCCAGACCGGCAGGCCGAACTTGGCGGCGATCAGCAGCACGGAGAGAACCTCGTTCAGCCCGCCCATGCGGCAGGAATCGATCTGGACGATGTCGATTGCGCCTTCGGCGATGAACTGCTTGAACATGATGCGGTTCTGGCACATCTCGCCGGTCGCGACCTTCACCGGCGCGATCGCCTGGCGGATCTTGCGGTGGCCGGCAATATCATCGGGGCTTGTCGGTTCCTCGATGAAGAAGGGCTTGGCCGGGGCAAGCGCCTTGACCCAGTCGATCGCCTGGCCGACATCCCAAACCTGGTTGGCGTCGATCATCAAGTAACGATCGGGACCGATCACCTCGCGGGTGATCCTCAAGCGGCGGATATCGTCGTCCAGGTCGCGGCCGACCTTCATCTTGATATGGTTGAAGCCGGCGTCGATCGCCTCCTTGCAGAGGCGGCGCAGCTTTTCGTCCTCATAACCCAACCAGCCCGCCGAGGTCGTATAACAGGCGTAGCCCTCTTTTTCGAGGATGGCGATACGTTCGGCCTTGCCTGCCTCGGCGCGCTTGAGGATCTCGACGGCCTCCTCACGCGTCAGCACGTCGGTGAGATAGCGGTAATCGACGATATCGGCGATCTCCTCAGGCGACATCTCGGCGACGAGCCGCCAGACGGGCTTTCCCGCCTGTTTGGCAAGCAGATCCCAGACGGCGTTGACGACGGCGCCGGTTGCCAGATGAATGGCGCCCTTTTCCGGGCCGATCCAGCGCAACTGGCTATCGCTGGTCAGATGTCGCCAGAATTTTCCGGGATGGGCGAGCACGTCGCCGAGGTCGGCGCCGACCACGAGATGGCGCATCGCTTCGATCGCCATGCAGCAAATATCGTTGCCGCGGCCGATGGTGAAGGTCAGGCCATGGCCGGCAAGATCAGACGCATCGGTGTCGAGAATGACATAGGCGGCCGAATAATCCGGATCGGGGTTCATCGCATCCGACCCATCCAGGCTTTGCGAGGTGGGAAAGCGGAGATCGAAGACACGAAGGTCGGTGATGCGGGTCATGATTGTTCTCCCAATTGCAATAGCCGGATCGGCCGGCAAGGCTGCCGGCCGCAACATCAGCTGATGTCAGATCGTCCAGCCGCCGTCGATGGCGATTGCCTGGCCTGACGTGTAGGTGGCGCCGGCGAGATAGACGGCGAGATCGGCGATCTCCTCCGGCGAGCCGAGGCGGCCCATGGGCTGGCGGGCAATGAAGGCGGCGCGGGCTGCGTCATAATCGCCCTGGGCGCGCATGCGGTCCTGCAGCGACGGGCTTTCCACCGTGCCGGGGCAGATGGCGTTACAGCGGATGCCCTCGGCGACATAATCGGCGGCAACGGATTTGGTAAGCCCGATGACCGCCGCCTTGGTGACGCCATAAGCGAAGCGGTTCGGGACGCCCTTGATGCTCGAGGCGACGGAGGCCATGTTGATGATCGACCCGTCCTTGCGTTCGCGCATGCCGGGCAGCACGGCGCGGATGGTGCGGATCATTGCCTTGACGTTGAGGTCGAGCGCAAATTCGAAATCGGAATCCTTCATCTCGAGGATCGAGCCGGCGTGAACGAAGCCGGCGCAGTTGAACAGCACGTCGACCGCGCCGATCTCGGCAACGACAGCCTTGACCGCATCCTCATCGAGCACGTTCAACTGATGGGTGGAAACCCCGGTTTCCGCAGCTAACGTCGCCAGCGCCTCGGTATTGATGTCGGTCGCGTGGACCTTGGCGCCGATCGCGGCAAAGGCTGCCGCCGTCGCCCGGCCGATGCCCTGGCCGGCGGCGGTGATGAGCACGGTCTTGCCGGAAAGTCTGTTTGTCATGTCACGGGCCTTTTCTGGAAGTGTCTACGCTGGACGATGGAATGCAGTTTGTGTTGACGAGGACTAAAGCGCGTCGCATCAAACTTGGTTCATGCGACGCGGTTTAGTCCTTTGTTTTTATGCATGTCGTTACCCCGGAACCGCTGCACACTTCCGGGCGACATGCATTAGGGCATACGCCTTTTCCCACTTTGCGCGCTCTGACCGCCCTCCGGCAAGATAGTGCTGGCAGCCTGCCACCTGGTTTGGTTTCCGAAGCGTGCGATATCTCACGTGATACCGAGCTGCGTCTTCAGTGATGATTTGTCTGTTTATAGACAAACAGACGATCAGCCAAGGGTCAAGCGTAAACTTTTCCTTTTCCGACCGTGGTTCTGCGTATATGCAGATTGATATTCACAGGAGGAAGGAATGGAGACCGACGAGTCAGACCGCTACCGCGCTCCTGCGCTCGATAAGGGCCTCGATATCCTGGAATTGCTCGCCAGCGTCGACAGCGGCCTCACCCAGGCGGAAATTGCCAAGCGGCTCGACCGCAGTCCCAATGAATTCTACCGCATGCTCGACCGCCTGGTGCGCCGCGGTTACGTCACCCGGCTGGATGGCGACCGTTATTCGCTGACGCTGAAGCTTTTCGGTCTTGCGCAACTGCACACGCCGGTGCGCCGGCTTGCTTCCTACGCCACACCGCTGATGCGCGATCTCGCCCATCGCACGCGCCAGGCCAATCACCTTGCCGTCTTCGATCGCGGCGCGGCTGTCGTCATTGCCCAGCAGGAGGCGCCGGACTACTGGGGATTCTCGATCCGCATCGGCGCCCATATCAGCCTGTTCGACACCGGTTCGGGGCATGTGCTGCTCGCCTTCCGCAGTGAGGAGGAGCGGGAGATGATGATCTCGGAACATGTGCGCAGTCGCGCCGACATCGAGCTCGGCGCCGATTTCTACGATCGTCTCGACCAGATCCGCGAGCGCGGCTACGAGATGATGGCGAGCGCCCAGACATCCGGCGTCTACAATCTCTCCGCGCCCGTTCTCGGGCCGGATGGGCGCTGCATCGCCGCCCTCACCTGCCCCTTCATTGCGCTTGTCAATGCACCCACGGCTCCCGATATCACCCAGGCGATCATGCAGGTGCAAAAGACCGCCAACCAGCTTTCGCTGCTTGCCGGCGCCGACGTCGCAAGCCCCGCCTGACGGGCGATAATTTTTATTTGAACAATCCATTCACCGGGGATAGCTTGCGGTACAGCCTGCCTTGGAGGAGAAAAGCGTGCTCATCGACACCCATCTGCACATCATCGATCGCTCAGCACTGCCCTATCCCTGGCTTTCCCAGGTGCCCGATCTCGATCATGATTTTCTCTATGAGACCTATGCGGCCGAGGCGCGGCGCTGCGGCATCACCACGGCGCTGCACATGGAGGTCGACGTTGATCCCGCCGCGATGCAGGGCGAGACAGACCACATCGCCGGTATCGCCAGAAAGGAAGGCAGCCTGATTGCCGGCGCCATCGTCTCCTGCCGGCCGGAAGAGGAAGGCTTTGCCGCCTATCTCGAGCGGCAAAAGGCCGATTCCTTCGTCAAGGGGTTCCGCCGCGTGCTGCATGTCGTGCCCGACGACGTGTCGGAAGGCGCCCTGTTTCGCGAAAATATCCGCCGCCTTGGCGGCAGCGGCCAGACCTTCGACCTCTGCACATTGCCGCACCAGGCAGGCCGCGTGAGCGCCCTCGTCGATCTCGCGCCGGATGTGCAGTTCGTGCTCGACCATTGCGGCGTGCCGGATATCCGCTCCGATGCCTTCGAGCCATGGAAAGTCGGCCTATCGGAGATTGCCCGGCGGCCAAACGTCGTCTGCAAGGTGTCCGGCGTCGTTGCCTATGCCGATGCCAAGACATGGACGGCGCAAACTCTGCGGCCTTATATCGAACATGTGATTGCAAGTTTCGGCTGGGATCGTGTCGTCTGGGGCAGCGACTGGCCGGTCTGCACGCTCGGCGGCGGCCTCTCTACCTGGGTCGCGGCGACCCACGCCGTGCTTTCCGGCAGCAGCGAGACGGAGCGGTCCAAGCTGCTTTCCGCCAATGCACAGCGTCTCTGGTCGCTTTGACGTCACGAAATCACGTGATGTGCTGTGCCTTATAAAAGTGCTACTTTGGCATGTCTTTTGCTTGTGTAAGGACGAAGCGACGCAGTGTTTCGGTTTGGGACGACTTACCACCAAGCAATTGCTAGCTTTAGCCATCTCAGGTAAAAGTTGTCAGACACGGATTTGGCGAATACTTCTAATCCGATGTCCTCAGGAGGGAAAAAATGAAAGAAGAACCGCATTCCGTCGATGTTCACGTCGGAAAGACCATCCGTATCCAGCGTCTGCTAAGGAAAGTTTCTCAGACGGAACTGGGCGATCGGGTTGGTGTAACGTTCCAGCAGATCCAGAAATACGAAAAGGGTTCCAACCGCGTTTCCGCCAGCATGCTGGTTGAAATCGCCGGCGCGCTGAAGGTCGATGTCAGGACGTTTTTCGACGACCTGTCGGCCCCCGATACGGCCAACGACAACCCGGCTCCGAGCGAAGAATTCATTATTTCGCGCGAAGGCGTGCTTCTCAATGCGGCGTTCTTTTCGATCAAGAACGAAGCTCTTCGCAAGAAGATCCTGAAGCTCGTTCAGGCGATTGCCAACACCGAACAGCTGGATAGCGAAGCGGCCGAATAGGCCGTTGTCCTTAAGCCGATCCGCATAAGGGTCAGTGGCGATCGATCAGGATCAGATTCTCGCTGGCGTCCTTCATTGCGATCTTGGCTTTGCTGCCGAGCAGCTTTTCGAGATTGACGTCTAGCTCCCTGTCGGGATCTATGCCGTCCCAATCGATGACGACCTGCAGCAGCGCCATGTTCGTCAGGTGCATCAGATTCCGCAGCTGAAGCTTTTCAGCCTCCTCCTTGGCTGCCGACAGCAGCCGGAAGATCCTTGCGTATTCGCTGCCTGTAGCTTCGTTGCGTTGTTCAAACATCGTTCCCGCCCCTTTGGCCGTGAAACCCTACGATTCCATCACCACTGCATCTTTCTGCCGTTACCGTTATTCAAGCGTTACAGGAACCGCATTGCGCGTGACTTCGGCGTGCAGCAGCTCCCAATGCGAGGTCGCGGCAAAGCGCCAGTCACGGTTAACGGGCAGGAATTCGTCCCGGCGCAGCCAATCCAGCACCAGCCGGGCGTCGCTGCGCTTGCGCTCGACGCGATTCTGGCGGACAGCGGCGAGGATCTGGTCGCGGCGCGGCTTGCGGAAATGGCACTCGTCGACGACCTTGGCATAGGTGCGTTCGGAAAAATGTAGGAAACGGCCGGCAAGCAGCAGTTTCTTGCGCTCGCCCGACGAGATCTCGCCATTGGCAAGAAGCGCATCGATCGTCGGCTCGAAATCGACCCAGGGCACCGAGAGCGGCAGCCAACCCAGCGCCTGCGGTGCATGCACCAGCGCGACGGCTTCGTCGTCGAGCAGCCGCCCGGCCTCGTAATCTTCGAAGATCGAGCCAAGCCCGACCATGCCGAAGGGCGCGCATTCGGCCGCCCGCAACGCGCCCATGCTGGCGCCGCCGGCAACGGCGACATCATGTTCGAGCGCGAACAGAATTTCCTTGTGCCAGACCGAGGGCAGATCGCCGAAATAACCGTCGACGAGGCCGATCGCGGTGGCGCCGTCGTGAACGGCCTTGAGGATATCGCCGCAGGCGGCCGGCGGCCGGAAATCGATGCGAGGAGACATGGCTCTCGCCGCGGCAAGATCGCTGCCAAGGCTGGGGCCTACGAACAGCACCTTCATGGCTGGGCTCCTCTCATGGTGTTGACTGCCCGCATGCCGAGCTGGATGTACTGGCCCGAGATATCGACCTCCAGGCCGGGCACGATCACCCTGACGACCGAGACCGGCAGGGTCCGATGCGCAAACGGCACGACGATGATCTGTTCGATGCCGCTTGCCGCCAGCCGCTCGACAATCTCGCCGATGGTTTCCTGGATCGTCGCAGCGCGGCAATGACGGGCCTGGAACGCGCGCATCCGGCCGTCGCCCTCGCAGAGCTCGACCACCTGCTGCATCGCCGCACTCTGGTCGAGCCGCTGATAGATGCGCGGCGAGAAATCGTCACGGCTGCCGGCAATCGCGGTCAACCGGCTCTGCGCCGCTTCGGTGATGGCGCGCAGCGCCGCGCGCGCGGGGTCGGGGTGGCAGCCGCAGCCGCCGCAGACATGCGCCCAGCGCGCGTCGACACGGTCGGAAAGATTGCCTGGCATGATGACGGCCAGAAAAGCGGGAATGCCGATATCCGTGGTCATGTCGAGCAGCAGCAGCCGCATGCCGGCGCGGGTGATCCGATCGGTCATGATGTCGATGACCGCATCGCCGAAGGAGGCGGGATCGATGCGGCTTTCCTTCAGTTGCTGCGGCGATTTCAGCTGGGTTAAGGCCCAGGCGTCACGTTCCACCAGCTCGCAAAGTCCATGCAGGACCGCTTCGGACGGTGTGTTGCCGGAGGCAAGTCCATCGCTCGACTGCTCGAAGCCCGGCGGCCTTTCGCCGCAATGGTCGAGGCCGACGAGCCACCAGGGCACGTAGACAGTGCTGCCGGAAAGGATGTCGAGCCCGGAGCACCAGGGAATGAGACCGTTGCCGATCTCGTCTGGCGCGCAACGGGCGACATTGTCGAGATCGATCATGGCGGCATGTTCCGCCCGCATGCTTGCGGTCGTCGCCAGCGTCACATCGGCGGGTGGGATTTCGGCGATCCGCGTCTCGATCGCTTCCATGGCGGCCGAGGTCATGGCGGCCTCGTTGTCGATACCCTTGCCCTGGAAGACCGAGAGCGTATGGCTGTTCGGCCGCGTCGCGAAGGCGACCGGGATGTTCAAGACGTCCAGAGCGGTCAGCAGGCCGACGCGCGTGATGCCGAATTCGCGCAGATGCGGCCTGATGGCTGCAAGTGTCTGAGCAGGCGTGACGGCGCGGTCATGATAATCGCTGACGCCGGCCGATGATCGTTTGAGGTCACCGGCAAGCGTTTCGAGAGCATTTCCGTTTTTCTTCGAATCAAGAAAATGTTCTATCTTTTTGTTTTCACGCAATTCCGGACGCAAAACCGCTTCACACTTTTGCTGGAATTGCTCTAGATCGGCGAAAGCGGACATACCGGTCTCGTCCTTAACGGAACCTCAGCGCATGCGTCAGGCTCTCGAGCGCATTGGCGGAAACGTTGAGTTCATCTTGTTTCATCGCTGCTCTGGCAGCTGCAGAGAAGCGCAGGGACTGTGTCTGAACTGCGGTGGTTTCAGCATTCGTCTTCATGTTCCATCTCCAATTGGTCGGGCAGCTCGCTGCCGTTAACCATTGGAGAGAAACATTGCCCGCGTCATTTAAGCGTTACAGGCTTCGTTAAAAGGCGATGCAATCAGGGAAGACCGGCGAGTTGCAGGCCTTTTATCAGCGGTTCGGTGAAGGCGGGATCGCGATCGGGGACGAAATGACGGATGTCCTCGCTGCGAAAATCGGGGAAGTTTTCCAGCACCGTCCGGGCATAGTTCTCGGCCTTGCCCTTGTCGCCCGCCATCGCATGCGAGGCGGCAAGCAGTCTCGCCGTCGCCTGTTTGGTCTTCACCGGTTCCAGCGCCTCGATCGCCTTTTCATACTCTTCGCGCATGAAGTGGATGCCGCCGAGGTTCCAGTAATAATAGTCCGGCGGCAGTGGATTGAGCTTGAAGGCCGCGCGGCTGAGCTCCAGCGCCCGGTCGAAATCGCCGTCATGGGAAAGCGCGTCGGCAAAATCGGCGAGGATGTCGGCATCGTTGGGATTGAGATCCTGGGCCTGCTGGAAATATTCCAGACTTTCGTCGAAGCGGCGGCGATAAAGCGCCACAAAGCCAAGCTCGCGGTAGGCCCGGCCGCTGTTCGGGTCGGACTGCTGCGCAAGGCGGGCGGCACCGTTGGCCTCATCGAGCAGTTCCTTGTCGCGCATGCCGCGGATCAGCCATTCCATGCCGAGTGCGCGTGACACGCCGGCATGGGCGGCCGAGAAATGCTCATAACGATTGAGCGAGGATTTGAACCATTTGCGCGCCTGGCGCAGATGCTGCAGGTCGGTATGGGCGATCAGCCGCTTGCCTTCGAGATAGAGACGATAGGCAGAGGCCGGCGCCTCGCCAATTGGCATCGCCAATTCGTGGCGCTCGATCGTGTCGGCGAGCGAGGAGACGATCCGCCGCGTCAGATGGGTGAAGGACTCGCTGATCTTCTGCATGACCAGCGGCAGTTCGATGGCCCAGATCACCTCCGACGTCGTCGTCCGGGTCAGCCGGCAAGTCGCAAAGACATCCTCGTCGCGGCCCTGAATGGTGACGTAGACCGCATAGTCGAAGCTGAGGTCGAGCGGGCCGGGCACGGCACGCGCGGGATCGATCGAGCGGCTGAGGATCTCCAGGCTCGTATGCGCCGCAATCACCTTGAAGCCGCGCTGCTGGCTGAGGCCGATGGTGACGTCTTCGAGAAGCGCCCTGCCGACGCGCTCCATCAGCGGATCGGTGAAGATGCTTTCCGGCGGCAGGATGATGATGCGCGGCTGGCCAAGCAGATCGGCAAACATTCCCGGCGCCGATGGGCGCTCCGGCACTGCCGCTTGTGCTGCCGGGATCAGGCCGAGTTCGCGGGCGAGCGCTGTGGTGCTTTCCTCCGGCTCGGTGTCGAAGTCGTCCTTCAGCTGGCTCTTGCACTTCAGATAGGCCTGGCGGGCCGCAGCCGGATCGTTCATCCTGACATGGGTGCGCATCAAGGCGCGATAGGCCGTCTCACTGGCAGGATCGAGTTCCAGCAGGCGCTTGGCAAGTGCGACCTGCTCCTCGTCCGACCTGTCTTCCGACGTCTCGATCAGCCGGGTGAGATGGGCGGAGCGCAATTCGTCGATACGCTGGCGCTCAAAGGTCAGCCAGTCCTCGGCGCCCTGCGTCGGCGATTTGGCGCCTTCCAGCAATTCGCCGTTCAGCATATCGCTGTCTTCGGGGGCGAGCGGCGCTTTCTGCTTCAGGAGATGAACGTCGACCTCCCAGCCGTCCGCAAGCCCGATATGGGTTCGGGTTGCGGCAAGCAGCGGCGGAAGGTCGGCGGGAATGCTCTGTTCGATACGCGACAGCAGCTGGCGCAGGCTGCCGGCACGCTTTTCCGGCAGTTCCGATTGCCAGAGCTGTCGCCTGACGGTTTCGCGGTCCAGTTCGAGATTGGCTTCGGCGGCGAGCATGGCGAGGAGAAAATAAGACTTCTCCGGCAAGGGGAGTTCCCTCCCCGCTGCCAGCAGCCTCGGTCTTCCGAGCAGGCACAGCCTGTTCGTCGACATCTGTCCGGATGTCCGTTGCATCCCGGTTCTCACCCCTGAAAGCCAAGGCGCGCAAACGCAGCCGCCGCAGAAATGATGTTAGAACTATAAGAGCGCCGCGCATAGCGGTAAAAGAAGAAGTTTCAGCGAATATTTGCATTTTCACGTGTCGCTCGCCGAGAAGATGCTTTGCCGATATTTTCCATGAGAGACGATTCGCGTGCCGATGCGGCACTGTCACCAAATATATTTCAATATGGAGTCGGCCTGCCACTGATTTTGTAAGGCGCTTGTTCGGCCCCTTTGACACCGAAGCGCTGTCGATAGTCACCGGGAGAAAGACCTGTAATTTTGCCGAAAACTTTACGAAAAGCGCTCGGATCGTTGTAACCGACCTCCCACGCGATCTTTTCGACAGGCAGCTTGCCGAACTGCAGAAGCTCGCGTGCCTTGCCGACGCGAAGCCGCTGGATGTAATCCCCCGTTGTGAGTCCCGTCGCTTTTTGGAAGCGACGAATGAACGTCCGCCGCTCAAGTCCTGCTTGAGCGGACAAAGCGGCAAGACTCATCTCCTTGCCATCATGCGCCTGAAGCCAATGTTGAACCTTCAAAATAGCCAGGTCTCCGTGATCGAGCCTGGGTGAAAAGGCGCTGTAGTTCCTTTGCTCGCGCCCCGGGGGGTCAATCACAAATGCGCGCGCTGTGCTGATCATGATGGATGGGCCGAGAAAACGGTCGACAAGTCTGAGGGTCAGGTCGATCCATGACATGGCGCCGCCTGCCGTTATCAAATCACCGTCATCGATGATGAGCCGATCAGTATCGACGACAACTTTCGGGAACCGCAATCGGAATTCCTCTTCATAAGCCCAATGCGTGGTTGCGGTTCGACCGGTCAGCAATCCGGTCTCTGCAAGTAGGAAGGCCCCTTTGCACACTGAGGCAAGGCAGGTGCCTTGCGCGTGAAGCGCATGCAGCCATTTGGAATATTCACTCGCAGTCTCTTTCGAAGCAAGCTCTCCTAAACCGGGTGGGATAACGAGGACGCTCGGGGCGTTCTCTTTCCCGGGCGAGGTGTCGAAAATGCACGTTGGAATGCTGTCGTTCGGCTCTTTTTGCCAATGCGTGATCCTTAGCGAAGGCATTTTGCCATCGGTTTGCAGTCTGGTTTGTCTCTCAGCGTAAGTCAGGAGGTCGGTCATGCCCAGGACTGCCGCCGCCTGCGAGCCTGGATAGACCAGGATACCGATTTCTGTCGGAAACTGTCTCATGGCAATATCACCCCGAACTTTGTCGATATCGCCACTCCTATCACAAGGGAGAAGCGGATATCCAGGGCACCTGACGAATTGAAAAGGAACAATCACATGAGCAAGCGTGCAATCATCGCCATCGACCTTCAGAAGGATTATCTGTCATCGGGAAGACACGCTCTTGTCGGAATTGATCAGGCAACTGCCAATGCAGTCAAAGTGTTAGACGCCGCACGCGCATCCGGGGACAGGGTGATCCATATACGCCACGAAGGCAGAGCCGATGCTCCGTTTTTTGCGAGGGGCACAACGGGTGTCGATTTCATACCAGCCGTTGAACCAAAGAGCGGTGAAATCGTCATCACAAAGCACTATCCGAACTCATTCCGGGAAACGGACCTGAAGCAGCAGCTGGACGCAGAAGGTATCCAGGAGGTCGTGCTGGTCGGCGCGATGAGCCATATGTGCATCGATGCCACCAGCCGTGCGTCTGTTGATTACGGCTATGACACCATCATCGTCCATGACGCCTGCGCCACCCGTGATCTCAGTTTTGATGGCCAGCTCATCTCGGCCGCGCAGGTTCATGCCGCATATATGGGCGCGCTTGCTGCTGGCTACGGTAAGGTCCTTGCCGTGAGCGAACTCCTGTCAGCTTAATGTGCGTCGACGAAGGACATCGGCGCTGACGATCGCGTTGTCGAGAGTGCTGCCCGCGTCCGCCCCGATGCGGCCATGCTCTTGCAACCGCGAGGTAGATGGCGCCCGAAAGACCTGACACGGATCAAGGCACTCGATAGTTTACACCTTCAACCGAAAGTGGGACTGCGGCTGCAGCTGGACAAAGC
Source organism: Rhizobium sp. NZLR1b (assembly GCF_019685155.1). NCBI lineage: Bacteria > Pseudomonadati > Pseudomonadota > Alphaproteobacteria > Hyphomicrobiales > Rhizobiaceae > Rhizobium > Rhizobium sp. NZLR1b. The sequence continues at coordinate 88,817 of NZ_JABDWC010000004.1, forward strand.
CGCCGATCGTCTCTGCTTTATCGAAGGTGGCAAACCGCCTCGATGTTGTAGCCGTCAGGGTCGAGGACGAAGGCAGCATAGTAATCTGCATGATAATGCGGGCGCAGTCCGGGCGGACCATTGTCCGTCCCCCCGGCGGACAGAGAGGCATTGTAAAAAGCGTCCACCACAGCACGACTTTCTGCAGCGAAGGCGATATGGACGCGGGGATGATGCAGTTCGACTCGGGAAATCCAGAAATCACCGCCCGGATCCAAGCTGCGGCCAAAACCTTCTGCTACACCGAAGCCGGCAGCAACACCCAGATCTTTGAGCAACCTGTAGCCGAGCGGCATAAGAGCGGCGGTGTAAAATACTTGGGAGCGCGCGAAATCGCTCACGGTGATTCCGGTGTGATCGATCACGTAAACCTCCGATTTGCGAAACGTTCTTTGTTTGTTCTATATCGGCATCCGATTTCGCGCAACTGCTATTTATGGTGTCATGATCGTCAGTTCACCGCCGCCCCGACGAAATCGAGCCCGATATCCAGTACCGGCGCGCTGTGCGTCAGCCAGCCGACGGAGATGAGGTCGACGCCGGAAGCCGCGATTGCGGCAGCCGTTGCCGGCGTGACCCGGCCGGAGGCCTCGGTGATCGCCCGGCCGGCGACGATGCCGACGGCGTCGCGCAGTTGAGCGGGCGTCATATTGTCGAGCAGAACGGCGTCGACGCCAGTCTCCATAGCTTCGCGCAGCTGGTCGAGAGTGTCTACTTCGACCTCGATCTTCACCAGATGGCCGACGCCGGCTCGCGCCCGGCGGATCGCCTCGGTGACGCCGCCGGCAATGGCGACGTGATTGTCCTTTATGAGCACCGCGTCATAGAGCGCGAAACGGTGGTTCATGCCGCCGCCGGCCCGCACCGCATGTTTCTCCAGCGCCCGGAGCCCCGGCGTCGTCTTGCGCGTGCAGGCGACGGAGGCTTTGGTGTCGCGGATGGCGCCGGCAATCTCTGCCGTCACCGTCGCAATGCCGGAGAGATGGCCGAGGAAATTCAGCGCAGTGCGCTCAGCCGTCAGCAGGCCGCGTGAGGGACCTTCGATGGTGGCGATCACGTCGCCCGGCTTGACCGCATCGCCGTCCTGGAGCTGGCGGCGCATGACGATCTCCGGATCGACGAGAGTGAAAGCGAGTTCGGCCGCATCGAGACCGGCGATTACGCCCGGCTGGCGGGCGGCCATCACCACCGTCGAGCGATGATCGTGGGGGATGACCGACGCCGAGGTGATGTCGCCGGCAAGACCGAGATCTTCGAGCAGGGCCGCCCGGACCAAGGGTTCGACGATCAGGCGCTGAAGCGGAACGAGGCTCATCTCAGGCACTCCTGGCAAGGGCATAGGGCGGGGTCGCACGGGCGATCCCCAGCGCTTGGGAAAGGCGCATGCGGCACCGGTCGGCAGCGCCGAGCTTCAGCGGAAAATCGGTGCGGGCATGGGCGCCGCGCGATTCCATCCGCAGGCTGGCAAAGACGGCGATCAGCAGCGCGACGGTTCCAGGATCGGCGGCAGGGCCGTCGCCTTCGGCAAGCGGCAGCAAGGCGGCGATCGCGCCCTCAACGGCGCCGGCATTGCGCAGCACGCCGAGATGGCGCGAGACGATCGGCCGGACGAGCGATGCATCGGCCGGCACCGGCAGCTCCTCGGCGAGGACGGTGCTGGTCCCCCGTGCCGGCAATCCCGATATGTCGCGCGCTGCCCGCATGCCCATCACCGCCGCCTCCAGCAGCGAATTGCTGGCGAGCCGGTTGGCGCCGTGCAGGCCGGTCGAGGCCGCCTCTCCGGCGACCCAGAGACCGGACACCGAACTGCGGCCATTGGCGTCGGTGGCAACGCCGCCCATGTGATAGTGAACGGCCGGGCGCACCGGAATGAGGTCTTTCGCCGGATCGATGCCGGCCTCGCCGCAAAGGGTCGAGATGACGGGAAAGCGTGCGGCAAACCGGCTGCCGAGCGCATCGCGGGCGTCGAGGAAGACTTTGCCGCCGCGGGCGATTTCGGCGCTGATGGCGCGCGCCACCACGTCGCGCGGCGCAAGCTCGGCGCCTGATATGCGGACCATGAACCGATCTCCGCGTTCGTTGACGAGCACGGCCCCCTCGCCGCGCACCGCCTCGCTGACGAGCGCCAAGGGCCTGCGGCTGGAATTGAGCGCCGTCGGATGGAACTGGACGAATTCCATATCGGCGAGTTCAGCACCTGCCCTGGCCGCCAGCGCGATGCCCTGGCCGAAATTGCCCATCGGATTGGTGGTCGCGTCGTAAAGCCCACCGATGCCACCAGTGGCGAGCACCACCTTCGACGTCGGCAGGATGACCGCCCCCCTCGCGGTCGCGCAGAGCAGGCCGGCCACCTGCTCGCCGTCCATCAATATCCGCCGCGCCTCGAAGCCTTCGAGCACGGTGATGGCAGGCGTCTGCATCACCGCCCGCACCAGCGCGGCGACGATCGCCGCACCCGAGCCGTCGCATTCGACATGGACGATGCGGCGGCGGCTATGGGCGGCCTCCAGCCCAAGCGAGAGTTCGCCGGCGGCATTCCTGTCGAAACGCACCCCGGCTTGTTCCAGCGCGGCGATCGCTGCCGGCGCCTCGACAATAATGCCGGCGGCCACGGCCGGATCGCAGAGCCCGTCGCCGGCGACAAGCGTGTCGGCAAGGTGCAGCGCCGCGCTGTCGTCGGCGCCCATGCTGGCGGCGATGCCGCCCTGTGCCCAGGCGCTCGACGTTTCCGCGCCAAGGGCGGCACGGGTGACGATGACGGAAGGTTCAGGCGCCAGCGTCAATGCGGTCATCAGCCCGGCAAGGCCACTGCCGACGATCACCGTGCGTCCGGCAAGATGGTCGAAAACCTCGGTCATATCGCCAGCATCCTCTCGACGGCGCGGCGCGCGGCCACCGCAATCGCCGGATCGACCGTCACCTCGTGGCGGTTTTCCTCAAGGGCGGCGCGGATATTGCCAAGCGTGATCCGCTTCATATGCGGGCAGAGATTGCAGGGGCGAATGAACTCGACGTCGGGATGATGCACGGCGACATTGTCGCTCATCGAGCATTCGGTGAGCAGCACGACGCGGGCCGGCTTTCGGCTGCCGACATAGTCCGACATCACCGCGGTCGAGCCGGCGAAATCCGCTTCGGCCACGACCTCGGGCGGGCATTCGGGATGGGCGAGCACCGTCACGCCGGGATGGTTTTCGCGCAGCTGGCGCACGTCTTCTGCAGTGAAGAGTTCATGCACCTCGCAATGGCCGTGCCAGGCGATGATCTCGACGTCAGTCTCGCGGGCGACGTTGCGCGCCAGATATTCGTCCGGGATCATCAGCACCTTCGGCACGCCGAGCGATTCCACCACCTGTTTGGCATTGCCCGAGGTGCAGCAGATGTCGGAGGCGGCCTTCACCGCGGCCGAGGTGTTGACATAGGTGATGATGGGCACGCCGGGATGGGCCTGGCGCAAGAGGGCGATATCCTCTGGCGTGATCGAATCCGCCAGCGAGCAGCCGGCGCCGAGATCCGGGATCAGCACGGTTTTCTCGGGGTTCAGCAGCTTGGCGGTCTCGGCCATGAAATGCACGCCGGCCAGCACGATCACGTCGGCATCGACCTCGATCGCCTTGCGGGCGAGCGCCAGGCTGTCGCCGACGATATCCGCCACACCGTGGAAGATCTCCGGGGTCTGATAATTGTGCGCCAGAATGACGGCGTTGCGGCGGCGCTTCAGCTCGAGGATGGCGTCGACGTCGTTTTCGAAGGTCATCCATTCGGCTTTGGGAATGACGCGGCTGACGCGCTGGTAGAGCGAGGATGCGGAAACAGGGTGGTTCATGACCGGCTCCTAATTATGCTCTAGCTGAGCATATCATAGGCAAATAGATATTCTCACGATGAGCATATGTCAATTGCGGGAGAGCGGTAATTTCGTTCCGGCCAGCGCGCGTTCTTCGAGCACCGTGTGGTGGAAGCGGAAGAGCTTGGCCGGCCGGCCGCCGGTTTCGCTTTCCGTGCCGCCGGTTTCCTCGACCAGTTCCTGCTGTTCGATCAGGCGGCGGAAATTCTGCTTGTGCAGCGTCAGACCCGCCAAGGCCTCGATGGTGCGCTGCAGCTGCAAGAGGGTAAAGCTGTCCGGCATCAGTTCGAAGACAACGGGGCGGTATTTGATCTTGGCGCGCAGCCTGGCGATCCCGGTCGCTAGAATGCGGCGGTGATCGGCAAACATCGCCCGGCCGAGATTGGCTTCGCCAGCACATCCGGCTTCGGAAACGAGCCCGGCTTCATAGAGCAATTCGTAGCGCTGCAAGGCGAGATCCTCATTCCAGCCGCCGCCGTCGAGGCCGAAGGTGAAATCGGCCCGGCGATGGCGATGGTCGCGCCGGGCCGGATCGGCATCGGCCCAGATCTTTAGACGCGCCATGATCTCGTCAAGCACGACTGGGCGGCCCTGCCGATGGTCTTCCCAGGGGAAGTATTCGTACCAGCCATGCCATCCCGGCCGGCCGGCATCCGACTGTTCGTTGACGAGGCCGAGATAGCTGATCGAGATCGTCCGCCCGCCCGGGATGTCGTTGTTGCGGTCGCGGTCGGCGAAGGTATAGAGCTGTTCGAGATAGCCGACGGGATGCTCGGTCTGCTCCTGCACCCATTCGCGCAGGCCCGATTGCAAGGTGCGATGGCCCATTTCGAAAGGGCCTGATGGCAGCGCATTGCCGGAGCGGATGGTCATCACGCGCGGCTCGTCCCCCGTCACCGCGACGAGCACCGCAATCAATTCCGCATGCGCAAAGCCGATCGTCACAGGGGACCGAATACTCCGTTCCGAATGGGTCATTCCTGACACAGGCCGGGACGGAAGCCAATGGAGCGGAAGCGAAGGCAACGATCAGATCGGCATTGCCCTCAGCTATTTCCCGTCTCGCCGGCCAGCCCATCCAGGAAAATCTTCAGCTCTGTTTCGTCGATGCCGACGAGATGGCGTTTCTCCGGATAGGCGCCGGTCCGGACATCCTCGGCGAATTCGGTGAAGGCGGCGATGCGTTCGCGCTGCAGCCGGTCGTGTTCGGCGGCGAAGTCGCGATAGATCTTGGCATGGCGCGGATAGTGGTCGCGATTGGCGCCGAGCACGTCGTCGGCGAAGAGATATTGCGCGTCGCAGCCGCTGCCGGCGCCCATGGAGATCATCAGCATCGAGGTGTTGCTGCTGATGGCGGCAGCGACGTCGCCCGGCACGACTTCGATTTCGGCGGCGAAGGCGCCGGCCTCTTCCAGCGCCTTGGTCTGCCGCCAGATCTCGGCCGCAGTTGCCGCCGTCTTGCCGACGGCGCGGAAACCGCCGGTCCAGGTCGCCTTCGACGGGATCAGCCCGAGATGGCCGCAGACCGGGATGCCCTCGTCGCGCATGCGTCGGATCGTCTGCAGGCTTGCAGCGCAATAGACCGCATCGCCGCCGGCCTTCAGCGCCGTAAAGGCGGCGCGCAGATAATCTTCAGCCGAGACAAGATCGCCATATTCGAGCCCCGGAATGGCAAAGGGGGTGGGAGCGATTTCGCGAAAGACCGGGCCGAGCAGCGAAGGCGGTACGGAGACGATGTCGATCCCCGCCTTTTCGGCAGCTTCCGCCTCCTCCAGCGAGGTGACGCGCAGCATGGTGAGCTGGCGCTTGCCCTTTTCGGCAAGCAGATCGGCGACCGTCGCGCGCTTATGTTTCTTCATCGTCAATTCCTTTGAAAATATCGGGAGGCTCATGCGGCCAAGAGGGATTTCAGTTTGATGTTGCTGGCTGCGAGCGCTGCCGGATCCGGATGAGCGCGCGCCGCGATCAGCATTTCGGCGAGGCGGATATCGCGGGCCACCGCATTGCCGGGCCCGATGCCGCTTGCGGCGATCAATCGTCCGTCGGCGTCGAGATGGAAGAGAATGAAGGCGCCTGCGCCGAGCTCGCGGCGCTGCTGCGTGGCAGCGCCTTCGGCAAGGCCTGATATCTGCAGCGTCATGTCATATTGGTCCGACCAGAACCACGGCACCGATGAAACGGCTTCATTGAGCCCGAGCATGTTGGCCGCTGCCAATGTGCCCTGCTCCTGGGCATTGCGCCAGGATTCAAGCCGCACCCGCCGGCCGCCATAGATCGACAGCGGAAAGGAGCAGCAGTCACCGGCCGCAAAGACGTCAGGGGCCGATGTCTGGAGGTAGGTGTCGACGGCAATGCCGTTTTCGATCGTGAGCCCTGCCTTTTCGGCGATCTCCACATTCGGCCGCGCGCCGATGCCGACAAGGGCGAGGTCGGCTTCGATCACGTCGCCGCTCGACAATCTGATCACGGCTTTTCCGCCTTCGTCGGTCAGCGCCGCGATCGAGAGGCCGCAGCGGATATCGACGCCCTTGGCGCGGTGGCGCTCGGTGATGAGATGGGCGATCTCCTCCGGCACGCCGCGCTTCAGCACACGTTCCAGCCCCTCGATGACGGTGACGTCGGCACCGAGCAGCCGCGCCGTCGCCGCAAGTTCCAGCCCGATGAAGCCGCCGCCGATGATGGCGATATGCCGCCCCGGCTTCATCACATCACGCAGCGCCGCCGCATCATGATGGGTTCGCAGCGAGCGAATATGCGGGCTACCCTCCGGCGCGCCGGGGAACGAACGCGCGGCTGCGCCGGTCGCCAGCAGAAGCTTGTCGTAGGAGAGCGTCATCCCGTCCGAAAGCGTCACGCTCTTGGATGCCGTGTCGAGATCCCTCGCCTCCAGGCCGGTTAGCAGCCCGATGCCGTTCTCCGAGTATTTTTCCACCGCGGCGATGAATTTCGGATCGGTGGCATCGGCAGAACCCGCCTTCGAAAGCGGCGGCCGTTCATAGGGATGGAGGGGTTCGGCGCCGACCAGCGTTATCTCGCCGTCAAAATCTTTTTCCCGCAAGGCAAAGGCAGCGCGCGCACCGCATTCGCCGGCTCCCAGGATGACGAAATGAGCCACGCCGGCCTCCCTCAGAGCGAGATGAAGACGGCACCGTCTTCGATCTTGACCGGATAGGTCTTGAGATTGACGCAGACCGGTGCGCCCTTGGCTTCGCCCGTCTTGTAGTTGAAGCGGCCATTATGTTTCGGACATTCGATGATCTCGTCCATCACCAAGCCGTCGGCGAGGTGAATATGTTCATGCGTGCAAAGCCCGTCGGTCGCGAAGAATTCGTCGTCCGGGCTGCGATAGACCGCAAAGGTGCGCCCGCCATGATCGAATCGGATGACATCCTCTTCGTCGATCTCGTCCTTGCCGCAGACCTCGATCCAATTTCCGCTCATTATGTCCTCCCTTAATCGTGATTATTGCGCGGCCGGGGCCAGCTCGTTGTGGAATTCCTCGCGATAGGGCCGTGCGGTCGTCGGCAGTTCGCGCTTCAGGAAATAATCCTCGTTGCGCAGCTGGCGCAGGAAGGCCGGGATCATCTCGCGGTAGCCGGACCAGATCGACGGGTTCGGCGCCGGCAGGTCATGCTTGATCATCGCGTGCAGTTGGGGCAGCGCGTGATAGGGCACCATCGGAAACATGTGATGTTCGACATGGTAGTTCATGTTCCAGTAGATGAAGCGGCTTATCGGGTTCATATAGACCGTGCGGCTGTTCAGCCGATGGTCGATGACGTTGTCCGCAAGGCCGCCATGCTGCAGCAGGCCGGTCAGCACATGGTGCCAGGCGCCGTAAAGGCGCGGCAAGCCGACCAATATCAACGGCAGGATCGAACCCATGGCGATGGCAGCCGCGATCGTGGCGAGATAGATCGCCAGCCAGATGCGGGCGATGCGGATCGCCTTCGGCTGCTCCATCTCGGGAATGAAGGTCTTTTCCGCGGCGCTGACGACGCCGCAGGCATTGCGCAGCATGTCGACCAGCGCATGCCAGACGTCGAGAATGCCGAAGAAATTGAGGGTGACCCGGAAGAGATCGGGCGGCCGCATGACGGCGATTTCGGGATCGCGGCCGACGATGACCGTATCGGTGTGATGGCGCGTGTGGCTCCAGCGCCAGGTCACCGGATTGCGCATGATCATGAAGCAGGCGATCTGGTAGACGGCATCGTTCATCCAGCGCGTCTTGAAGGCGGTGCCGTGACCGCATTCGTGCCAGCGGCTGTCGGCAGCCGAGCCGTAGAGCACGCCATAGGCGAGGAAGAAGGGCAGCGCGACCCATGACCCCCAGAAATAGACGCCGAGCCCGGCAAGAACCGCCATGCTGCCGAGCCAGATGACCGTGTCACGGATCGCCGGCGCATCGGAGCGCTGCATCAGCGCCTTCATCTCCTTGCGCGCAACGTCGGTGTGATACCATTCGGCCGCTGCCAGCCCTGTCTCGACGGCGGTGCGGCCGCTTTCGCCGAGCAGGTCGTAGTCACGTTTCCTTGTCTGGGTCGCCATCATCCGCCTCCCGTTATGCTGTTGCCGGCGAGGATAGGTTGACTTTGGGAGGCACTCAATGCAGGTTTGATGCAATCTATCAAAAGCCATCAAGAGTGGCTTGCATAAATGATTGAATCCATCAGGACCGCCGATGCGCCGCCCGACAATATCCGATCTTGCCCGCGCCTCCGGCGTCAGCGTCGCCACCGTCGACCGGGTTCTCAACGCCCGTCACCGCGTGCGGGAGGAAACGGCGCGGCGGGTCTATGACGCGGCGCAGTCGATCGGCTATCACGCCGTCGGCCTGATCCGGCAGCGCGTCTTCGAAGATCTGCCGCAATACAAGCTCGCTTTCCTGCTGCAGAAACCAACGCAGTCCTTCTACCAGAGCTTCGTGCGCGAGATCGAAACCGCAGCGCGTATGGTGACCAGCGCCCGCATCCAAACGCAGATCGACTTTCCCTCGGCTGCGACACCGGCGGCGATCGTCGAGAAGCTGAAGGCACTCGGCGCCCGCAACCAGGCCGTTGCGCTCGTCGCGCCCGACTACCCGGCGGTGACGACCGCCATCGAGGAGTTGAAGGACAAAGGAGTCCCGGTCTTCTCGCTGCTCTCCGACTTCGCCTCAGGCGTACGCAATGCCTATGTCGGGGTCAACAACCGCAAGGTCGGCCGCACCGCTGCCTGGGTGATTGCCAAAACAGCCGGAGCGCCCGGCAAGGTCGCTTGTTTCGTCGGCAGCCACCGCTTTCACGGCCATGAGCTGCGGGAAATCGGTTTTCGCTCCTATTTTCGTGAAAACGCACCGGAATTCGACGTCATCGATACGCTGATCAACCTCGACACGCCCGAGATCACGCATGAGGCGACGCTGACGCTGCTGCAGAAACATCCCAATCTCGTCGGCCTTTATGTCTGTGGCGGCGGCATGGAGGGCGCGATCTCGGCGATCCGTGAAGAAAGTCTCGGCGGCAAGATCGTCCTCGTCGTCAATGAGCTGACGCCAGACAGCAAAGCGGGGCTTGCCGACGATATCGTCGCCATGGCGATCGGCACGCCCCTGCCCGCGCTTTGCAAAGAGCTGATGGTGCTGATGACGAGCGCGATCGAAAACAGCGAAACGGCTGTTCCCGGACAGTTCTTCCTGCCCTTCGATATTCATATCTCAGAGAACATTTGAGAAATGATGGAATTCTATCATCTCGGCTGAAATTCTTTCAGAAATGAAAGCCGACGGCGGCGAAGACCGATGGATTGCCACGCGAATTCCGATAGAGATTCGCCGACCCAATCACAGGACTGCTCCGCTCATGCTGCGGAGACGAGGAGGATATATCCGTCATGACTTCGATCCGCTTTGCGCTCAACCATATGGCCGCGCCGTCGCTTGCGATCGACGAATTTTTCGCGCTGGCCAAATCGCTCGGCATCGACTCGGTCGAAATCCGCAACGACCTTTCCGGCAATGCCATTCTCGACGGCACCAGGCCCGAAGCGATCAGGCAAGCGGCCGCCCGCCATGGGCTGACGATCATCTCGATCAACGCCCTGCAGCGTTTCAACGAGTGGAATGCAACCCGCGCTGGGGAAGCGCAGGAACTGATCGATTATGCCAGCGCCTGCGGCGCCAAGGCGCTCGTGCTGGTTCCGAAGAACGACGGCACCGGCCGTGCACACGGTGAACGGCAGGCCAATCTGCGCCAGTCTCTGACGGCGCTGAAGCCGATGCTTGATAAGGCCGGCATTATCGGTCTCGTTGAGCCGCTCGGCTTTGAGATCTGCTCGCTGCGCTCGAAGAGCGAGGCGGCAGAGGCGATCAAGGAGCTCGGCGCGCAATCGACCTTCAAGCTCGTCCACGACACCTTCCACCATCACCTTGCCGGCGAAGCAGCGACCTTCCCGGAGCTTTCCGGCCTCGTGCACATCTCCGGCGTTAGTGACCCTGCCGTTTCCGTTTCCGTTGCCGATATGCGCGATTCCCATCGCGTGCTCGTCGACGGCGACGACCGGCTCGACAATGCCGGGCAGATCAAGGCGCTGCTGCAGGCGGGTTATGAGGGTCCGTTCTCCTTCGAGCCCTTCGCAGCCGAAGTGCATGCGGTCAAGGACCCGGCCGGCGCGCTTCGCGCCAGCATGGATTATCTGACCGCGCGGGTTTGGGACCGGAGCAAAGCGTCCTGATCCCGCCAACGGCGTCAGGACTATGCAGCCGCTATTCCCGGCCTCTGAACCGGCGCTGATAGGCCGGATCATAGAGCGAACTCTCGCGAAAATCCTCCGCGGCGAGCGAAGGGCCGACGAAGATGATCGCCGTGCGCTCGATCGGTTCGGCCGCAACCTTTGCCTCGATATCGGAAAGCCTGCCGCGCAGGATGCGCTCGTCCGGCCAAGAGGCCTTGACGACGATCGCCACCGGGCAGTCGACACCGTAAAGCGGCGTCAATTCCTCCACCACCTGCTTCAGCGCATGGATTGCCAGATGGATCGCCAGCGTCGCTCCGGTTGCGCCGAATTTCGCCAGTGTTTCGTCGTTCGGCATCGGCGAGGCGCGACCGGAAACGCGGGTGAGCACCAGGCTTTGAGCCACTGATGGGATTGTCAGCTCGCGCCCGAGCGCCGAGGCGGCCGCCGCAAAGGCCGGAACACCAGGCGTCATCGTATAGGCGATGCCGTGTTTTTGCAGCCGGCGTACCTGCTCGGCCACCGCACTCCAGACCGAGAGATCGCCGGAATGCAGCCGGGCGACGTCCTGTCCGGCCGCAGCGGCGCGCAGATATTCCGCCTCGATCTCGTCGAGTGACATCGGCGCGGTATCGACGATACGCGCATCCGGCGGGCAATATTGCAGCAGTTCCGGCGAGACGATCGAACCGGCATAGAGACAGACCGGGCATCGAGCGATGAGGTCGCGGCCACGCACCGTGATCAGATCCGCAGCACCCGGCCCCGCGCCGATGAAATGCACCGTCATCCCGTTATCCTTTCGTCCAGCGCCACTGCGTCACCGGCATCGCCGGCCGCCAGCCGCTCATGCTGCCGATGGCCTCGGCGCGCGATATTTCGATCCGTGTGAGCGAGCCGCCGCGGTTGGCATATTCGGTAAGCAGCACGGCTTCCATCTCCAGCGTCACCGCATTGGCAACGAGCCGGCCTCCCGGCTTCAGCGCGGCAATCGCGGCATCGACAACACCCGGCTCGCTGCCGCCGCCGCCGAGGAAGATTACATCCGGTTCCGGCAGGCTCGTCAGTACATCGGGCGCCGTGCCTTCGACGACGGCGAGATGCGGTACGCCGAAGGTGGAGGCGTTGCGGGCAATCCGTGCGGCCCGCTCCGGCGATTGTTCGATGGCGATTGCCTTCAGCGACGGATCGGCCAGCATCCACTCGATGCCGATCGATCCCGAGCCGGCGCCGATATCCCAGAGCAGTTCGCCGTGACGCGGCGCCAGCGCCGACAGCGTCACCGCCCGGATTTCGCGTTTGGTGATCTGCCCGTCATGCTCGAACAGCGCGTCCTCGATTCCTGCGGCACAAGGCAGAATGCGCGCCCCCTCTCCTGCCGCGATTTCGAGTGCGCAGACGTTCAGCGGGTCGACGTCGGTGAGATCGAAATCGGCTGCCATGGTGCTTCTCTGCCGTTCCCGATCACCGCCAAGCGCCTCGAGTACGGTAAGCCGCGACTGACCGAAACCCACGGCGGCAAGCAGGGCAGCCAGATCGCCCGGCCCGTCCTCGTCCGAGGTCAGCGCGATGATGCGCCGCCCGGGGTGCAGATGCGACCGGATCAGGTTGATCGGCCTACCATGCAGCGAAATCGTCACGACGTCCTGCAGCGGCCAGCCGAGACGCGACGCGGCTAGGCTGAAGGCCGACGGCGCCGGGATGGTGCGCATCTCTTCCGTCGCGACATGGCGGGAGAGCGTTGCGCCGACGCCGTAGAGAAACGGGTCGCCGGAGGCAAGCACGACGACCGGCGTTCCACGCCTTTGAAGGACGGCATCGATTGAGCGCTCGAACGGGCTCTGCCAGGAAAACTTTTCGCCCGATATCAGCGATGCAGCAAGCGCAAGGTGGCGCGCGCCACCGAAGACGGCAGGGGCGGTCGCGATCAGGCTTCTCGCCTCTTCACCGAGCCCTGCTAGACCATCTTCGCCGATGCCGATAATAGTCAGCCAACGCGGGCCGCAACGAGGAGAGACATCAGACATGGGAAGACCTCGCATTCTGATCCTCGGCGGCACCAGCGAGGCGCGTCTGCTCGCCGGAAGCCTGGCGGCACGGGGAAATTGCGATGTTCTTCTGTCGCTGGCCGGCCGCACCGAAAAACCGGCCGCGCAGCCGGTTCCGGTTCGCATCGGCGGTTTCGGCGGTGCTGCGGCGCTCGCCGATTTTCTGAAGGCCGGCGGATATGATCTGCTGATCGACGCCACGCATCCTTTCGCCGAGCGCATTTCCGCCAATGCCGCCTTTGCCGCCGAGACCAGCGGCATAACCACAATCGCTCTGCGCCGTCCCGAATGGCAACGCCAGCCGGGCGATCGCTGGCGCGAGGTGCAGAGCATCCCGGCTGCCATCGAAGCGCTCGGCCCCTCCCCCCGCCATGTCTTTCTGGCGACCGGCCGGCAGGGTGCGCATCACGCGGAGGCGGCGGCGCAGCATTTCTATCTCATCCGCAGCGTTGATCCTGTCGAACGGCCGCTTGCGCTCGCGAATGTCGACTATCTCCTCGATCGCGGCCCGTTCACGCTGGAAGGCGAAAGCGCTTTGCTGAAGCAGCACCACATCGACGCCATCATTGCCAAGAACAGCGGCGGGGCCGCGACCTATGCGAAGATTGAGGCAGCCCGCCTGCTCGGCATCGAGGTAATGATGGTGGCACGCGCCTCGGCGTCCACAGTCAAGACGGTCGACACTGTCGAGGCGGCGCTGGCGACGATCGATCACCTCGTTCCCCCCGCCATAAAACGCGGCGTATAGACAAGGTCCAGCCTGCCGGGCCGCGTGACGATCCGCGTCTCGGCAGAGCCGATGATGATGCAGGTCGCCATATCGGCCATCGACGCATCGGCCTGCGACAGCTGCTGTACGGCAATGTGCTCGTCCGGCCGCCCGGCCGCGCGCCCGAAAATAACCGGCGTCGTTGCGGGCAGATGGTCGCGCAGCAGCTTGAAGGCTTCGCCGAGCTGCCAAGGCCGCGCCCGGCTGATCGGATTATAGAGGGCGATGACGAAACCGGCCTTGGCTGCCAATTCAAGGCGGTTTTCTATTATATTCCAAGGCTTTAGATTGTCAGACAGCGATATGGCGCAGAAGTCGTGGCCAAGCGGCGCCCCGGCTCTTGCCGCCACGGCCAGCATCGCCGTGATGCCGGGTAGGATGGTGAGATCGACCGCCCGCCATGCTCCCGGGCCGTTCTCGATCGCCTCGCAGACGGCAGCAGCCATGGCAAAGACGCCGGGGTCGCCGCCGGAGACGACGCAAACCATGGCGCCGTCTGCCGCCATCGAAAGTGCGGCCCCTGCCCTGCCCAGCTCCTCGCGATTGTCCGAGGCATGCCGCAGCTGATCGTCGCGGAGCTGCAGCCTGTCGAGATAGGGTCCGTAACCGAAGAAATCCGTCGCCGCTTCGACAGCGGCCAGCGCTTCCGGCGTCATCTGCTCGGGATTACCGGGGCCGGTGCCGATCACGAAAAGCCTGCCGCTCATCGGCTCTTCTCCCAGCCCGGCACCAGCACCAGCGAAAAATACGGCGCGTCGCCGTCGGTCCGGTCGGCAAGCTTTTCCATCGCCGCATTCGCCATGGTGCCGCGCTCGACATAGACGGCTTCGGCAAGCCGGCCGGCCGCCGCCAAGGCCCGGCGGATCTTCGGCAGATTGCGGCCGACCTTCATGATGACGGCGGCTTGCGTATCGGCGAGACGGCGCGTCAGCTCGGTCTCCGCCATCGTACCGGGCAGTACGGAAAGCACATCGTCACCTTGGACGATGGGCATGCCCGCCAGGGACCAGCAACCCGACATGGCGCTGATGCCGGGGATGACCTCGGTCGGGTAGCGCTGGGAAAGCCGGATATGCAGATGCATATAGGAGCCGTAAAACAGCGGATCGCCCTCGCTGAGCACGGCGACGGTCAGCCCGGCATCGAGATGGCCGGCGACGGCTTCGGCAGACCGGTCGTAGAATTCGGTGATCAGGCTGTGGTAGCGTTCGTCGTTCTTGTCGATCTCGGTGGTGACGGGATAGTAAAGCGGTAGCAGCGTCACGCCGGATTTCAGCAGTGGTTCGACGATCGCCTTGCCGTTGCCCCCCCTGCCCTGCTTGGCGAAATAGGCAATCACGTCAGCGCTTTCGATGGCGCGTACGGCCTTGAGGGTCAGAAGCTCGGGGTCGCCGGGACCCGTGCCGACGCCGATAAGACGGCCGCTTGTGGTCATAGGCCCGGCCTCGCCAATGCATTGATGGCGGCTGCCGTCATGGCGCTGCCACCGAGCCGGCCGCGCACGATGGCAAAGGGTACGCCGTAGGAATTCTCCGCCAGCGCATCCTTCGATTCCGCCGCGCCGACAAAGCCGACAGGCATGCCGAGAATTGCTGCGGGTTTCGGAGCGCCGTCGCGCAGGAGTTCGAGCAGATGAAACAGCGCGGTCGGGGCATTGCCGATCGCCACGACGCTTCCGCCGAGCCGATCGAGCCAGAGATGCATGGCGGCGGCCGATCGCGTATTGCCGGTCTCGCGCGCAAGTTCCGGGGTGGCGGGATCGCGCAGCGTGCAGATCACCTCGTTCAGCGCCGGCAACCGCGCCCGGGTCACGCCCTGGGATACCATTTCCGCGTCGCAGAAGATCGGCGCCCCGCCCTTCAGCGCGTCGCGCGCGGCACTGACGAGATCGGCGGAGAACAGGAAATGTTCGGCCGCCTCGACCAGCCCGCAGGCATGGATCATGCGCACGGCAATTTCGGCCTGATCTTCGGTGAAGCGCGAAAGATCGGCTTCGGCGCGGATGATCGCAAAGGAACGCTCGTAGATCGCGTCGCCGCTGCGGGTATAATCGTAGTCTGGCATTCCTATTCCTGTCGCAGCGCCTTCGAAACACCGGTTGCGCCAAGCCGTGTAAGGCAGGCAGCAGCCGATTCGCCAGCGCCTCTGTTGTCTTCGATGGACCGGGCGAGCCTCTCTATAGCGAAATCGATCCGACCGCCAGCGATCCGTTCGTCCGGCCGATCCGCCGCCAACCCGTTGAGGATCAGGTCGTAACCTGCCGCCGAACCTGTCAGGGTCAGCGCCGGCCGCGCATGAGCGCAACCCTTGGCACAGCCGGACAGATGCAGCGTCAGCGAACCGTCGAAGAGGGCGGGTGCTGCGGCAAGGATGCGGCGCGCCAGACTTCTGGTCTCGTAGAAGGCGGAGCCGCAGGCGCCGGCCCCGGCGCAGGCGGCGATGTGCTCGCTGTTGTCGCCGGGCTGCGCGCTGAAACCATGGCCGGCTGCGGCGATCTGCATAGCCGGCACTGTATCTGCCGGCAGGCCAAGGATGAAGAAACCGCGACCGGGCGTCAGCCGGATGGCCGTTGCACCATAGGCGTCGGCGAGATCGAGCAGAGCGATCAGATCCGACGCTCGCATCTGTCCGAATTCCGACCGGACGCCGAGCACGATTTTGCCGTCCGCAAGCCGATGCGGGCCTGGAAACGGTATGCTTGCCGCCCGCGACGGAATGAAGCGGATGTTATCCATGGCCGGAAAACGCGCCCGCAGAAGCGCCGGGTCGATATTCCGTGCCCGGCCGCCGCCCTGCCCGAGGGCCAGCAGGCTCAGAACCTCACCGACGGCTGATACCGCCGTCTCGGCTGGACCGATTGCCACCGGCATTGCCGTCTCACCATCGCCATTGATCGCGACAAGCCAATCTGCGTCGGATTGCGCGACGATGCGGATATCGGCGGAAAGTGCCGACAGCCCGAAGGCTCCGCCGTCGACGACGATCGACAGCTTCGGCGCGAGCCGCGGCGAGGTGATGAGATCGTGGAGCGTGCTGCGCAAGGCCATTTCCATTGCTGCCGGGTCGTTTTTCTCTTCCGGGTCGATACCATGCAGCGGCGAGATCTCGATCGCCGGCCCGTCCGGCACGGTGATCCCGGCGGCATCGATATCGGCAGCAAGCTGTCCGACGGTCTCGGCCAGCAGCCCGCGAATCTGCAGATTGCCGCGCGCGGTGATCTCGAGGATGCCGTTTCCATGTGCCGCGGCCGAGCGAGCAAGTCCGGCGAATTGCGCCAACGTCAGCGCGCCGCCGGCCGGCCGCAGCCGCACCAGCAGGCCGTCGCCGGTCGGCATAGGCGCTGCCAGGGCGGGGCAGGCGCCGCGCCTGCGCATCGCCACCGCCGGGCGGCCGTGCAGATCCGCTTTACCTGTTCTGTCGATCGCCGTTTCGGCCTCAATGCTCATTCCTGATCCTCTGACCATTTCTTACATGATCGCAGCCGGCGCGGCAAAACATGTGGAAAAGGTCCGGCCAGCTATTCCTCGAAATCCCGTCCTTTGCGCAGCAGATAGATATCCATGATCCAGCCGTGCCTTTGCCTGGCCTCGGCGCGGAGCGCCAGAATCTCCGTGGCGATATCCCCAAGCCGTCCCGATCTGACGATCTCGTCCTTGGTGCCGAGATAGGCGCCCCAGAAGATTTCGGCGTCGGGTTCGTCGATCTTTGCAAAAGCCTGTTCGCCGTCGAGCATGACGATCGTGCTGTCGGTCAAAAGCCCGTCATGCGCCAGCCTGCGCCCAGTGGTGATCTCGATCGGCTTGCCGACAAGGTTGACCGGAATTTTGTGGCTGGCCGCCAAGGCCTGAATGCTGGTGATGCCGGGAATAACGCTGTAATCGAAATCCAGGCCGGTTTCCTGCCGCACGCGTTCGATGATGCGGATCGTGCTGTCGTAGAGGCTGGGATCACCCCAGACGAGAAAAGCGCCGCCGCCGTCTTCCGGCAGGCCGGAGATCAGTTCCCTATAGATGCGGGCGATCTCACCGTGCCAGGCATCGACGCTTTGCGGATAGGTTCTGTCTGCCGTCTGCCTCCGCGGCACGGCGAATTCGCAAATCCTGGTGTCTGGCCGCGTGATATATCGTTCGCAGATCTCGCGGCGGATCTCAGCAAGCTCTTCCTTGCCAGTCCCTTTGACCGGCAAGAAGACCACATCGGCGGCGTTCATCGCGTTGATCGCCTGTATGGTGACGTGCTCCGGATTGCCTGTGCCGATGCCGATGATATGGATGTGCTTCAAGCCGATAGTCCCCATGAGTCCCGGCGGTCTTGCCGAAAAAGCCGGTGCTCCGCAAGGGCGATGGCAGAGAGTTGGCCGCGGCCAACCGGGCCGAAACGGCTTCTCCGCCCCTATTGTTGCCGCAAATTGCGAATCGTGTCACCTTCAATACGCTTTTTGACGCTATGTTGACGAAAAAGCGCATCGAAAAGGATTGAGTGTTTTGGACAACATTAGCGTATCGACGACAGATGTGCGGATCGAGCGGCATGCGAACCAGCTTTCGCGGCAACTGAAGCTGTTGCGCGAAAAGCTGTTTCCGCCGCTGTCGCAAAAAACGCTGCGCACATTTTCTTCCGGCGAGGCCGCCCAGATGATCGGTGTCTCCGACGGCTATCTTCGCCAGCTTTCGCTGGATGGCAAGGGGCCGCAGCCGGAACTTTCCCAGAATGGCCGGCGTTCCTATACGCTTGGCCAGATCAATGAATTGCGCCATTATATGGCAAAGCTGAAGCCGAAGGATGCGCTGTCCTACCTTCCCTGGCGGCGCCCCGGCGAGAAGCTGCAGACGGTTGCCGTCACCAATTTCAAGGGCGGCTCGGCCAAGACCACGACCACGCTTTATCTGGCCCAGTATCTGGCGCTGGCGGGTTATCGGGTGCTGGCCATCGATCTCGATCCGCAGGCCTCACTCTCTTCGATGCTCGGCGTCCAGCCCGAATTCGATCTTTCCGATGGTGATACGCTTTATGGCGCAATTCGCTACGATGCCGATCGCAAGCCGCTGAAGGACATTGTCCGCAAGACGTATTTCGATGGTCTCGATCTGGTGCCGGGCAATCTTGAATTGATGGAATTCGAGCATGAGACGCCGCGGGCGCTCAGTGATCGCCAGCGGCCGGGCGAACTGTTCTTCCGCCGCGTCGGCATGGCGATTGCCGAGGTCGAGGCCGATTACGATGTCGTGGTGATCGACTGCCCGCCGCAGCTCGGTTACCTGACGCTCGGCGCCGTCTGTGCCGCCACGTCGCTGCTTATCACCATCCATCCGCAGATGGTTGACGTCGCCTCCATGTCGCAATTCCTGCTGATGACCTCGGATCTGCTCTCCGTCGTGCGCAAGGCGGGCGGCGATCTGCAACACGATTTCATCAAATATGTCGTGACCCGTCACGAACCCTTCGATGCCCCGCAGTCGCAGATCGTCGCGCTGCTGCGCAGCCTGTTCAGCGATGACGTGTTGACGGCGACAATTCTCAAATCGACGGCGATCGCCGATGCCGGCCTGACCAAGCAGACGCTCTTCGAGATCGAGAAGGGGCAGGTGCGCCGCTCGACCTATGATCGGGCGCTGGAATCGGTCAATGCCGCCAACGGCGAAGTTCTCGCCGGTATTCACAAAGCCTGGGGCCGCACATGAGCAGACGCGATCGCCTGAAAGGTCTTTTCGACGATACGGCGCAGGAGTTGGCCGCGGCCAACTACGAAGAGACGTCTTTGCGCGGATCGGCCGGGCCGGTTCGGACGATGGCCTTGACGCTTGGACGCATGGAGGAAGAGAGCAGGGCGATGCAGGAGGCCTTGCTCTCCGGCGAACGCATCGTCGAGCTCGATCCAGATCTGATCGATTCCTCCTTCGTCCGCGATCGCCTCGCCGATCATCCACTCGATATCGAGGACGAGCTGGTGCAGTCGATTGCCGAGAACGGTCAGGAAGTGCCGGTTCTTGTGCGCCGCCATCCCGATGACGACGAGCGCTATCAGATCGCTTACGGTCACCGCCGCCTGCAGGCCGTCAAGCTGCTGGGGCGCAAGGTGCAGGCGATCGTCCGTAAGCTCGACGATACCGATGTCGTCATCGCCCAAGGCATCGAGAATTCAGCGCGCCGGAACCTTTCCTATATCGAGCGGGCTGTCTTTGCCCTCAATCTCGAACTCAAGGGGTTCGAGCGTCCCGTCATCATGAAGGCACTGTCGACCGACAAGACCGAGCTGTCGAAGCTGATCTCCGTCGCCAAAGCGATCCCGGCCGACATCGTCAGGTCGGTCGGAGCCGCACCCGGTATCGGGCGTCGTAAATGGATGGCGCTTGCCCAGGACTGGAACGGAATGACAGCCGCGCGGCTTGCCAAGCTCATCGGTTCGCAACGGTTCACGGCTGAGGAAAGCGACCGTCGCTTCGAGCTTTTGGTTGCCGAGCTCGCCAGGAAAGAGGCGAAGCCCGAACCCACGGAATATGACTGGAAGCCGAAGAGCGGCGGCAAGATTGCCGGCCGAATCAAGAGCGCCGGCAATTCCTTTACGATTGCGTTGAAAACCGGCGATGCGCCGGATTTCGGCGCTTACATTTCACGTCGTCTCGATGAGCTTTACGAAGCCTATCGGGCCGGCAAGTTGCAAGCAGGAGAGTAGGCCGCAAAAGAAAAAGCCTCCGAACGTTGCCGTCGCGGAAGCCTTTCTCATATCTGGACAATCTGAGAATCGCACTTCCTCGAATCGCTGTCAAGCATCTTCGGCATCCTTTTGGGTGGCAGATTTCTTTTGCCTTGAGAAAAGGTGAGGGACATGGAGCCTCAATATGTATCGACGCCCTTTGGGCGGCGATCGATGACGCTTGGCATGCTGGCAAGCCAGGAAAATGCCAGTAAGGTCGATCCGGACGCATCGGTCGATAAGTGGAAGATCTTTCGCGCGCTCTGCGAAGCAAAGGACATGGTCGGCGTATCGGACCGTGCGCTCGCTGTTCTCAACGCGCTGTTGACCTTTTATCCGAAGAACGAGATTGCCGAGGCCAACGGTTTCGTCGTCTTTCCGTCGAACGAGCAGTTGTCGCTGCGCACGCATGGCATGGCCGGCACGACGCTGCGGCGGAACTTGGCGATGCTGGTGGAGGCCGGCCTGATTATCCGGCGGGATAGCCCGAACGGTAAACGTTTTGCCCGTCGTAACGGTCAGGGCGGGCTTGGAGAGGCCTTCGGCTTCAGCCTGGCACCGCTCCTGGTGCGCGCTGGCGAGATCGAGGCGCAGGCGGCTCAGGTGCTTGCCGGCAAGCTCGAATGGAAGCGCCTGCGGGAGCGTCTGACACTTTGCCGGCGTGACATCGCCAAACTCATCGAGATCGCGCTGGAAGAAGAAATTGCCGGCGAATGGATCGAGATGCAGAAGCATTTCAATCTTCTCTCGGCAAGCCTGCCGCGGCGCCCGTCGTCCGCCGAGATGGAGAGCCTGCTGACTGATCTCGAAGCCTTCCGCGAAATGATCATCAAGACGCTGGAATTGAAGACGAAATCACATAAACCAGACGCCAATGATGGCCAAAACGGTCGGCACATACATAATTCAAACCCACACTCTCTATCTGAACTTGAACCAGGCTTCGAACCGAAGCAGGGCGCAAAACCGGAGGAAGAACCGCAGCCGTGGCGGGAGACGCCAAAGTCCTTCCCGCTTGCCATGGTGCTGCAGGCCTGCCCGGAGATCGTCGCTTATGGGCCAGGCGGTGGGATCGGCAGTTGGCGGGATCTGATGGCGGCTGCCGTCATCGTCCGCTCGACGCTCGGCGTCAGCCCCAGCGCCTATCAGCTGGCTTGCGAGGTCATGGGACCGGAGAACGCCGCGACGGTGATCGCCTGCATCCTGGAAAGAGGCGGGCATATCAACTCGGCCGGCGGCTATCTGCGAGACCTGACGCGGCGGGCAGAGCGCGGCGAATTCTCGCTTGGGCCGATGCTGATGGCGCTCATGCGGGCAAGTGGTCCGGCAGCAAGGAAAACCGGATGAGCGGGGCTGAAAACGTTTCGCGCCAGGTGCAACAGCTAGAAGGGAATGCTGCCGGTCGCCCAGGCAAACTCGACCGCTTCCTCCTGGCCTTTTGTTGAAAAGCGCCGTTAACCATGTCATAGATGGCGGAAGGAAACATAGGTTTTGCTTCCATTTGTGAAAAACCGTAAAGCTTAACAATGCGCTACGATATCGACGGTGTGATGCTTCAAACCCTGCTTCCGTCCCTTGCTGCGGCGGAGGACGCCGTGGCACGCTTGGACGAGCGGGTGTTGCGCGCGCCGGTCGGTGAGGGCTTTGCCGAACGCAGCCATTTCTTCGATGCTGCCGGCGCGCTCTGGGTGGCCGGCGAACTCGTGCATGTCGAGGATCTGGTTTTGCACGATGCGCATATGGATAGCCGGGCACCCAGCCACGAACTGACGATCGCTCACTCGGTGCTGCGGGCACGTCGGCGCATCTGGACCGGCGAGCCGACCTGGGCGCTGGGAGCTTCGGGACTTGCGACGCTAACCGCGACGCTCGGGGAAGGGGAGGGGAAAGTGCCGGAGGTAAACAGCCTCGCCGTTACGCTCGAGACCGAAGAAGAGGGCGGCGATGAGGACGGGCCGCTCGCGGCCGAGATGGCGGAGATCGATGCGCTTCTTGCCCGCTCGCAGAAGCTGCTCGATATCCATACCGGCAAAGCCCCGGCAAGCGAAACGGCCGCGGTTGCCCCGGCAAGGCGCAATGACGATCCTCTCGGCTTGCTGGGTGATGACGAATGGGACGAGGAACAGCGGCTTGCGGAGTGGCGGAGCGTACAGCCATTGGCCGAAAGTTTGCCGCCGGTTCTCGGCGCCGTCATCCTTTTCGAAGCCTGGGAAAGGATCGAGCCGTTGCGACGTCAGCACTGGCTCGGCGGTCTTCTGGTCGCAAGCCATCTGCGCGCCCGCGGCAAGGTCACCTCGCATCTCTTCTCTTTTTACGGTGGGCTGAAGCTGGTGCGCCATGAACGTCGCCGGGCGCGCGACCGGGCCACACGGCTGCAGGCCTTCCTGGAGGCGATGCATCTCGGTGCTGCGGCCGGACTCAAGGAACTCGACCGGTTGTCGCTCGCCCGTACACAGATGGAACTGCGCTTTCGCGGCCGCCGTTCGAACAGCAGCCTGCCGGACCTTGCCGATTTCATCCTGTCGCGGCCGATGGTCTCGGCGGCGATGGTTGCCCGCCATTTGCGCATCACGCCGCGCGGCGCTCTGAACCTCGTCAACGAGATTGGCATTCGTGAAATCACCGGCCGCGGCCGCTACCGCGCGTGGGGCATCATCTGAAAATAAGAGCGGCCGGGGATGACCCGGCCGCTCCAATTCTTTACTTATGCCTATCGCCCGGAACCGCTGCACACTTCCGGGCGATAGGCATTTAGGTGAACACCCGGCCTGCCATCCTGTCACAGAGTGCAGACCGGGCGCTCTTGCGCTTCCTTTGCCCCCAGAAGCGCGGTCCCTATTCCCGCTCGCCCGTGAAGTTGAGCAGAAGCTGGAAGATGTTGACGAAGTTCAGGTAGAGCGAGAGTGCGCCGAAGACGGCGAGCTTCTGGTTCGATTCCTGATCGAAGTTTTCCGAATATTGTTCCTTGATGTTCTGCGTGTCGTAGGCGGTGAGGCCGACGAAGACGACGATGCCGATCACCGAGATGGCGAACTGCAGCGCGCTCGAACCCAGGAAGATATTGACGACGCTGGCGATGATAACGCCGAACAGGCCCATCATCAGGAACGAGCCCATGCGCGATAGGTCACGCTTGGTCGCATAGCCGTAAAGGCTGGTGGCGCCGAACATCGTGGCGGTGATGAAGAAGGTCCGCGCGATGCTCATCCCGGTGAACACCAGGAAGACCGAGGCAAGCGACAGGCCCATCACGGCGCAGAAGGCCCAGAAGGTGATCTGCGCGGTGCTGGCCGACATCGTCTGGATGCGGAACGAGAAAAAGAATACGAAGGCGAGCGGTGCCAGCATCACCACCCACTTCAGCGGCGAGCCGAAGATCGGCACGTAGAGGGCCGGCGTCGAGCCGACGACGAAGGCGACGAGGCCGGTTATGACCAGGCCAAGAGCCATGTAATTGTAGACGCGCAGCATGTGCTGGCGCAGGCCTTCGTCGAAGACGGCCTGGGTGCCGGCCACGGCGCCGTAGCGGGGATTGATCGGGTTCATGCTGATCTCCTCGGTTTGAACTAATAGAGCGAGCGGGCGAGCCGTTCGGCCGCCTGGTCGAGATTGAGACCGCTTTCGTCGGCGATCAGCGCATAGGCGACCTCGCCGATCTGCCAATAGGCGGCTTCCGCTTTTTCCAATGCGAGATGGCCGACCGGCTTGACCTCGAAGGCGCCCGGACGGACGGCGAAAAGCGACAGCCGCTTTCCCTCCGGCACCTCGATCGCCATCTCGACGCTGGGGCCGAATTCGGACGGGAAGATCTGCACGTCGGCGACCTTCCAGTCCTTCGGCAGTTCAGGCATCACGATCGCGGTGGCGGCGCGAATATCGTCAGCGCTATAGGTGGCCGGCGTCTGCGGCGGCATCGACTGGCGCAATGCGGCGGTCTGATAGGCGCGGACGGCATCCTCGACATAGGCAGGCGCCGGGACGGAGGCCGATACCTCGGTTGCCGAAAAAGCGCCGAAGGAATTGTGCGCCACCCAGCCGGCGGTAATCAGGATACCGACAGCGGCAATGCGCTGCATGGAATGGAAGATACGGCCATAGGAAAGGCCACGTTCCAGCCGGCGGGCGGCGTCGCGGGTCTCGGGGCGGCTGAAGGCACTTTCGCCGGCAAGCGCCAAGCGCAGCTCGCCCTTCACGCTGAGGTCGGCCATGACCTTGGCGGCAATCGCCGGGTGGTCGGAAAGATACGATTCTACCTGGATGCGGCGGGCGACATCGAGCTCGCCATCCACATAGGCGTCGAGATCGGCATCGAGGATCGGATCAATTGCTTTCATTGCCGTCCCCTCCGATAATTCTCAGATGCGAAACACGCGGCGTCTTCTCCTCGAATTCGCGCAATTGCGCGCGGGCGCGGGAGATGCGCGACATCAGCGTCCCCACAGGAATGCCGAGCGCATTGGCGGCTTCCTGGTAGGACAGGTCTTCGATCGCAACGAGATGCAGGGCCTCGCGCTGTTCCTCCGGCAGGCCGAAGAAGGCGTTGCGCACCTGCCGCAGGCGCACGGCATGTTCCTGGCCGGCCGGCAGCGACTGCTCGGCTTCGACAGCCGCCTCGTCGTGGCGGCGCGTCAGCGACCGGTTCTGGCGCAGACGGTCGATATGAGCGTTGTGCAGGATGGAGAGCAGCCAGGTGCGAAGATTGCCGCCGCTGCGGAAGCTCTTCTTCTTCTCCAGTGCCCGCACCAGCGCATCATGCACCAGATCCTCCGCCTCGTCCGAATTGCGCACCAGCGAGCGTGCGTAGCGCCTGAGCGCTGCAAGCTGTCCGATGACGTCGAAGGGGCGTTCTTTGCGTTCCATGATTGAGTATACGTCAGTGCGGCAGATCTTATTCCCGGCGAGAATAAAAAAATCATGCCGGTCGAGAATACCGTCTTCAATTAGCCTCTCCAGCGGACCGGCGCCCGAAATCCGCGGTTGTTTATGACAATTACATGACAGATCATGACGCCGCTGATTTGAAGGGGAAATTCAAGAATGAAGGAAAAGAAGCGGGTCTACGAAGCTCTCGTAGACGGCGCCATGGAAGGGCTGACGGATCAGGCGCTTTATGATTTCGTCAAGGCGCGTTGTCCAAAGGCCACCAGCAGGAAGATCGTCCGGGCCTCGCTTCTCGCCCTGACCGATCCTCATCTCAGGGACCGCAATATTCTCGACGTGATCTATGCGCTTGCGATCAAACATCGGCTGGATGACGGCGTGCTGGATGACGGCGAAGACGAGGAGCCCGACGAGCGGGCTCAATCGGCGCAGGCGGCCAACCAGAACATGCCGCAGCTTTCCTGAAGCGCGCCGGCCGCCCTCCTGAAATGTCAGCCCCCGTCCGAAAGCCCTTCGAGGATCGGACAGTCCGGCCGGTCATTGCCATGGCAGGCATGCACGAGGTGTTCCAGCGTGCGGCGCAATTCCGAGAGATCGCGGATTTTGCGGTCGATCTCGGCAAGCTTGCTCTCAGCGATGTCCTTGACGTCGGCACTCGCCCGGCTTTTGTCCTCGTAGAGCGCCAGTAATTGCCGGCACTCGTCGACGGAAAAGCCGAGGCCGCGCGAGCGCTGCAGGAAGCGCAGCTTGTGAACGTCGGTCGCGGCATAATCGCGGTAGCCGTTTCCGCCCCTTTCAGGGCGGATAAGGCCGATATCCTCGTAGTAGCGGATGGTCTTCGAAGGCAGGCCGGAGCGTTCCGATGCTTCGCCGATATTCATCGCCATCTCCTATAATTTTGCAAAACGCAGTCTCAGCGCATTTGAAATCACCGAGACGGACGAGAGGCTCATCGCCGCCGCCGCGATCATCGGCGACAGCAGCAACCCGAAGATCGGGTAGAGCACGCCGGCTGCGACCGGCACGCCGAGCGCATTATAGCCGAAGGCGAAGCCGAGATTCTGGCGGATGTTGCGCATCGTCGCCTCCGCCAGCCGCCGCGCCCTGACGATGCCGGTGAGATCGCCCCTTACCAGGGTGATGCCGGCGCTTTCCATCGCAACGTCCGCGCCGGTGCCCATGGCGATGCCGACATCGGCGGCAGCAAGCGCCGGCGCGTCGTTGACGCCGTCTCCGGCCATGGCGATGACCGCGCCTTTTGCACGCAGCTCGTCGATCAGCGCGCTTTTGCCCTCCGGCAACAGGTCGGCGCGGACCTCGTCGATGCCGAGGCTTTTTGCCACCGCACGCGCCGTGCGCTCGTTGTCTCCCGTCGCCATGATGATCTTCAGGCCGCTGTCATGCAGCGCCTTGATGGCGGCTGATGTCGTCGGCTTGATCCGGTCGGCAACGGCGACGAGACCGGCAAGCGCGCCATCCAATACCACGAACATCACCGTCTTGCCCTCGCCGCGCAGGGCTTCGGTCTTCTCGGCAAGCGCCGACGGATCGATGCCGAGATCGGCGAGCATCGCCGCATTGCCGAGCGCTATGTTTGTGTCGCCGGCGAGGCCCTGAACACCTTTGCCGGTCTTCGCCTCGAAACCGGTGATCTCGACGAAGGCGACACCGCGCTCTTCGGCGCCGGAAACGATCGCGTCGGCCAGCGGATGTTCGGAGCCGCGCTCCAGGCTTGCCGCCAGCGACAGCAGCCGGGTTTCCTCGATTCCGCCGAAAGCGACGATGTCGGTAAGCTTCGGCTTTCCCTCGGTCAGTGTACCGGTCTTGTCGACGATCAGCGTATCGACCTTGGAAAAACGCTCCAGCGCTTCGGCGTCCTTGATCAGCACGCCTTCCCCAGCGCCGCGTCCTGTGGCGATCATGATCGACATCGGCGTCGCAAGACCGAGCGCGCAGGGGCAGGCGATGATCAGAACGGCGACGGCGGCAAGCAGGCCATTCGCCAAGCTTGGCTCCGGACCGATCGCTGCCCAGACGATAAAGGCAAGGATGGCCGCGGCAACGACCGCCGGCACGAACAAGGCCGACACCCGGTCGACCGCACCCTGGATCGGCGCCCGCGAGCGTTGCGCCTTGGCGACCATGTCGACGATGCGCGACAACACCATGTCGGCGCCGACCTTCTCGGCCGACATGACGAGAGAGCCGTTCTTGTTGATCGTGCCGCCAGTCAGCGCATCGCCCGTCGATTTCTCGATGGGCAAGGGTTCGCCTGAGATCATCGATTCGTCGACGGTCGACTGGCCCTCGAGGACGGAACCGTCCACCGGAACCCGCTCGCCGGGGCGCACCCGCAGCCGGTCGCCGGTCTGGATTTGCTCGACCGGCACGTCGCTCTCGCCGCCATCGGCATCGATACGCCGCGCCGTCTTCGGCGCAAGGTCGAGCAAAGCGCGGATGGCCGAGCCGGTGCGTTCGCGTGCTTTCAGTTCCAGCACCTGGCCGACGAAAACCAGGGCGACGATGACGGCCGCCGCCTCGAAATAGACGGGCACAGCCGCGCCATGGCCACGAAAGCTCATCGGGAAAATGCCGGGCGCAAGCGTGGCGACGAGGCTGTAGACATAGGCGGTGCCGACGCCGAGACCGATCAGCGTCCACATGTTCGGGCTGCGGTTGACGAGCGAGGCCCATGCGCGGCGGAAGAAGGGGAGGGCCGCCCAAAGCACGACCGGCGTTGCCAGCAGCAGTTCGACATAGGTCGCCTGCGGTTCGCCGATCATTTCCCGGAGCTGCAGGCCGAGCATCGGACCCATGCCGAGGGCGAGCAGCGGCACGGCCAGGATGGCGCTGACCCAAAGCCGTCTGACGAAATCGACAAGTTCCGGACTTGGACCTTCGTCGGCCGGAGGAATGCCTGCCGGCTCCAGCGCCATGCCGCATTTCGGGCAGTCGCCGGGGCGATCGCTGATGACCTCCGGATGCATCGGGCAGGTATAGAGCGTGCCTTTCGGTGCCGGCTTTGCCGGAGGGCGTTTGCCGTCGCGATAGACTGGGGGATCGGCGTCGAACTTTGTCTGGCAGCCGGCCGAGCAGAAGTAGTATTTCTCACCCTCGACTTTCAGAAAATGTTTTGCCGTCGAACGATCGACGTCCATGCCGCAAACCGGATCTTTCGCGGTCAGGTAATCCTGCGGCGCAGCTGCAAACTTCGTCCGGCAGCCTTCGGAGCAGAAATGATAGAGGCGGCCCGCATGATCAAGCGAGGGTTTGCCGGCCTCTGGATCGACGGTCATACCACAGACGGCGTCACGAACCGGCGCGGGGGTAGTCGGGCTATGGCCGCAACAGCTGTGATCGCCGTTATGGGCGTTGCCGTGATGATGGTCGTGATCGTGTTTGATATTCATTGCCATCTCCTATGCCCGAGGGGCAGTTGGAGAGGCTTATCCACCTTCCAGCGACTGGAAGGTCAAGCGCTAATTTTGACGGAGATGATTTTTGTCTGCAGCCCGATCCTCAGATCGGGCTGATCAACCCGACCGGCTGGCTGCCGAGCAGGGCGGCGACCGAGATGCTGCCGCCGGGTTCGATCGTCTTTCCGGTCACCAGATCCGCCTTCAGCCCGTGAAGAGGGGAGGGGACGGCGATCGCCGTATCCTCCCAAAATTCCGGGCCGGCAAACAGCACGCCCGGGTCGAGCCAGCCGAACATCAGCCGGGGTGCGGCGACGATGGCAAAATCACTGGCATGCACCCGGGCAAAAGCCAGCACATGATCGCGCCGGCTGCCCGTCACCTTCAGCGGCAGATAGTCGCCTCTTATAAAGAGGTCCGGATGCCGCTGGCGCAGCTGCAGGCCGATCCCGACGATGCGCTGCTTTAACGCCGCCGCCTGTAGCTTGGCGATCGGTCCGGCTTCATCAAGCCAGGCGGTCAGCCGTGCATGATCGACCAGGCGTCGGTTGTCGGGATCGACAAGACTGAAATCGAAGCCTTCCGTGCCCTGGTAGATGTCGGGAATGCCCGGCGCCGTCAGCTTGAGCAGCGTCTGCGACAGGCTGTTGAGGTAGCCGGCTGCGATGAAGGGCTGCAGCACCCTTTCGAAATCCTCAAGGAAGGCGTCATTCTCGGGCGACACCAGCGCCGCTGCATAGGTCGTCACCGCTTCTTCGTAAGCGGAATCCTGTTCCACCCAATCAGTGTGGAGTTTCGCCTCGCGCACTGCCTTGACCGCGTAATCGGTCAAGCGCTGACGAAGCTCTTCCATCTGTCCTCTGTCGAAATCTTCCGGCCAGATGCCGGCCAGCGCCTGATAGAGCATCCATTCGATATTCGGCTCCGGCGCTACGCCATCCGGCAGGTCCTTCAGCCACGGCCGGTTCATCTCACGCCAGCGCGCCAGCGCCTGCACGAACACATCCGCGCCCTCGCTCAGCGCATAGAGCCTTGCGCGCGCATCCTCGCCGCGTTTGGTATCGTGGGTGGCGGTTGCCGACAGCCCGTGCGGCTGCAGCCGCGCCCGCTCGGCCATGCGACGATGGAATCCGTCCGGACCGTCGGGCGCCTTGCCGGGTTCGCTGCCGACCTCGTTGGCGGCAAGCAACCTGTTATAGCGGTAAAATAGCGTATCCTCCGTCGCCTTCGCCATCACAGGCCCGCTCAACTGCTGGAAGCGGATACGGAATTCGTGGGCTGGATCACCGTCGACCTTGCCTTCGAGAAGCTTCAGCACATGGTCGAGGGCGCGACGATCATCGAGCTCTGCTATGGCTTGCGATGCGGTCGCGGCAAGGACGGCTGAATCCTGCCAGGCGAGCGGGCCGCCATCGCCATAGGTGCGGTAGACGGGAAAGGCGATCAGCAGTTCGCTGAGCGCCTTGGCGATCTCGTCTCTGTTTATCTCGGGGAAGACCCCTGCCGCGATCGATACCAGCCTGCCGGTCTCGCCGGCGAAATTGCGCTCGACCATCTGTCGCTTGGCAAGCCGCCGGCCCTCCTCGAGATCGCCTGTCTCTCGGGCGACGCCACGATAGGCATCGTCCAATCTGCGCAGGCCGCCGCCGTCGACGAAGAGTTCGCTCAGCGCCGCGATGAATTCATATCCGGTGGTGCCCGCCACCGGCCAGCTTTCCGGCAGGACCTCGCCAGCCCCAAGGATCTTTTCCACGACGATATAGGTATCGGGCCCGACCGCTTCCCGCAGCCGGTCGAGATAGGCCTTGGGTTCGGCGAGCCCGTCGACATGGTCGATGCGCAGCCCCTGCACCTTGCCGTGGCGCACCAGCTCGATCGTCAGGCAATGCATGTCCTCGAACACCGGGGGATTTTCGACGCGGGTACCGACCAGTCCGGTGACCTCGAAAAAACGGCGATAGCTCAGATGCCGTGCCGCTTCATGCCAATGGGTGAGCCGCCAGTGCTGTCCCTCATGCAGGCTTTTAAGGAAATCGCGGTCGGACGAGACGTCGTCGAGTTTTTGCCGGAGGATCGCCCGATCGCCGCCTTCGAAGAGGATGTCGCGCATCGCCCGGGCGAGGTTCTCGCCGGAGGTGACCTCCGCAGCCTCTGCCATTCTCGTTGCCACCGGATCGTCGAGCCGGTTTGCGATCGCGCCGTAACAGCTGGGGTTGAGCGGCAACAGCGTCTCGAAATAACCGAAGGCGAAGGTGCCATGCGTTTCGTCCAGCGTAATGCGCAGCTCGCCATCAGCGAGCGCGCGCTCGAAATCCTGGCCGAGCTGCGGCAGGGTCAGCGGCTCGCTCCAGTCGATGTCGAAGTGGCCCGCATAGGCGCTTTGATGGCCGAATGCCAGTACGTCGCGCCACCAGCCGTTTTCCGGCGAAGCGGCCATGTGGTTCGGGACGATGTCGAGGATCAGTCCCATGCCGGCCGAAGCGAGGCTCTCCGTCAGCCGGTCGAACCCCGCGCGGCCGCCGAGCGCCGGGTCGATCTCGTTGGCGTCGGTGACGTCATAACCGTGGGCGGAGCCGCTGACGGCGGTGAAGATTGGCGAGGCGTAGAGATGGCTGATGCCGAGCGTCTTGAGATAGGGAACGAGGTCGCAGACGCGATCGAAGGTCATGCCGTTGCGGAATTGTATCCGGTAGGTCGCGGTCGGAAGTGTCATGAGGCCGTCTGACGTTGGAGGGAGACCCTTTCCAACGGTTGTAGTCGGGTTTTGGTTCCCTCAGTCGATGAAAACGCCCACACTTGCGGCGCGTCCGGCCGAGTCGATGACGGTCAATTTCGAGTAGCCGCCGCCATCGGGCAGCCATTGCTGGGTGCGCCGGCGGGAGAGGTCGGGCAGCGGCCTGCCATTGGCAAGCCAGCGGAAGGGCGCGCGGCCGCCCTGCAGCTTCAGCATGAGCGGCGACAGCGCGCCGGCGCCGGCGCCGAGATCGATATGGGCGCCCTCGGGCGGATAGACGATCTGAGGGGCGGCCTCGCGGCCGGAGGCGACCAGCAGGCCACTGGCATTGAACGCGAAACGCCGCTGGCTGATCGGCAGTTCGGACCGGGCGATGCGCACCGCCCCGGCCGGCGGGCGGGGCAAGGGCGTCGTCGCGATGCCGGATTTGGCGAAACCCTCAAACAGGATGGGTGCTGCGGTGCCATAGCCGGTCAGTCCCGGCACGGCGCTGTTATCCGGCCGTCCGACCCAGACGCCGAGCACATAACGCCCGTCATAGCCGACCGACCAGGCGTCGCGATAACCGTAACTGGTGCCGGTCTTGTAGGCGATGCCGCGCTGCGGTGCGCCGGCGGGGGGAATGACGCCGGAGAGAATATCGGCGACGTTCCAGACCGCGACCGGCTCCAACAGCGGTTCGCCGTCGAGCTTGCCCGGTGCGCCGGTGACACCGTCGCCGAGCCTTGCCGGCTGGCCGCGATTGGCGAGCGCGGTATAGAGCTGCACCAGATCTTTCAGCGTGAGACCGACGCCGCCAAGACCGATCGCCAGTCCCGGCGTCTCGTTCGGCGGCAGGGCCGGGCGCACCTCGGCGCGGCGGAAGCGGACCAGCAGCCGCGACGGCCCGACGGCGTCGAGCAGCTTGACGGCCGGCACATTCAAGGAGAGTTGCAAGGCCTCGCGCACGGTGACGTCGCCCTGATAGCTCATGTCGAAATTGCGTGGCCGGTAGCCGAAGAAATCAGCCGGCCGGTCCTCGATGATCGTCTCCTGGGAGACGAGGCCCTGCTCGAAGGCGAGCCCATAGATGAAGGGCTTCAGCGTCGAGCCCGGCGAGCGGTTGACGCGCGTCATGTCGATCCAGCCGGAGCGGCTGGCGTCGAAATAATCGGCCGAGCCGACCTCGCCGACGATCGCGCCCGTCTGGGCATCGGCCATCACCATGGCCAGCGACAGTTTTGGCCCGAGCTTCATCGCCGCTGCCCGGGCGACCGATTCCAGCCCCTGCTGCACCTGTTTCTTCAGCGTCGTCTGGTGCTTGAGGACTGCCGGCTCCTTGCGCAGTGCTGCTTCGGCGACATGGGCGGCCAGCGCCGGCAATTGCATGCGTCGCATGGGGACAGCGACACCCTCGGCTCGCTCCGCCTCGCCGTCGCCGACGGCCTCAGCCACGGCGACACGCTCAAGCACACGCTTGCGCGCCTCTTGCGACGCCTTCAGATTGCGGTCCGGCCGGCGCCGTTCGGGCAATTGCGGCAGGGCGACGAGCAGGGCTGCCTCGGCGACCGTCAGGCGGCGCGGCTCCTTGCCGAAATAGGCAAGACTTGCGGCGCGCACGCCTTCCAGATTGCCGCCGTAAGGCGCATGCGTCAGATAAAGATCGAGGATCTGTTCCTTCGACAGCCGCCGCTCGATCTGCACGGCACGCGCGAGCTGCAGCAGTTTTGCCGAAAGCGAGCGTCCCGCCCGCGGCTCGATCAGCCGCGCCACCTGCATCGAAAGCGTCGAGGCGCCGGAAACGATGCGGCCGTTGCGGACGAATTGCGTGGCTGCCCGCCCGAGCGCCCAGGCATCGACGCCATTGTGATCGTAGAAACGCTGATCCTCATAGGCAATCAGCATGCGCAGGAACTGTGGATCGACGTCGGCAACCGTCGTCTTCAGCCGCCAGCGGCCTTCCGTCGTTGCAAAGGCGCGCAGCAACTGGCCGTCGGCATCGAGCACCTCGGCGGAAACCACGTCCGCTCTATCCAACGGCGGCGGAAAAGCCTTGTCGGCGGCGTCGAGCGCAAGAAGAGCCGCGCCGGCAAGAAGGATGCCGGCGACGGACCCGATCGCAAACTTGTGCCACAGCCTCATTCTTGTGCTGCCACGACCTCCATCTTGCCGGTCGCCGTGCGGGCCGAAAGCTCCGGCCGGTACATGTCCTCGACGCTTGCGGCCGGATGGTCGTAGATGCCGGGGGTGACGGCGCGCACGACATAGGCGACGTTGAATTCGCGCTCGTCGCCCTGAGCGCGGTTGAAGGCGGCGACGAAACGGTCGTAGCGGAATTCGGTATGGGCGGCGGAAATTTCGCCGATCCAGTCGAAATTCGTCATCTGGGCGCTGTCGACGAGGTTTGGATTGTCGATCTCGAAGCCGGCCGGCAGAAGATCGGTGACGACGATGCGCGACGGCCAGTCGTTGCTTTCGCGTACATGGATGACGACGACATAGCGTTCGTTCTGCTGGGCTTCGCTGACATTCGCCTCCTCGCCGTCGAGCGTGTAATAGCTGCGCTCGATGAGGAAGCCGTCGCCGCCGGCCGGCAACGGCACGGTCGGTGCGGCAACGGTGGTAACAACCGCCGATACCGGGTCGTTCGTCTGGTTGGTCAAGGTCAGCGGATGATCGGTGAGCGCATCGCCGGTCATCCGGGCCATATAGGCGCCGGTGTGGGCGGCGCCGTTGACGTCGACCTTCAACCCGTCGTCACCGCCCTGGATGGCGCGTGCGGCAAGCAGCATCCAGGCCTCTTCCTGGGTGCTCTTGTATTTGCTGCGCTGCCATTCCTTGGCGACGGCCTTGGCGAGTTCCGGGACGACAGGCGGCACCGGCCGGCTTTCGGCAGCGAGCGCCAGGATCGCCGCGCCATCGCGCAGGATCGTGCCGTAGTCGGTGCGCGACAGGTTCACGCGTGAGACCATCGACTGCTCGGACATTTGCAGCGCGTCGAGGAAGATGTTCTTCGAGCGCTGGGCATCGCCATAGAGCGCCAGTGCGGCGGCGATATGCGCCTTGGCGAGCGGCGTCGGGAAGTCGTTGATCATCGTATCGGCGTAGTAGCGCAGATCGCTGATCGCCGCCTTCTTGTTGCGGGCAAGGACATAGATGGCATAGGCGATCTGATCGCCCTGGCCCTTGATGTCGGTGGTGTAGGACAGGGTGTTCTGCAGGTTTTCCAGCGCCTGCACGAAGGCCCTTTCCGGCACGTCATATTTCATTTCGCGGGCCCGCGTCAGGAAGTCGGTGACGTAGGAATCGAGCCAGACATCGCCCGAATCCGGTCCCCAGAGGCCGAAGCTGCCGGCCGAGGCCTGGTAGGAGAGCACGCGGTAGATCGCATCCTGGACGCGCTTGTGCACGTCGTCGTCATTTTCGATGCCGGCCTGCTTCGCCACTTCGGCGAGGTAGAGCAGCGGCAGCGCCCGACTGATGGTCTGCTCGGCGCAGCCCAAGGGATAGCGGTCGAGCGTCATCAGCAGTGCCGGGATGTCGAAGGCGGCCGAACGGGTGACGTTGACGCTGATCGAAGCACCCGGCAGGACGCTGTCGGCAAGCAGGTTCTTATCGACGGTGAGCTTTGCTCCGGGCTTCAGCGCCAGCACCCTGCGTTCGGTGATCGGCAGGGATGACGGGCGCACCGGCACGTCGACGGTCTGGTCGAGCGAAAGGCCGGAGGCGTCGGAGAGGTTGATCGAGACGCTGCCGGCGCCCGGCTGTTTGCCGATGAGCGAAAGCGTCAGCGCGGACTTGGCGCCGGCCTCCAGCCGGATCGTCTGGTCGGCAGAGGCTTGGTCGATGCCGACCGCATCATTGCCGGTCAGCTGCAGCTTGTAGTCGCCGGCCGGCGCATCGGTATTGGCGATGTCGAGGCGCAGATTGGCCTTGTCGCCGGGGGCGAGGAATTTCGGCAAGCTCGCGGTGACGACGACCGGATCGCGGATGATGACGTCCTTGACGCCGTGCCCGACACCGGTCTTCGACCAGGCAACCGCCATGACGCGCGCCGTGCCGTTGAATTGCGGAATGTCGAAGGAGATATTGGCCTTGCCTTCGGCGTCGAGCTTCACCGGCCCGGAGAAGAAGGCGACGAGCTTCTGTGTCGGCGGGCTTGCCTGCAGCGCAATGGCACCGCCGTCGCCACCGGTCCTGAGCTTGCCGGTCGCACCCAGCGAGCCGTCGATCAGCCGGCCATAGAGGTCGCGGATTTCAAGGCCGAGCTGCCGCTGGCCGAAATACCAGTCTTCCGGGTTCGGCGGCTCGTAACGTGTCAGGTTGAGAATGCCGACATCGACGGCGGCAACCGTGACATAGGCATCCTCGTTGGCGCCGGCACCGGCCACCTGCAGGCCGATGTTCAACGGTCCGCGCGGCAGCATCTTTTCCGGCGTGTCGAGCTTGACTTGCAGCGCCCGCTGTTCGGGATCGACCTTCAGCCATTTGATGCCGATCGAACGCATCGGCATGTGGCTGTCCTGGGCGTCGCCGGGGCGGAAGAGCGTCGCGGTCACATAAGCGCCGGCACCCCAGTCTGCGGTGACGGGGATGTCGACCTCGCCGCCGGTCTCGCCCATCGTCGCATTTTGCACGGCAACCAGCTTTTCGGTTCCGGCCATGACCATCAGCTCGCCGCCATAGCGCGAGGTGATTTTCAGCTTGGCGGTGTCGCCGACCTTGTAGCTGTCCTTGTCGAGGGCGATTTCCAGCCCATCCGGTGTTTCGGTCGAGGTCGAGGCCACGAACCAGCCGGCGTCGAATTCGACGCTGGAGGTCGGGCCGTCGGCATCCGGGCTTTCCACTTCGAGGCGATAGCGGCCCAATTTCACCGGCACGGAGATCTTGCCGCCGTCCGTCGTCGCGTCGACGCTGCCATTGGCGATCTGCTCGGCGGTGTAGACCGGCTCGTATTTCCATGCCGTCCCCTCGCGATACCATTGGTACTCGCGGTTGAGGCTGTAGAATTTCCAGCGCAGGCCCTTGGTCTCCTGCTTCTGTCCCTCGGCATTGACGCCGATCACCGTGAAGTTGGCGATGGCGTTCTCAGGCAGATCGTCGGAAAATTCCGGCTTGATGCCGATCGAAGCGCCCTGATTCTTCACCGGAATGGTCAGCGAACGCTCGATGGCGCGGCCGCCGGCCTCCTGCATGCTGATATAGACGGTGGCGTTGAGCAGTTGCGTCGTTGCCGGCAGCTCGCTGACGGTGAGATCGGTCGAGGCTTCGCCGTTCTCGTCGAGTTCCGGCAGGCCGTCGATCGGCAGGCGCGAATCCTCGCTCGCCTCCTCGTCGGCGAGGCCGAAGAGGAAGCCCTTATAGGCGGCGCTCTCGCGCGTCGGCTTGACGACGACATTGCCCTCGAGCGTCAGGCCGGCGGCCGGGGCGCCATAGAGATATTTGCCGAAAACATTAATCTTCGCGGGCATATCCGGGCCGATTTCCTTGGCCTCGGTCTTGATCTCCAGGTCGGTGCGATCCGGCACGAAATCGTCGACCAGGAAACTCTTGCTGGCGATCGCACTGCCCTTGGGATCGGTGTAGATGTTCATCGTCCAGGTGCCGCGCATGGCGTTTTCCTGGGTCGGGAAATCGACGCTGTAACCGCCGAGATTGCTGGTCTGGCTGACGATCCGCCGGTCTTCGACACCGTCGGGGCGGCTGAAGATGAAAGTCAGCGGCAGGTTCTCGATGGCGTTGCCATCGGTGTCGCGGGCGAGCGCCTGTGCATGCACCGTTTCGCCGGCGCGATAGATGCCGCGTTCGGTAAAGGTCAAGACGTCGATCGCGCCGGGTGCGGCGCGGCCGGTCACGCCGCGGTCGGAGAGATCGAAGCCGGCCCGCGTCATGTCGAGGAAAACGTAGTCCGACGTGCCGTTCCTGGCGGTAATGACGGCGGGTGTCAGCGCCGCCGTGCCGCGGATCAGGCCGGCGGTGAAGGTGGCGCGGCCGTTTTCGTCGGTCTTGGCGGTGCCGAGCACTTCATTGTTCTTGGCAAGCAGCTGCAGCTCGACGCCTGATATCGGCTTTGCCGAGGCAAGCGAACGGGTGAAGATGTTGAGCCCGTCCGTGCCGGCATAGGTGGTGATGCCGATATCGGAGACGAGGAACCATTGCGTCGCCTGCGAGTCCCACTCCTGCGCCGGGCCATTCGGCCCCGTTGCGGTCATCACGTAGACTCCGGGCTTGCGCTCGGGCAGCGCCTCATCGACGGGGAAGCTGGTGACGATGTCCTTGTTGAGCTCGTCGGCGATCTCGATCGAACCCTGCCAGACGAGTTCGCCGTTCTGATCCTGGATGTTCTGGGCGCTGTAGCCGTCGAGCTGGGTCAGGAATTGCGAGTTGGTCAACAGCGGCGCGATGGCGCGATCGCCGATGCGGTAGAGTTTGAGGTTGGCAGACGTCATGTTGACCGAGACGATCGGAATGCCGCGGCGCGCCGTCGAGGGCAGCACGAAGCTGTCGCCGGTGAAACGCACTATCTGGCTGCGGTCTTTGATATAGACGTCGATGCTGACGGGCGCTTCGAGCGCCTCGTCGACGGATGACGGCAGGCCGGTGCGGAAACCGAGCTTGTAGGTTTCGCCATGCGTCAGCCCCTCGACGCAGATCTGCTTGTCCTTGGTTTCCAGGGCCTTGGGCGCCGCACCGTTCAGCGTCACGAAGGGCGTATAGTCGGTGGTCTTGATGAGAGCTTCGGAGAAGGTGACGCAGGCGCGCGGCGTGGCGCTGTCGGCGTCGACCGTGTGTTCGGTGATGCGGAAGCCTTGCGTCGCCTTCAGCTGCAGGTAGGCCGCCTGCACATCCTCGGAGGCAACCAGCGCCAGGCTCGCCTTGTAGGCGTCGAGCGCCGGGCGGTAATTGGCGTTTCGGTCCAGGGCGTCGGCGAGGACGGCGAGCGCCTCGGCGCGCTTGGGCTTGGTGCGCGTCAGCTCGTAGCCGTTCAGCGCGTCGAGCACGGCCTGACCGCTCGTGCCGCTCTCGGCGCTGCCGAGCGAAGCTGCGGCGCGGGCCGTTTCGAGCCAGAGATCGGCGTCGTCAGGGGTGATCGACAGCGCGCCATGGAAGGACTTCAGCGCGTCGGCCAGATTGTTGGCGGTGAGGTCTATGCGGGCATTGGCCGTCAGGCTGTCGGCGCCCTGGCCCTGCTGGTCGTCGGCAAGCGCCAGATTGTCCTTGAAGTCGTGGGCCTGCTGGATGAGGTCGTTCGACAGGAAGGTCAGGCGCGGCGCAGCACCGAGATCCTGCTCCTTCTGGCCGGTCGTCTCGACGATCTTGCCGGCGATGGCGCCGGGGAAGGCGTTCATCGTCTTGAAATCGGATTTCAGGAAGCACCATTTCACCTTGGGATTGTAGGTGAAGGCCTTGCAGCTCTTGTCGCCGATGCACGAGGTCTTGCACTGATCGAGTGAGACGTTCTGCTCGGTGCGAAGATCGAAGCCGAAGAAATCGGCGTCCTTGATCGTCTGGATGTCGCGCTTGGTCTCCGCAGCGGCGGCGGGAAAACTGACGGCGATCGTGGAAAAAAATGCGATTGTCGCGAAAGCAAAGAACGAGCGCACGGACATAGGTTCCCCCCGGAAATGCAGGCTCTGACCGGCGGGCACTCTCCTCACTCCTCGCGAGATTGTCAACTCAGGTTGCATGCTGTTTCATCTTCACACAGGCGCTTTCGTCTGCCTGTCACATCGGCGTGAGTGATCGGGTTGTGATTTGCGCCTTTTGCAAGGATGAGCAAGGATTTGGGCCATCGCAGGAGGTAGCGCCATGTCCATATTTTCTCACCGCAGGAGCCTTGCCGGGCTCCTAGCCGCCACCATTGTCTCGCTCGGTGCGTGTGCCGCAAGTGCGGCTGAAGATGCCGTCGTCATTCCGCCGCCGGCCGTTGACGAGGCTGCCCGGCCGGGCACCGAGAGCGCGATTTTCGCCGGCGGTTGTTTCTGGGGTGTCCAGGGCGTCTTCCAGCACGTCAAGGGCGTCCAGAGCGCCGTCTCCGGCTATGCCGGCGGTGAGGCTGGGACGGCCCAGTACGAGACCGTCAGCACCGGCTCGACAGGTCACGCCGAAGCCGTCGAGGTGAAGTTCGATCCGAAACAAGTGAGCTACGGCAAATTGCTGCAGATCTTCTTCTCGGTGGCGCACAACCCGACGCAGCTGAATTTCCAGGGCCCGGATCAGGGAACGCAGTATCGTTCGGCGCTATTCGTCGCCGACCCCGAGCAGCGCAAGGTCGCCGAGCGCTATATCACTCAGCTCGACAAGGCGCATGTCTTCGCCCAGCCGATCGTCACCAGGGTCTCCGACACCACCGGCTTTTATTCCGCCGAGGCCTATCATCAGGATTTTCTGACGCTCAATCCGACCTACCCCTATATCGTCTACAACGACCTGCCGAAAATCGAGAATCTGAAGTCGCTGTTTCCCGCCGATTACCGCAGCCAGCCGGTCCTCGTCAGGAAGGCCAAGGGGTGATTAACCCTCAGGGGATGATGTCGATAGGCGTGTGATTGGGAACGCGGGCCCAGATATCGCGCATCTCCGCATTGGTGACGGCAATACAGCCATCCGTCCAATCCCATAGCTGATGGGCTTCCTGGAACAGGCCCCAGCCTTGGGAAGCCCGTGGATCATGATATTGCCGCCGGGCGGAAAGCCGTTGGATCCGGCGTTGCGTCGGTCATCCGGGTTCGGATAGGAAATGTGGAGGCTGAGATGCGCCATGGACTTGGGATTTCGCCAGTCGATCTCATAGCGCCCTTCCGGCGTTTTTTCGTCACCTTCCTGTTGCTTGGGACCGGCATCGGCAGCCTGCCCCAGTGAAATCCGATATGTCGAGATCGGAACATCCCCTTTGAGAAGGACCATGCGGCGTTCGGATTTATAAACACGGATGAGGTCGGCCTGTTGCGCGAGCGGCGCATCCGGAGGTGGCGAGCCCGAGCCGATCCTGGCCATCAATTTGGTATAGGCGAAAAGGCTGACCACGACCGTGGCCAAGACGATAAGTTTGGTTTTCAACGTGAGCCTCGATCTTCATGCCAACGGAATAATCATATCGTGTCATCGTGCCTTCATCCAGAAGGTGCGCGCTTGAGATTGAGCACAATTTAGCGCCCGTTTTTGCTTCGCCGGCTTTCTTGTTAAGAATCTATCAACGTTAACAATATCTTAAATATCAAAAATCGCGTTCCACCGCGGAACATATCTTCAAGTTGGCCGTTTCAGCAGGGAGTTTCGTGCAGGGACAGCTGCCGGAGCGGATACCTCTTCCGAAGTATATGCGTAACAAGGGGACGTATCATGGCCACCAATGTCGTGCGGCGCTGGCAACGAGATGATCTCATGAGACAGAGAGTATTGATCGTCGAAGATGAATTCCTCATCGCCCTGGATCTCGGGGCGACGGTGGAAGATATGGGTATGCAGGTCGCAGGTCTTGCGAGTGATCGCGAACAGGCGCTGCGGCTGGCGCCGCTTGCCGATATCGCCTTCGTCGACGTCAATCTCGCCGACGGCCAGACCGGGCCCGAGATCGGCCGGCGGCTGGCAGAAGAACACGGCATTGCCGTCGTGTTCATGACCGGCAATCCCGAAGTTGTCGCTAATGGCGTCAAGGGCGCGGTCGGCGTGGTGCAGAAGCCGGTCATGCCTTCTGTCGTCCAGCAGCTGGTGAAATATCTTGCCGCGCGCCGCGTCGGCATGTTTGCGGTCGTGCCCTCGCAGATGACCGTCTTCGCCTGATTGAAAGGGCCTGATCGGGAGGCCTTATCCGCCCGCTATGGCCGCAAGCTGCGGCGGGCGACCGACCTTATCAGCCGCCGGCCCGCCATAGGCCTTGAGAAAGGTACGGACGGCATTGCGCGCCGCCTTATCAAGCTCTTCATCGGTGGGCGTTCCACCGAAAAGCGTCATCATCTGCAGGTCAGCATTGGCGAGCGCCACGAACTGCCGGGCGGCGACGTCGAAATCGTCGATGACGAGCGCGCCCTTATGAGCGACCCGCGCAAGAAGCGCGGAAAGGGCAGTGGTCAGCTTGCCCGGTCCCTGCTGGCGCCAGCTTTCGAACAGGTGCGGATATCGCTCACCCTCCGTCTGCACCAGCTTGCGCAGGAATTTTCCGTCGTGATTGCAGATGCAGTTCTTGTTGAGGCGCACGGCGAAGGCCGTCAGCCCGTCCTCCAGATTGTCGGCGTTCTCGGGAAAGCTCGCCAGCACCGAGAAGAGCATGGCGTTGGCGCGGTTCATGACGTCCTCGACGACGGCGACGAACAGCGTTTCCTTCTCGCGGTAGTGATTGTAGATCGTCTGGCGAGAGACACAGGCGACGGCGGCAATCTCGTCGATGCTGGCGCCGGCAAAACCCTGGCGGCAGAAGACGTCGGCGGCGGCATCGAGGATCGACATGCGCTTTGCGCATTGTCCGCGCTGCGTATGCCCCCCCATCCGGACTGCCGGTGTCATGCGATCTTTCATGAAGGCGAAGATAAGACGTCTTGACGATTTAGACAATGGCGTCTAGTTTACAGCCGTGTCCAAATTTGTTGACACTATTGGTTCCGTTGCTGAAGATATGAGCTCCCAACTTCGTCTTCGCGCGAACGATCATCATTGAACCCCAGAACATGATGCCGAAAAGTGTGAGGAGTTTTCGGGCGCCATCCTGTTCTAAGAGCACTGCGGCGGAGCGACGATTCGATGCTTCCGCTGCGCTTTTATGAAAGATCACCATTATGACGGCTTCCTTCTTTCGCATTGCTCTCATTCTTGGCCTTCTCTCGGCCATCGGCCCCTTCGCCATTGACATGTATCTGCCTGCGCTGCCGTCCATCGGCCAGGACTTGCATGCGGATAACAACGTCACCCAGCTGACGCTTCTCGCCTTCTTCATCTCCTTTGCGCTTGCCCAGCTCGTCTACGGTCCGCTGTCGGATATGTGGGGCCGCAAGCTGCCGCTTTATCTCGGCATCGGCGTTTTCGCGGTCGCCTCGATCGGCTGCGCACTGGCGACCGATATCGAAACGCTGATCGCCTTCCGTTTCGTCCAGGGCATCGGCGGTGCTGCCGGCATGGTCATTCCGCGCGCCATCGTCCGCGACATGCATACCGGCGTGCAGGCCGCACGCCTGATGTCGCTGCTGATGCTGGTCTTCTCGATCTCGCCGATCCTGGCGCCGCTGACGGGCAGCGCCGTCATCGAATTCTACGGCTGGCGCGGGGTGTTCTGGGCGGTGATGATCGCCGCCTTCATCGGCCTCGTCCTGCTTGCCACCCAGCTTGACGAAACCCGCCCTGCCAAGGAGCGCAGCGGCAGCGGCCTCAAGAGCGCCATGGCGGCCTACCGGCTGCTGCTGGCCGACCGCAATTTCCTGACGCTGACCTTCATCGGCGGTCTCGGCATTTCGAGCTTTCTCGTCTATCTCGCCAACTCGCCCTTCGTGCTGATCCAGCACTACGGGCTAACGCCGACCGAATACAGCTTCGCCTTCTCGATCAACGCCGTGTCCTTCTTCGCGGTGTCGCAGGCGACCGGCTGGCTCGGCGAGCGTTTCGGCCTGGTGCGCGTCATGCGGATTGCGGTCAGCGCCTTTGCGCTAGCCATGGTTGTCATGGCGGTGGTGATGGCTTCAGGCTTCAACCAGCTGCCCGTCATGGCGACCTTCCTGTTCATCGGCTACGGCTTCCTCGGCCTCGTCATCCCGACCAGCGCCGTTCTTGCTCTCGAGGATCACGGCGCGATTGCCGGCACCGCCTCGTCGCTGATGGGCACGCTGCATTTCGTCATTGCCGCCGTCGCCATGGTGATATCGAGCCTTTTCTTCGACGGCACGGCCGTTCCGATGGCTGCCGGCATTGCGCTCTGCGCCTTCTTAGCCTTCGCGCTGACCCAGGCAACGATCGGCCGCCGCGCCGCCGTCGCCGCTGCCGAATAGTCAAGCACAGGCCGCACCCATCCCCCGGGTGCGGCCACCAATCAGGGTTGCGATACCGCAGAAAATACCTCGCGCGATTGAATATTGGCGGCCAGCACTATTTACGCCATGACGCAACATGATCATTCCGGAGGATACGCATGGTCGATGAGAAGCGGCTGATCTCGAAAATCACCTGGAAGCTGATGCCGTTTCTCGGCATCCTTTATCTCATCGCCTATATCGACCGGCAGAATGTCAGCTTTGCCAAACTGCAGATGGTCGATGCCTTGGGGATGAGCGAATATGCCTACGGCCTCGGCGCTTCGCTGTTCTTCATCGGCTATTTTCTCTTCGAGGTGCCGAGCAACCTCTTCCTCGAAAGGCTCGGCGCCCGTGTCTGGTTCGCCCGCATCCTGGTGTCCTGGGGCCTCGTCACCGTCGCGCTCGCCTTCACGCAGAACGCGACGATGTTCTATATCCTGCGCTTCCTGCTCGGCGTCTGCGAAGCCGGCTTCTTTCCAGGCGTGCTCTATCTGCTGACGCTATGGTTCCCCTCTGCCTATCGCGGCCGGATGGTCGGGCTGTTCATGATCTTCAGCGCCATCGCCAATGCCGTCGGCGCACCGCTCGGCGGCGTGCTGCTCGATCTCGATGGTCTTTACGGCCTTGCCGGCTGGGAGTGGGTCTTCCTGGCGACCGGTATTCCAGCCGTCATCGCCGGCATCGTCACCTTCTTCTATCTTCCCGGCCGGCCTGAAAACGCAAGTTTCCTGACTGGCGAGGAGAAGGACTGGCTTGAACGGAGGCTCGCATCGGAAAATGCCGGCATGGGCGAAAATGCCGGAAACGGCTTCAAGGCGCTGATCGACCCGCGCGTCCTGCTGATGGCGCTTTGCTATATCGCCTTTCCGCTCTCGGCCTATGGCCTGAGCTATTGGCTGCCGACCATCGTCCAGGCCTTCGGCGTCAGCAACACGGTGAACGGTTTCCTCAACATCATTCCCTGGCTGCTGGTTGCGGTCGCGCTCTATGCCGTTCCCACGATGGCCGACAAGGCCCAATCGAAGACGCCCTATATCGTCGTTCCGGCCTTGATCGGCGCCGCCTGCCTGCTGCTGTCGGCGCTGATCCCGAACCACGCCTTGCAATTCGCCTTCCTCTGCGTCGCCGCC
Source organism: Rhizobium sp. NZLR1b (assembly GCF_019685155.1). Taxonomy (NCBI): domain Bacteria; kingdom Pseudomonadati; phylum Pseudomonadota; class Alphaproteobacteria; order Hyphomicrobiales; family Rhizobiaceae; genus Rhizobium; species Rhizobium sp. NZLR1b. Next base: position 133,064 of record NZ_JABDWC010000004.1, read on the forward strand.
GCCGGCATCTTCGCGCCGCAGCCGGTGTTCTGGAGCCTGCCCTCGCGTTTCCTCAAAGGGGCGGGTGCCGCTGCGGGGCTTGCCGCCATCAATTCGGTCGGAAATCTCGGCGGTTTCGTCGCCCAGAACGTCGTGCCCTGGATCAAGGAGGCGAGCGGCAGCACGACTGCGCCGATGTTCTTCCTCGCCGCCTGCCTTGCTGTCGGCGCTCTGCTGGTCTTCTTCGTCACGCGGCAACTGTCGAGCCGGGAGCCTCCGGCGGCGCCGAGCCGGGTGTGAGGGGAACTCAGCCCGTCAGCGTGAACGCGTCGCTTTCGCCAGGAACGAGTTCCAGCGGCCAGATCCGGCTGCGGGCTCCCTGCGGATAATGATCGGCATAGGCCGGCATGGTGGCAAGCAGGGTTTCGCCGAGCTGGGCGCCGAGATCGCGCAGCGACATGCGGAAGGAGGTCAGTGACGGCTGCAGGAAATGCGTGCGCGGCTCCTCGCGGAAACCGACGACGGCGAGGTCTCGGCCGGGAACGATGCCGGCCTCGGCAAGCCGCCGGTAAAGCCCGATCGCCATCAGTTCGTGGATCAGGATGATCGCCGTCGGCCGTTCTTCGATCATCAGCAGTTCGTGGCCGGCCTGATAACCGCCCTGTTCGCTCGACTTGACACGGATAACGAGGGCCGGGTCGAAGGCAATACCGTGGCGTTTCAGCGCCTGGCGGTAACTCTCGAGGAAGATATAGCCGAGATTGATGTCGGAGGAGGGGGCCGCCACCGCGATCCGCCGGTGGCCTTTTGCGACCAGCCGGTCGACGCCGCGCGCCGCCACGCCTTCGAAATCGAGATCCATCCAGGTATAGCTGCCGCCGGACGCGCTGCGGCCGAGCGCCACAAACGGGATTCGGACCTTTTCCAACAGCTCAATGCGTCGGTCGGTGCGTCGGGTCGCCGAGATGATCATCGCATCGACCAGGCGGCGCGCCACCATTCGCTTCAGATATTCGTGCGGATCCTCGTCATCGGGGCAGGGCAGCATGACCAGATCGAGCTTGTGACGGGAAAAGACGCTCTGCAGCCCGTCGGTGACGCCCAGGAAGAAGTCGTCGCTGTTTTCGACTGTCTCGCGGCTGACCTCGAGCATCAGCCCGATGACGTTGGTCATGCCCTGGCGGAGGCTGCGGCCCGATTGGTTGGCGACGTAACCAAGCTCCTCGGCGGCGGCGAGCACGCGCCGGCGCGTTTCTTCGTTGACGTCGGGCTTGCCGTTCAGCGCACGGGACACCGTCCCGATCGAAATGTCGAGATGCTCGGCGAGCTGGCGAATTCCCTTCATCTTTGTCGATCTTCCTCTCTGAAAGCGCCACGCGTCAGTGGCCCTTCTTGCCACAGGACAGCGCCTGCGAAAAGCCGTGGGTAGAGGTTACGGCTGGAAGCTCCGGCGCATGACCAGTTCGGGATGACTCGCTTGAGCGAAGTTCAGACTGTGCGTTGGTACCGCCCTTCGGTGAAGGCTGCCCCTCCTAACCCTCTCCCCGTAAAAAACAGGCAGAGGGGACGTGCCCCGCGAGAGGTTAGTGGGGACGGAGAGGTCGCTGCACATACCCTTCGCCCCGTTGACGGGGAGAAGGTGGCGGCAGCCGGATGAGGGGCCGATTCTTGGGATGTCGCTGATATAAACCAAAACCGAGGCTGCGAAACACAACCTCGGCTGAGGGGTCGAGCGGCGATGACGAGGTCAAAGCCGCTGCAAATGCTCAGGCCTATTCGCAGACCCGGACGGTTTCGGCGTGGTAGCCGCCGTCATAGCGGTTGCGCACGTCCCGGTCCTCATACCAGCATCTCGGCTGGGGTTCGACATAACGGGGGCTCTCGACATAACGAGGGCCTTCATCAACGTAGCGAGGGCCACCGCCATTGACGAGTGCGCCGCCGATAAGGCCGCCGACGACACCTGCGGCAACGCCGCCGGCGATGATGCGGCCGGTATTGTCGTGATGATGGTGGTCACGCGCGGCAGCAGGCTGAATAGCCGATCCAACAAGGGCCGTCGCGATCAACAGGCTGCTAATGATTCTCTTCATGTCATTCTCCTCAGTGGCACTCGTCCCCCGATAAAAGAGAAATGCGGCAGCAAATCGTTTGTTCGATCAAACTTTGCGACAGGCGTTAATTCATGTCATTTTCTCAGCGGGGTCGCCATGGGGGTCGCGGTCAGGTCGCCGACTGCGTCGCCGTCGTCTCCTCCAGCACGTCTTCGGGAATATCGTCGAAAGACGAGTAGTTGAGGTTATAGAGCTTGGAATAGAGCTTGCCGTTTTTCATCAGCTGGCGGTGGTTGCCGCTCTCGATAATTTCGCCGTTCTGCAGCACGATGATGCGGTCGGCCTCGCGGATCGTCGCCAAGCGATGGGCGATGACGAGGCCGGTGCGATTTTCGAGCAGCTTCACCAGCGCCTTCTGAATCAGCATCTCGGTATAGCTGTCGATGTTGGCGGTTGCCTCGTCGAGCACGAGGATCTTCGCATCTGCCACCAATGCGCGGGCAAAGCTCAAAAGCTGGCGCTGGCCGAGCGAAAGATTGCCGCCGCGCTCGCCGAGAATGCTGTCGTAGCCATCGGCCAGGCGCATGACGAATTCATGCGCGCCGACGGCCTTTGCCGCCTCGATCACCTGTTCGCGTGTCGCTTCCGCCTTGTGGTAGCGGATGTTTTCGAAGACGGTACCGGTGAAGAGAAAAGGCTCCTGCAGCACCATGGCGATCTGTGCCCCGAGCGAATCCTGCGTCAGGTCACGCACATCGTGGCCGCCGACTAGCACCTGGCCTTGCTGCACATCGTAAAAGCGGTGGATCAGCGACATGCAGCTGGATTTGCCGGACCCGGTCGGCCCGACCAGCGCCACCGTCTCGCCGGGATTGACCTTGAAACTTACATGTTTCAGCACTGGATGTTTCGGATTGTAGCCGAAGACGACGTCGTTGAATTCGACCGAGCCGTCCATGTCGCGCGATAGCGCTTTGGCATTCGGCGCGTCCTTGATGTCGACCGGCACATCGAGCACTTCGGTCAGCCGCTGGCCGGAGGCCATGGCGCGCTGCATCACCGAATATTGCAGCGTCAGCGAACGGATCGGGTCGAAGAAGCGCTGGATGTAAAACAGGAAGGCGACGAGAACGCCGACATCGAGCGCCTGGTTGAGAACGCGGGCGCCGCCGACGACGATGACCAGCGCCATCGCCACGCCGGTCAGGCTATCGACGATCGGCACCATCACCTGCGCATAACGTGCCGCCGTCAGATGCGTCCGCAAGTTCGCATGCGCCTTGTCGTCATAAAGCGTGAAGTTGACGCCCTGCCGGTCCATGCTCTGGACGGCGCGCACGCCGTGGATGGCTTCGGCAAGGGCACCGTTGGCAACCGAATTGGTCTCGTGCGCGGCCATGAAGGATTTGCGGGCGAGCGGCAGCCAGAACAAGCGGACGATGAACAGCACCGGCAGCACCGAGAGCGTCAGCAGCCCCAGCTTGAAATCGAGATAAAGCATGACGACGACGATGCCGAAGAGCAGCACGATGTCGCCGACCGAGAGAACCGAGGTTTCGAGGAATTCCTGCATCGAGTTGACGTCGCCCTGCAGGCGCGACATCAGCCGGCCCACCTCGGTCTTGTCCATGAAGGAGAGCGAGACGCGCTGGAGATGCGAAAACATCGCCCGGCGGATATCGAAGAGCACGTCTTCCGCCACGCCACCGACCAGAGTCTCCTGCGCGTAGCTTGCCGCATAGTTGATTGATATGGCGATGGCGAAAGCGGCGATCGACCAGACCAGTGCCGAAGAGTTGCCGCCCGGCGACATGCCGTGGTCGATGGCATAACGGATGATCAGCGGGATCAGCAGCTGCATCATCGTGAAGGTCAGGACGGCAACGACCGACCAGAGGACCTGGCGGCGATAGGGACGAACGAAAACCCAGATGCGCTTGACGATATTGCCGTCGAAGGCCTTGCCGAACATCTCCTCCTCGACGCGATGCGAACCGACCACCGCCCGCGGCGGGCGGCGCCCATCCTCGCGAACGTCGGGACGCTCGGTTTCCAGTTCCTCGGCCATCTCGTTCCTCCTGCGGCCATTACATGGGATGGCCCGCAATATTCACTGCTTGTTTGCTCTTCCCCCAGCGGGGGAGAGGCGAGTTAGGCGCTCAGCACCTCGTCGCCTGGCCGAACCTGCAGGTCGTAGAGCGCCTTGTAGCGGCCGCCGAGCGACAGCAGCGCCTGATGTGTTCCGCGCTCGACGATCTGGCCGTCTTCGACGAACAGTATCTGGTCGGCATGCATCAGCGAGCTGAGGCGATGGGCGACGATGATCGTCACCCGGTCGGCGGCATAGCGGCGCATGGCGCTGCGGATGCGCTGCTCGGTGGCCGCGTCGATTGCCGCCGTCGAATCGTCGAACACCATCACCGCCGGCTTCAGCATCAGCGCCCGGGCGATCGAAAGACGCTGCCGCTGGCCGCCGGACAGTGAAACGCCGCGCTCGCCGACGACGGTGTCGTAACCGGTGGGCAGGCCGAGCACGTAATTATGCAGCTGGGCGCTTTCACTGGCGCGTTCGATGCGACCTTCCTTTGCCCAGGGGTCGCCATAGGCGATGTTGTTTTCGATCGTCGTCGTGAACAGGAAGGAATCCTGCTGCACGACGGCAACCGCCCGGCGCAGCGATTGCAGCGTTGCCTTGCGGATGTCCTGGCCATCAATGGTGATCTTGCCGCCGCTAACGTCGTAGAAGCGGGGAATGAGATGGGCGATCGTCGACTTGCCGCTGCCGGGAGGGCCGACGATGCCGATCGTCTGGCCGCGTCTGGCTTCGAAGGAGACATCGTGGAGCACGGTGCGCTTTTCCGAACCGGGATAGGCGAAGCTGACATTCTCGAAGCGCAGCACGCCGTCGGTCACCGCCAATTCCTTGGCATCCGGCGCGTCCTTGATCGCGATGTCGAGGTCGAGCAGGCTGAAGAGGCGCGAGCCGCAGGTGGAGGCGCGGGCAAAGGCATTGACCATCAGGCCGAGCTGGCGCACCGGCATCTGCAAAATGGTCATGAAGGTCAGGAAGGAGGCGAGCGTGCCGACGGTGATCTCGCCCGACGTCACCTTGCCGCCGCCGACGAAGAGCACCAGGCCCATCGCCAGGAAGAAGGAGAAGGTCATGGCGCTGGTATTGAGGACGCGGATGCCGACGCGCTGATGCGCGAGCGCCAGAGCATTCTTCGAGGCCGCCTCGAATTTCGACAGCTCATGATCCTGTGCGGCAAAGGCGCGCACGACGCGGATGCCGCCGAGATTCTCCTCCATGATGCGGGTCAGCACCGAAAGCCGCTCCTGCAGATCGAGCCAGGTGGCCCGCAGCCTGAGCTGCGTCGCCGAAGAGCGCCAGCCGACGAAGGGCACGAAAGAGAGCGCCAGGAGGCCGAGCACGATATCGGTCGACAGCAGCATATAGGCGCCGATGCCGATCAGGATCGACAGCAGGATCATTCGGACGAGCGCCGTGGAAAAATACATCCGCACGCCTTCGAGATCGAGCAGGCCGATGGTGATCAGATCGCCGGAATGCACCGTGTCGTGAAAGCTGAAAGACAGCCGCTGGATCTTCTCATAGCAGGCCAGCCGCAACTCGTAGCCGATGTGATGGCCGACGGCTTCGCTGTAATAGTTCTGGACCATGGTGAAGAGGCCGCGCAACACGCTGGCGCCGAGCAGGAGCAGCGCCGTGGTCAAAAGCGCGTCCTGCGCCGCCTGGCCCGCCGCGCCGCCGCTCATCGCCATCTGTGTGTGGTCGACCGCCTGGCCGAGAAGGCGGGGGATCATCAGCTGGAAGGTGGAAGCGACCAGCGTGGCGCCGATCGCAAAGCCCGATTGCCAGGGGTGGCGGAAGGCCATCATGGTGATACGCACCAATGTGAAGAGGCCTCGGCCCCAGCCTGCCGCAGTTGCAAGCGCCATCGAAGCCGAAGGCTTCGTCGCGCGTGTTAACGCATCGCTGCTCACTGTATTTTTTCCAATAGATGTGTGGTCGGACGCTGGCCCGAAAAGACGGCAAATCCATGAAGGGATTGATTGCGCCTTCACTTTTGCCGATTCCATTTGGGGGTTCAAGTAAAGAATTCACCAACTGGTTATTTTTACGTGAGGTCTCCTCGCGAGCTGGCGGGAACAATCGCATTGTGGGTTGGTTGCAGCAGGCAAACCCTGTCAGGCAATCATTACCGGAGAGAGACCATGCCGCTGAAAGCCCTCGCTCTTAACGCCACACTGAAGACCAGCGATGCCAAGGAGGCGTCCTCGACCGACCGGATGATCGCTCTCATCGACAAGGCGTTGTCGACCTATGACGTCAAGACCGAAGTGCTCCGGCTTGCCGATTTCAACGTCAAGCCGGGCGTCACATCGGATGAAGGCGCAGGCGATGACTGGCCTGATATTCGCACCAAGGTGCTCGCCGCCGATATCCTGCTGATGGCGACGCCGATCTGGCTCGGTCAGCCCTCCAGCGTCTGCAAGCGGGCGCTGGAGCGTATGGACGCCTTCCTCGATGAGACCGACGATCAGGGCCGCATGGTTTCCTATGGCAGGGTCGCGGCCGTCGCCGTCGTCGGCAATGAGGACGGCGCCCATCATGTGTCGGCCGAGCTTTTCCAGGCGCTGAACGATGTCGGCTTCACCATTCCGGCCAGCGCCGTCGCCTATTGGGTCGGCGAGGCGTTGGGTTCCACCAATTTCGTCGACCTCGACAAGGTTCCGAAGGTGGTGACGACAGCCGTCGACACGCTGGCGCGCAATACCGCGCATCTGGCCGGCCTGCTGAAGGCGAAGCAATATCCGGGCGAGGGTGACTGAAGCGCGCCGCATCGACGTTCTAAACCAAGTTATCTTTCAATGGCTTGAATTGCCGTGGCAATAAACCTCTTGCCATATGCGCCATTTCGCGCTTTCATACACTACTAGTTTAATAGACTATAGGCGAGCGTGATTGGTCCGCTTGTGCATTTCCGGGGCTTCCGGCTCGGACCTCGATCCTGCGGCAGCTGTCGTGAATGGCCGCATGAACCTCATTAACGCATGATCCGCTGTTTTATGCGTTGAAACCTCGATCGACCCACGGTGCGGATGAAACCGCAAAGGAGTTGCGATGACGGTTCAGGGACTTTTTTCGGCGCGCGCCAATGCGGCGGCGCTGATATCGGCGGTGCCGCGTATTGCCATCGTGGGGCGCGGCTTTTCCGGGATGATGACGGCGATCGCGCTGATGAAGACGCTGCGCGCGCCCTTCCACCTGCAACTGTTCGATCCGAATTCGTCGGTCAGCGGCGGGCAGGCGCTGGCGTCAGTGCGCGCCTCGACGATCCTCAACACCCGCGTGCGCGATCTCTCGGTGTCTGTCGGCGACAGTGACGATTTCAACGATTGGCTCTGCAGCAATGCCGCCTTTCGCGCCGCCGTGCCGGCCGCCATTCCCGGTTTCCGGCAGATCTTCGTGCCGAAGGAAATCTTCAGCGATTATGTCTACCAGCGGTTTTCGGAAGCGCTCGCCGCGCGCCGAGACATTACCGTCCAGGTCTGCAACGATCCGGTGGTGGCGATCCGCAGGAGCCACGGCAACCGTTTCCTGCTCGAAAGCGCCAATCCCGCCAATCCGCTGTTCGATACCGTGATGCTGGCCACCGGCTACGGCCTGAACGATCAGGATACCGGCGGTGAGGAGGTTTCGCCGGTCAGGGCCCAGCGCCTCGTGGCACGGCCACATGCGGTGTTGTTCGGCAGCGGCATTCGCGTCGTCGACCAGCTGCTGCAGCTGCGCGATGCCGGTTATGCCGGCCAGGTGACGATCATTTCCCGCCGCGGTTTCCTGCCCCAGAGCCATACGCCGAATTCCGCCGATCCGCTGTTCCCGGCCGAAGCGCTGCCAGAGAGCCTGCCGGAGATCGTGCGCTTCATCCGCCAGGCCTGTCGCGAGGCTGAAGAAGAGGGCCGAAGCTGGCAATCGGTGATGAACGGCCTCAGGAAACATGCCCGCTCGCTCTGGCGCTCGCTGCCGGCACGCGACAAACATCAGTTCAACCGGCACCTCCGGGCAATCTACGACAGCCACCGCAACCGCCTGCCGGAAGCCATGCACCTGCGCCTGAAACGCGAGCTGGCCGAAGGCCGCACGGTGCTGCGCCGCGGGCGGGCCGGTCGCCGGGGCCTGAGCGGCCTGTTCTTCACGCCGGCCGGTTCCTCTGCCGAAGAGGTCATCCATGCCGAGCGCATCATCGATTGCCGCTGTCAGGCGCCGGATCTTTCGGCGCCGCTGATTGAGAGCCTGTTTTCCGCCGGCCTCGCCATGCCCGACGAACTTTCGCTCGGGCTGGCGGTCAATGCGCGCGGCGAGCCATTCCTGGAGGACGGTTCGACCGTCGCCGGGCTCTTTGCCGTCGGCCCGCTCGGCCTCGGCAGCCTGCCCGACATCGATCTGGTGCCGGAGATCGTCTCGCAGGCTTATGCCGCTGCCGAACGGGTCGGCGAGCGGTTCTACCCACAGGTTAAGGCCGTCTGAAAATTGAGGCTGCTTCGGAACCATCCGTCTGCGTTTGCGTTATAAAGCGCTGGTGACTCAGAGGGGCCGATGGAAGTGCTGAATCGACATGATACGTCTCTTGACGACGAGGGGCGCTTTCGTCTTCTGGTCGATGCCATCACCGACTACGCCATCTATATGCTCAGCCCCGAAGGCATCGTCACCAGCTGGAATACCGGCGCTCAGCGCTTCAAAGGTTACAAGCCGTCCGAAATCCTCGGCGAGCATTTTTCCCGTTTCTATCTGGAAGAGGACCGCGCCGCGGGAGTTCCGGAGCGGGCGCTCGCAACCGCCAAGGAACACGGCCGGTTCGAGGGGGAAGGCTGGCGCCAGCGCAAGGATGGAAGCCGCTTCTGGGCGCATGTGATCATCGACCCGATCCGCCGTCCCTCCGACGAACTCATCGGCTATGCCAAGATCACCCGGGACCTGACCGAACGCAGAGCCGCCGAAAACGCGATCCGCCAGAGCGAGGAACAGTTCCGCCGGCTCGTCCAGGGCGTCTCGGACTATGCGATCTACATGCTCGATCCCGACGGTAATGTCAGCAGTTGGAATTTCGGCGCCGAGCGGATCAAGGGTTATCGCCCGAAAGAAATCATCGGCCGGCATTTCTCGACCTTCTATACCCCCGAGGACCGCGCCGCCGGCATGCCGGAGATGGCGCTCGGCATCGCGCGCGCCGAAGGTCGGTTCGAGAGGGAAGGCTGGCGCGTCCGCAAGGACGGCACCCGTTTCTGGGCCAGCGTTGTCGTCGACGCCATCCGGGATGATGAAGGCGGTGTGATCGGTTTTGCCAAGATCACCCGCGATATCACCGAAAAGATGGAAACCCAGCGCGCGCTGGAGCAGGCCCGCGAAGAGCTTTTCCAGTCGCAGAAGATGGAGGCGATCGGCCAATTGACCGGCGGTATTGCCCATGATTTCAACAATCTGCTGATGGCTGTGCTCGGCAGTCTCGAAATCCTGAAGAAGCGCATGCCGCAGGATCTGTCGCTGACATCGCTTGTTGATAATGCGATGCAGGGTGCCCAGCGCGGCGCGGCATTGACGCAGCGCATGCTTGCTTTTTCCCGCCGGCAGGAACTGCACATGGAGCCGATCGACGTCTCCGGCCTGATGCGCGGCATGATGGACATGCTGAGCCGTTCGCTCGGCCCGCTTACCAGGATCGAGACCTCTTTCCCCGTCAGGCTGCCGACGATCCTGACCGATCCGAACCAGCTGGAGATGGCGATCCTCAACCTCGTCGTCAACGCCCGCGACGCCATGCCGTCCGGCGGCCGGATCGTGCTTCGCGCGTCCGAGGAATCCGCGCCATCAGGCAAGGCTCCGCTGCCGCCTGGCCGCTATATAAGAATAGCGGTGATCGATGAAGGCGAGGGCATGGATGCAAAGACGGTGGAGCAGGCAACGACGCCGTTCTTCACCACCAAGGGCGTCGGCAAGGGTACCGGTCTCGGGCTTTCCATGGTGCAGGGCCTTGCGTCCCAGTCCGGCGGCCGCCTCATGCTGAAGAGCAGTCTTGGCGAAGGCACCACGGCTGAATTGTGGTTCCCGGTCGTCACTGTCGAGCGGACAGCCGAGGTCGCTTTAGGCCTGCCGCAACGCGCTGAAAATGCGTCGCGCCGGCTGCGCATCGTCGCCGTCGATGACGATGGTCTGGTGCTGATGAATACGACGCTGATGCTGGAGGATCTCGGTCACACCGTGTTCGAGGCCATGGCCGGCCCCGATGCGCTTGAGATCCTGCGCAGGCAGCCGGTCGATCTGGTGATTTGCGACCATGCCATGCCGCGCATGACGGGGGCTGAACTCGCCGAGGCGATCCGCGAGGAATGGCCTGAGATGCCGATCATTCTCGCAACCGGTTACGCCGAACTCCCCGAAGGAACCGGCATCGCCAATCTGCCCCGCCTGGGCAAGCCCTTCTCGCAGACCCAGCTCGCCGATGCGATCAGCCGGGTTGCTTCTTAGAGCAATTCCAGGAAAAGTGTGAAGCGGTTTTCCGCCCGGAATTGCGCAAAAACAAAAAGCGTGATCGGCGGCGCTACGCGCTACGCGTCTCGTCGCCATTATCTTGGATGACGGCGCGGTCGGCCCCGACCGTGGCTGAAGTTGCGCCGCTGAGGAGGCGCTTTTCGGTCTCTTGCAGGTCAAGGATCGCGCGTTCGATCCGCTCAGCCGAAGAATCGCGTGCGGTTACGCGCCACCGGTGCTGCTGCCACAAGCCGACGAGCAGGCGTCGGCTCGGGACTTCGATCGTCTCATGAAAGAACCACGCTCCCCCCACCGCAACGAACAGCGCTACCGCGATGAGCGCCGGTTCCGGCATCACAGTCTCAAAAGTCCGATGCACCAGGAACATTATGGGGACGTGGAAAAGATAGAGGGAGAAGCTGATCGTCCCCAGAAACCTTATCGGTGCAGCTGCCAGGACATTTGATGCGATGGGAGGTTGTCGTGCGACGAGTGCCACGATGACGGCCGCGGCGACCGCACTTTGCAGGCTCCAGAATTCGGGCGAAAAACCAGGCGCGAGATGCCTGTAAGCGAAGAACACCGCCAGAAGGAACAGCGTGAAAATTCCCGTGAGGGCGGAAGGCGTCCATCGATCCCAGTAAGAATGCATCGCCCCGGCAAGTGCGCCGAAAAGAAAGTACGGGAGCTTGGAAACGAGCATGATTCCAGGCCCTGGCAATTCAAGCAGGCCATCCACGACGATGACCACTGCGAAGCCGACGATCACGCCGCTATAGCGGTGCGGCCGGGCTAAGCAAAGCCATAGGATTGGGAAGAGCAGATAGAATTGAATTTCGGGTGGAATCGACCAGAAAACGCCACTCGAGCCCAGCAGAAACACATGGCGCACAAAGTCCATCCCGCCCATGATCGGCTGAACGAAGTCCAGATTTGGTATGCCAGATAACATCGCCACGAGCAGAACGGCAGCCAGATAAACCGGATAGATGCGGGCAAAGCGGCTCACCAGAAAATCCAGGACGTTTTCTTTGGTCACCGGCCGGGAACCGTAGAGATGGGCCATCAGAAAGCCGCTGAGGGCAAAGAACAAGCCGACGGCTTCGCTGCCCATGGTCGTTACATGCACGGATGCACCCGGAAAGATAAGTCCGACATGGGCTTGAACGACCAGCAGCGCGGCGACACCGCGCAGGCCATCGAGACTGGGAATGTAATCCGGCCGGTTCATGGGCAGCTTTTATATGTTCTGTTCTCGTAAGAACTATCGGACATCACTTTACACGGTATTAATCCGGTTGCGCTCAGGCCACCGGGCGCAACCGCTGCCGGAGCTCGTACCGCAAGCGACAGTGAGCCCGGGCTACTCCCGGCGGCCTCTGCCGGTCTCGCCGCGAAGGATGAACACCAGCAAGGCCAGCACCATCGCCGCCAGCCCGTACCAGGTGATCGCATAGACGAGATGGTTATTGGGGAAATGGATGATCGTCAGGCCGCCGACAGGCAGGCCGCCCGGATTGGCGGCGGCATCCGCATCGATGAAATAGGGCGCGACCGCACTGAGACCGCGCTTTTGCGCGATCGCCGCGACATCGCGGGAATACCATCGGTCGGCGGCGAGGTCATTGGATTGCAGCAGCGATCCCTTCGGCTCGCTCATCCGCATCAGCCCGGTGATCTCAACGATGCCCGACAATTCGCCGTCGCGGCGCGTGGCCGGATCGCGCCGGTCTGTCGGAACGAAGCCGCGATTGACGAGAACGGCGGTGCCGTCGGCAAGCGTTAGCGGCGTCATCACCCAATAGCCGGGGCCGAGCGCCGTCGACGCATAGACCAGCGTCTCCTTGTCGTTCGCCAGCGTCCCAGCTGCGCTCACCCGCCGATATTCGTCATCGGCGGCATTGACCTTGGCCCAGTCGGCTTGGGTCGGGGCGGGCAGGGGGGCGGCATGCACACGCTGATCGACCTGGGCGATGAGATCACGCTTCCAGGCGAGCCGCTGCACCTGCCAGGTGCCGAGGGCTGCGAGACCTGCGGCAAGCAGCACCAGGCAGACGGCGAAGATCGCGCGTTTTGCCGGCGAAGGCGGTCGTTCCGATTTTTCCGAGGGAGCCTTGTTCATCGGCCGGGTCGATGCCGGCGGCGCTGCCGCCGGCCTTTCCTGCCGATCACGGCATGTTCTTCATCATCTCGGGGCTCATCGGCATCATGTTGGCGTTGAGATGATGCATGACCCAGAGCGAACCGGAGAGCGCGATGGCGACGATGATGATGGTGAAGATCAGCGCCATCATCGTCCAGCCGCCCTCGCTACGAGGGTTCATGTGCAGGAAGAAGACCATATGCACGACGATCTGGATGGCGGCGAGGCCCATCACCAGCACCGCCGTCACCGCCGGGCTATCGAACACGCCTGACATGACCAGCCAGAAGGGAATGGCGGTGAGGATGACGGACAGCACGAAGCCCGTCATGTAGCTCCGGAAGGTGCCGTGGCCGGCCTGATGGCCGTGGCTGTGGCCGTGATGCGCCTCGTGCGCGTCCTCGTGTGCGGGTACTTGCGAACTCATCCGAGGACTCCCAGCAGATAGACGAAGGAAAAGACGCCGATCCAGACGACGTCGAGGAAGTGCCAGAACATCGAAAGGCACATCAGGCGGCGGCGGTTGGCCTCGACCAGCCCGTGCATCGACACTTGCACCATCAGCGTGATCAGCCAGATGATGCCGAAGGTGACGTGCAGGCCGTGCGTGCCGACCAGGGTGAAGAAGGAGGAGAGGAAGGCGCTGCGCGTCGGCCCGGCGCCTTCATGGATCAGGTGGATGAATTCATAGAGCTCGAGCCCGATGAAGGCGGCGCCGAACAGGCCGGTGACGGCGAGCCAGAAAAGCGTTTCCGCCTTGGCGTTGCGCTCCATCTGCAGCATGGCGAAGCCGTAGGTGATCGACGAGAGCAGCAGCATCGAGGTGTTGAGGGCAACGATCGGCAGATCGAAGAGATCGGCCGGCGACGGACCGGCGGCATAGTTGCGGCCGAGCACGCCGTGCGTGGCAAACAGCACCGCGAAGATCAGGCAGTCGCTCATCAGGTAGAGCCAGAAGCCGAGATTGGTGCTGTTTTCCGGATGATGGTCTTCCGTCAGGTAGAATTCAGGCTTTTCGGCCGTGTCGATGATCTGATCGCTCATGGTCATTACACCTGCTCGGCAAGCAGCGCGGTGCGCTTGCCTTCTGTTTCGGTCACCTCGTCGGCGGAGATGTGGAAGTCGCGCCGGTAGTTGAAGGTATGACCGATCGCCACGACCAGCAGACCGACGAAGGAGACGACGACCAGCCACCACATGTACCAGATCAGGCCGAAGGCGAGGGCGACGCTGATGCCTGAGAGGATGGCGCCGATGCCGGTGTTCTTCGGCATGTGGATCGGCCGGAAGCCTTCCAGCGGACGCCCATAACCACGGTTCTTCATGTCGTACCAGCTGTCATGGTCGTGGACGACGGGCGTGAAGGCGAAGTTGTAATCCGGCGGCGGCGAAGAGGTCGACCATTCCAATGTACGGCCATCCCACGGATCGCCGCTGTCGTCGCGCAATTCCTCGCGTTTCATGAAGCTGACGACGATCTGGATCAGGAAGGCGGCAATCCCAAGCGCGATCAGGCCGACGCCGAAGGCCGCGATGATGAACCAGATCTGCAGCGACGGGTCGTCGAACTGGTTCATGCGGCGGGTAACGCCCATCAGGCCGAGCACGTAGAGCGGCATGAAGGCGAACCAGAAGCCGATCTGCCAGAACCAGAAGCTCATCTTGCCCCAGAAGGGATCGAGCTTGAAGCCGAAGGCTTTCGGGAACCAGTAGTTCACGCCAGCGAACATGCCGAAGAGAACGCCGCCGATGATGACGTTGTGGAAGTGGGCGATGAGGAACAGCGAATTGTGCAGCACGAAGTCGGCCGGCGGCACGGCGAGCATGACGCCGGTCATGCCGCCGATGACGAAGGTCACCATGAAGCCGACCGTCCACAGCATAGGCACCTCAAAGCGGATGCGGCCGCGGTACATGGTGAACAGCCAGTTGAAGATCTTCGCCCCGGTCGGGATCGAGATGATCATCGTGGTGATGCCGAAGAAGGAATTGACGCTGGCGCCCGAGCCCATCGTGAAGAAGTGGTGCAGCCAGACGATGTAGGACAGGATCATGATCACGCAAGTCGCGTAGACCATCGAGGCGTAACCGAAGAGGCGCTTGCCGGAGAAGGTGGCGACGACCTCCGAGAAGATGCCGAAGGCCGGCAGCACCAGAATGTAGACCTCCGGATGGCCCCAGATCCAGATGAGGTTGATATACATCATCGGATTGCCGCCGAGGTCGTTGGTGAAGAAGTTCGTCCCCGCATAGCGGTCGAGCGACAGCAAAGCGAGCGTTGCCGTCAGGATCGGGAAGGAGGCGACGATCAGCACGTTGGTGCAGAGCGCCGTCCAGGTGAAGACCGGCATCTTCATGAAGGTCATGCCCGGCGCGCGCATCTTGACGATGGTGGCGATCAGGTTGATGCCCGACAGCGTCGTCCCGACGCCGGCCACCTGCAGGCCCCAGATATAATAGTCGACGCCGACCCCCGGACTGTAGGCGGCGCCCGAGAGCGGCGGGTAGGCGAGCCAGCCGGTCTGGGCGAATTCGCCGATGAACAGCGACAGCATGATGATGATCGCGCCGGCGGTGGTCATCCAGAAGGAGAAATTGTTCAAGAAGGGGAAGGAGACGTCGCGCGCGCCGATCTGCAACGGCACCACGAAGTTCATCAGGCCGGTGACGAAGGGCATCGCCACGAAGAAGATCATGATGACGCCGTGGGCGGTGAACACCTGGTCGTAATGGTGCGGCGGCAGATAACCCTCCGAACCATTGAAGGCGATCGCCTGCTGCACGCGCATCAGGATCGCGTCGGAAAAACCGCGCAGCAGCATGATGACCGCCAGGATCACATACATGATGCCGATCTTCTTGTGATCGACACTGCAGATCCAGTCGTTCCAGAGCGGACCCCAGAACTTGAAATAGGTGATGAGGCCAAGCACCGCGATGGCGCCGATGACGACGCCGATGAAGGTCACGACCAGGATCGGCTCGTGATAGGGGATGGCATCGAGGGTCAACCGGCCGAAGACGAACTTCAGGAGGTCAGGATTGGAAAACATGGAACAACCCGTTCATTATGTCTTGCGACGCAAAGCGCCAGGTTAATTGTTGTTGTTGAGCTGCGCCGGCGCAGGATCGGCGCCATTGCTCATGCCCGGCATGGAATGGCCGTCATGCTGCATGTCCATGCCGGGCATGTCGTGCTGCATGCTGTTGCCGTCGCTGGTGTTGACCGGTTCGCTGCGCGCCGGAGCGCCCGTTGCCGGCACGGTGGCCGCAGGCGCGACGATGCCTTCGTCGGCATGGCGATTGTCGTATTGCAGCTTGTCGCGGTTTTCCGCACTTTCCTTGCCGCCGCCGCCCTTCATGTCGATGTGCATCATCTCGTTCATGCACATCTTGCCCGGCTTGGCGCACATGTTGAGGATGGCGTTGTAGAGATCGGCATCGGCGCCGGCATAATAACGCACCGGTTCCTTCTCGCTCGGCTTCTCGAGCTTCAGATAGGCGTCGCGGTTAAGCATCGTGCCCTGCTGCTTGACGTTAGCCACCCAGGCATCGAAGCCTTCGCGGTTGAGACCGTGGAACTTGAAGCGCATATGCGAGAAGCCTGAGCCGCTGTAATTGGCAGAGAAGCCCTCATACTCGCCTTCCTTGTTGATAACGGCGTGCAGCTTCGTCTCCATGCCCGGCATGGCGTAGATCTGGCCGGCAAGGGCGGGAATGTAGAAGGAGTTCATAACCGAGGAGGCGGTGATTTTGAAACTGATCGGCATATCCACCGGGGCAGCGAGCTCGTTGACCGTCGCAATGCCGAGCTCGGGATAGAAGAACAGCCACTTCCAGTCGAGCGCCACGACCTCGACGGTTAGCGGTTTGGTATCGGCCGGAATGGCGCGCTCCGCATCGAGGCGGTCGAGTGGCCGGTAGGGGTCGAGCTTATGGGTGGAAATCCAGGTGACGGCGCCGAGCGCAATGATGATCGCCAGCGGCGCTGCCCAGATGATGATTTCGAGGCGGGTCGAATGGTGCCATTCCGGCGCATAAGTCGCAGCCGTATTGGAGTGGCGGTAGCGCCAGGCGAAGAGCAGCGTCAGGAAGATCACCGGTATGATGATCAAAAGCATCAGCACCGTCGAGATGATGATGAGATCGCGCTGTTGCACGGCGATGTCGCCGGAGGGCGCCATGACTACCATGTTGCATCCTGCCAGAAAAAACAGCGGCAAGACGGATAGAAGGCGGGAAAACTTCGTGAGTTTTTGCACGTCTCTAAGCTCTTGTTGTTTCGTTTGTTCCGCGACTAAAGCACTGAACCCGATCGCGACATGAGGTGTTTGGTCGCAGTGCAGCAAGCATGCCGCGCTGCGGCGTAAATCATGCTGCTCTATAGCTTCGAAATCCTGATGAAATCCAGAAGGATTTTTTCGCCAGCCCATGTTTCAGCTCCAATATATCCGCAAGAACCGGCCGGGCCAGCGTTTGCAGGAGAAATATCACCGTCCCGATCACGCAGTTTTTTTCATCCAGGCTTCATTTGAGCCGTGATGATGAACTATTTCAGTCTTACGGACTTGATAAGCCTGCGGGTTTGATCAAGATCACGCGTGGGGCGCCTGCCGGAAGCGCCTTAACGAGGAGGCGTTTATGGCAACAACATCGCATTACGGACCGTCATCGTCGTCGCTGGAACGCGACGCGCGGCGCATTCACGACGACAAACCGGTTTCGCCAGGCAGCATCGCCGTCGGCGTGGTCATTGGCCGCATGTCGGAATTCTTCGATTTCTTCGTCTACGGTCTCGCCTCCGTGCTGGTGTTTCCACAGCTCGTCTTCCCCTTCGCGCCGGACAGGCTGACGGGCACCCTCTATTCCTTCGCCATTTTTTCGCTCGCCTTCCTCGCCCGCCCCGTCGGATCCGTCGTCTTCATGACCATCGACCGGATGTACGGGCGCGGCACCAAGCTGACGGTCGCGCTCTTCCTGCTCGGCGGCTCTACGGCTTCGATCGCCTTCCTGCCGGGGTACGACGAGATCGGCGTCTGGTCGATCGCGCTGCTGGCGCTTTTCCGTCTCGGCCAGGGTTTTGCGCTTGGCGGCGCCTGGGACGGGCTTGCCTCGCTGCTCGCGCTCAATGCGCCGGCCAATCACCGCGGCTGGTATGCGATGATCCCGCAGCTCGGCGCGCCGATCGGCTTTGCGCTGGCAAGCACGCTGTTCGGTTATTTCGTCGCCAATCTTTCCAGTGAGGATTTCCTCTCCTGGGGCTGGCGTTATCCGTTCTTCGTCGCCTTCGCGATCAATGTCGTGGCGCTCTTTGCGCGTCTGCGGCTGGTGATGACCAAGGAATTCGGCACGCTGCTGGAGCAGCACGAGCTGGAGGCAGCACCAATCTTCGACGTGCTGCGCGTTCACGGCCGCGATATCTTGATCGGCGCCTTCGTGCCGCTCGCCAGTTTCGCCATGTTCCACCTCGTCACCATCTTCCCGCTCGGCTGGATGAGCCTTTACGGCAACCAGCCGATCGGCGCCTTCATGGTGGTGCAGGTGGTCGGCGCCATGGTCGGCATCGTCACGATCATCGCCTCGGGCCTGATTGCCGATCGCATCGGCCGGCGCGCCCAGCTTGCCATCTGCGCTGTCTTGATCGCCGTCTTCAGCTTCGTCGGGCCGATCCTGATCGCCTCCGGCAACAGCGGCCACGATGCCTTCGTCATCATCGGCTTCGGCGTGCTTGGCCTGTCCTTCGGCCAGGCGACCGGCTCGATCTCGTCGCGCTTCGGCCGCGGCTATCGCTACACCGGCGCCGCCTTCACCTCGGACCTTGCCTGGCTGATCGGCGCCGGTTTCGCGCCGCTGGTGGCGCTCAGCCTCTCCAGCCGCTTCGGCTTGACCTTCGTCGGCTACTATCTGCTGTCCGGCGCCATCTGCACGCTTGCCGCACTTGCCTTCAGCAGGGCGCTGGAACAGCGCGAATAGGCGGGCCTGAAGACACGGCCTGCATGGGAAACCGTGCAGGCTCGGTTTGCTGATAAATTTCAAACTTCGCTGTTCACTCGTCGTCATCCTCGGCCTTGTGCCGAGGATGTGCTACATATGAACCGGCTGCAGATGCTAGGGACAAGCCCGAGAAAGAGAGGTGGCCGGCTTTGTCAGTCGTCCGAGCATCCACGGGAATCATGCAGGCCGCGTTTTCGAATTGCGCAATTTCAATTATTGAATGCATTGCAATCTATAATTAAATGCATATCCTTATCGGCCTGAAAGAGGATATGCCATGGCTGCGGAAACCATCGATCATTCGACCCTTTCCCGCCTTGTCGACGCAGGAGCGGTCGATGGCGCGCATGTGGTCGGCAAAACCGGCGGTTGGTCCGTCGTTATCCGCTACGGCAAGGCAGAGCGCCCGCTCGCGGCTCAACGCAGCCGGCAGGTGCGTGTGTTCAAGCGCATGGACACCTTGGTCTCCTATCTCAAGGATGTCGGCATCTCGCAGTTCGATGTCGATGCGGCCGATTACGCCCCTCAGACGGCGTCGCGGCCGGATCGGGCCGCGGCTCTGCGTCGGACCCATGAGGCGGCCGAATACGACAAGTGGTTCCGCGAACAGGTCGAGGAAGCGATCCGGGAAGCCGATGATCCGAACGCCGTCTGGATTAGTGCGCAGGACGCCGAAGAGCGAATGGACAAGCTTCGGGCCGAACTGCTGGCGCAGCTGGAATCCGGAGATAAGGCTTGATCGTCAAATGGCTGCAGCAGGCTCTCCTGGATCGGGAAGGCCAGATTCGGCACATCTTCGCTCAAAATCCGCAGGCTGCAATTGCGTTGGATGATGTTATCCGACATCAGGCCAAAATGCTCGCCGATCACCCCGAAGCAGGACGCGGCGGCCGTCTCGATGGAACGCGGGAATTGGTCATCCCGCGCACTGCATTTCTGCTGATCTATCGCATCGACAGAAAAGTCCAGAGGGTGGAAATACTGCGCCTTCTTCATGGCGCCCAGCAATGGCCGCCGAAAGGCTGAATGCGCATTTTACTGCGCCATCTGCGGCTGCTTTGCCGCGCGGGCCGCGGTCAATTCCGCCGTCGTGTGGTTCAGGCGGTCGGCGAGAACGCGCATGATTTCCACGGCCATTTCGGGGAAGTCGCTGAGCAGCTTCAGGAAGTGCTCCTTGCTGATGCGCAGCACTTCGAGCGGGGAGGTGGCGCGCACCGTTGCCGTGCGCGAGACATCGCAGAGGATGGCGATTTCGCCGACGATGGAATTGAGCTCGACATCGGCAACCTTGATCTCGCCGGCCGGTGAGGAGACGATGATGTCGGCGGTGCCGGAAAGAATCACATAGGCGGCGTCGCCGACATCGCCCTGATGGAAGAGGTTCTGACCGGCCTTGTAGGTCATGCGGTCGGAGGTGAAGGCCAAAAGCTTGAGCTTTGCTGGCGCAATCCTCGAAAAGATCGGCACCCGTCGCAGCATTTCGACTTCGTCTCTCAACAGCATGAGCGTTTCAATCCCCTGACGCCGGGTTCTTCGAACCAGATGTCTTCAATTCCGGGCGTCCCATCGGGAACACCTACCATCGCCGCCCCTATAGAATATTACGATAACAGTTCCTTGAACATCCCGTTTTTCTCGGAAAGTTCCGGATAGTTTCCGGCTTCCGCCAGTCCGCCGCGGTCGAAGAGCAGGATCCGGTCGAACACCTCTGCCATCCGGGCATTGGAAAGCACCCAGATGATTGCCGGCCGCTGGCCTTCTTCGTGAAGGTCTTCGACGATGTTGCGGGTGATCTGATCCTGAACGCGCTGGTCTAGCGCCGATAGCGGCCGATTGAAGATGAAATAGTCCGAGCGTTTCAACAGCGCGCGGGCAAGGTTCAGCTTCTGCCGCTGCACCATAGTCAGCCGCTTGCCGCCGGAGCCGACGTCGAATTCGAGGCCGATCGACAGTACATCGTCATAAAGGTCGAGCGCGTCGAAGAGCTCGCCCATGATGCCGCGGATGCGATCGGAGGCGTCGGCCTGCTGATAGGCGATGCGGCCGAAGAGCACATTGTCCATCAGGCTTGCAGACGGGGTGAAACGCTCGGCGTCGTAGCGCTCGATCAGCTCGGCGAGATCGGCCGGAATATGCTCGTGAAACTGCTTGCGGGCGTTGACGATCTTGCCCATCAGCTCGTCCGTCAGCAAGCCGAAGCGGTGGCGCGGCTCGATATAGGCAAAACTCAGCCGGATGATGGCCGAACGTTCCTCGGGCGTCGCGTCTTCGAAGCGGCGGCTTTGCAGTTTCTGCAGCAGCGCCTGATAGGTCGGAATGTCATCCGCCGTCATGAAGGTCAGCTGCTGGAAGAACGGATGGTCCGGCGGCAGATCATGGAAGAGTTCCACCGCATTCTCGGCGATCTCCAGGCCCATGGCATAGAGATCGGTGCTGAGGCCGGTTTCGCGGAACAGCTGCTGGAAATAGGGATGCGCGGCCAGCCTGCGATTGGTCATCAGCGGCCGCTTCATCGTGCCGAAGAGCAGGTTCTCGCCAACCGTCGCCTGGCCGTTATAGGCGTCGAAATCGAAAGGCACGACGATCGTGTCGAGCCCTTCGTCGCGCAGCCGGTCCCGGAGCGAGGCACGCAGTGCGACGACGTGATCGCTGACGGCCACATGCACGTCGGTGTTGACGGTCGATCGCAGCGCCAGATCCAGAATGTCCTGCGAGATCATCACGGCGTCGAGCACCGGGCGGATCGCTTTCAAAAGGTCTTCCGGCCCGCTGGCGCCGGCTGCCTTATAGTCCACCCAGTCGCTGTTGAGGTCGAGCGTCGGATTGCCGGCCTTCACCGCCTCGATGGAATGCCATTTGTATTCCAGCGCTTCCTGCTCGTCGTAGACCGGATCGGTCATCGGCGCGTGCTTGAGGCCGTAGAGCAGATTGCTGGCAAGCGTGCCATGGAAGAAGAAGGTGTCGGCCGAGGCGTAGGAGATGCGCCGGCCGGTGATCGATTCCGGCATAGCCAACAGGTCCTGCCCGTCGATGGTGATGCGGCCGGAATCCGGCCAGACCATGCGTCCGAGCGCTTCGGCGAAGGCTTCCGCGCCGCTGCCGTTCGGGCCGACGATCGCAACTGTCTCGTTCGGCTTGATCTCGACGGAGACGTGGTCGACCAGGCGGGCGCCGCTGTCATCGGAGAGTGAGAGGTTGGTGACGACGAACGCATGCGTCAGCGGACCCACCGGGGCAGTGGCGAGCTCCTGGATGCGGCTGTCGATCAGCGGCTCGACATTGAACTGCTCATAGACCTGCTGGTACTTCACCTGCACGTCCTGGCGCATCTGGTCCCAGTCGATCAGTTCCTTCAGCGGCCCGGGCAGGTCCTTATAGGCTGATATGACGGCGACGAGCTGGCCGATATCGAGCCTGCCCTGCAGCGCCAGGTAGCCGCCGATCGCGTAGAACAGGAAAGGCGTGACCTGGGCGAGGAAGTTGTTGATGAACTTCACCAGGAACTTCCACTGGTAAAGGTCGTAGCGGATCGAAAAGATCCGGCCAAGCCGCGAGGCGATGTCGGCGCGTTCGAGGTTGGAGGTGTCGTTGCCGTGGATCGTGCCAATGCCGTCGACGATTTCGCCGACGCGGCCGGAAAGCTCGCGTGCCGTCAGCTGCCGCTGGCGGCCGAGCTCCAGCAGCCGCTTGCGCATGCGAGGGATGATGATGGCCTGGACGCCGACGATGCCGGCGGCGATCATGCCGAGCCAGAAATTCTGGACGATGATGAAGGCGAGTGCGGTGATCGCCTGGCCGCCGAGAAGGGCAGGCGAGACGAAGGCATCGCCGGTGAAACCGCCCATCGGCTCCACCTCGTCCTTGATCATGGTGGCGATCTCGGCGGATTTTACCCGCTTGAAATGAATGGGCGGAAAACGCAGCACCCGGTCGACCAGCTCGAAGCGGATACGGCGCAGCATGCGCTCGCCAAGCCGGCCCTTATAGGTGTTGATATAGAACTTGAAGAGGCCGTTCAGCACCACCAGCGCCAGGAACACCAGGCTAAGGGCCATCAGCATCTGGAAGCGGTTGAGCTGCAAGCCTTGAAAGAACTCGACATGGCCGATCAGCGGGATGTCGTAGGCAATGTGCATGAAGGTCTGCCGTGCGCCCGGACCTTCGAAGCCGTCACCCTGGATCGGTCCGTTGACGATCTGCTTCGGCAGGTCGAAGGACAGGAAGTAGGGCACCATCGAGGCGGCGACGACAGCCAGAATCCACAGCTGCTGCAGCCGCGTGTTTTTCCAGATGTAGCGGGCGAGGCTTTTTTCCATGGCTAACCGTCAGCTTGCTGGGAAATTCCGGGGGCCGGGATGGGGAGGAATGTTGAGAACAGGACCATGCAGCCGGACCGCCGATATCGCAATGAAAACAAGGCGAAGCGACCGGCTGCAGAAACGCCGATTCTCGCCGGAACATTGCTTATATCACAGGAATTTTGGATTAGGCGAGCGATTCGGCCAGCATGGAGCGAATGATGCCAGCGGTTTTCTCGGCGCCGTCGAGATCGAGCAATACCGGCTCGCGGCGCGCCGTGGCGAGCGCCTTTTCGACGGCCTCTTTCACATGGCCAGCCGTCAGTCCGGTTTCCGGCAGGATATCGGCCAGATCAAGCGCCTGCAGCCGCTCGGCGCGCACCGTCTGTTCGGTCTCGCCGCCGACAACGAAGGGGATGAGGATCGCCCGGCATTCGGTGCGCAGGAGGTCGCCGACCGTGTTATAGCCGGCCTGCGAGATCGAAACCTTGGCGCCGCGCAGTAGCGAGGGAAAATCCTTGCGGAAGCGCACCAGCGTCACATTCGCAGGCGCGTCCTGCGACAGCGCGGCGAAATCGGCTTCCGGCAGGTTGGGACCCGATATCAGCAGCCAGCGGAGATCGGCGGGCAGCATCGCCGCCGCCTCTTTCGCCGCACCGATCAGCGCGGCGCCGACCGCGCCGCCGCCCGCCGATGCGATGATATCGAATATCTCGGTCGGTTCCGGCGCCGGCGGCGCTGCGACGAGGCCGGTATAACGCAGCCTGTCGGCGATCTCCCCTGTCAGCGGGAACGTGTCTTCGAGCCTGACGAAGCTCGGATCGCCGTGGACCAGCACGGCATCGAAATGCGCTTTGACCAGGGCGGCGGTTTCCGCGTCGCGGCCGGCCTTGCGGTTTTCCTGCAGGATGTCGCGCACCGAGCTCAAGAGTTTCGGTCGGGGCTCGGCCTTGTCGATTGCGGCAAGCAAAGGCAGCAGTTCGAAGCGCATCTGCCGGCGGCCGAAGGGAAAGGCTTCGATGATGACGACATCGGGCCTTGCTGCATGAAAGGCGTCAAGTAGCAGATCGCGGCGGGCATGGAGGAAATCCTCGCCCGCTGGCCGGCCATCGGCATCGGCGAGACCGGAGAAACCGGCATTGCTGGCAACGACCGCCGGCAAGGCCACGGTCTTCACACCCTCGCCCGGAAAACCCGGAACCGGCAGGCCGCCGGTGATGACGGTGACGTCGAAACCATCCTTGGCAAGCGCAATGGCGATGCGGCTGGCGCGGGCTATGTGGCCGATGCCGAGCAGGTGCTGGACGTAGAAGAAGATGCGCGGTGCCGTCATGACGCCTTCTGCCATTCGGCCTCGAACAGGCCGGTGAGCTGTCTGATGCTGGAGTGATAGTCGAAATCTTCGCGCACCCGCTTTTCGGCGGCGTCGCCGAGGCGCTTGCGCAGGGCCGGGTCGCGGATTGCCGCCTCCAGCGCTTTGGCAAGCAGCGCCGGATCCTCTGGCGGCACCACCAGGCCGTTTTCACCGTCCGTCAGCAGCTCCGGCACGCCGGATACGTCGGTCGAGAGGCAGGCGAGCCGCTGGCTCGCGGCTTCCACAAGCACGTTCGGCAGGCCGTCGCGGTCGCCGTTGGCGGCGATCCGGCAGGCAAGCGCGAAGAGGTCGGCGCGGCGATAATGATCGAGCACGTCTTCCTGCGCCATGGCGCCCTTCCAGACGATGCGGTCGGCAAGGCCGAGTTCGGCTGCCAGCGCCTTCAGCCTCGCAAGCTCCTCGCCGCCGCCGATATGCTCCATGCGCCAGTGGAGGTCGGCGGGCAACAGGGCCAGCGCGCGCAGCAGCACGTCGTAGCCCTTCTTTTCGACGGCGCGGCCGACGCTAAGGATGAAGGCGGGATCGGCGGGGTCGCTGCCGGTCCTGTCCGAACGCTCGCCGGCAAAATGGCCGAAACGGGCAAGATCGAGCCCGTGGTAACTTAGGTGCACCGCATCCTTGCGGGACGTCAGTGCGCGCATGTGCTCATAGCCCGTCCTGGTGCAGGTGACGGCCCAGCGGGCACTGCCGAGTTTCTCGTGCAACTCCCAGTCGGGTGACGTCCATATGTCCTTGGCATGCGCCGAACAGGTCCAGGGCGTGCCGGTGAGGATGCTCGCATATTCCGTCACCGAAGCCGGTGTGTGGATGAAATGGGCATGCAGCCATTGCCCGCCGTCCGGCCATTCTCGTCCCAGCACCAGTGCCTGGCCAAGACGGCGGAAGCGGTTGCGGGAGAGGTCGCGCGTGAGGTCGGCGAGGAAGCGTTTGATCAGCGCCTTGAAGCCCGGTTTGGAAAAACCGGCGACCAGGCCCTTCAGCACGCGGATCGGCTCTTCATGCAGATATTCCGGCAGGTAGACGACCCGCGCCCTGATCTCGTCATGCACGGGATGGCGCTTCTTGTCGGTCGGCCGGCGCATCGAAATCAGCGTGAGGTCGAAGCCGGCCTTTTCGAGGCCGAGCAGCTCCTGGGCGATGAAGGTTTCCGAAAGGCGGGGATAGCCTTTCAGCACGACGAGGATCTTGCGGCGTGGCGGCAAGGCTGTTCCCTATTCCGCGCCGACGAGGGAAAGGTGGCTGCCGCGGCCGTCGATCCATCGGCCGACGGTCTGCGAGATGTGGTCCAGCCCCTCGAGATGCATATTGCTGCCGCTCTTTGATGGCGGCAGCCGGGAGGGAAGACGCTTCAGAGCCTCGGCCATGATGGTCGGATCGACCGATTGTTCCGGCAGCAGCATGTCGACGAGTCCGAGCTCGCTTGCCCGCTGGGCGCGCAGCAACTGTTCCTCGCGCGGCTTGACGCGCGGCACAATGAGGGCCGGCTTGTCGAAGGAGAGGATCTCGCAATAGGTGTTGTAGCCGCCCATCGCGACGACGCCGGTGGCGCCGTCGATCAGCTCTTCCATGTGATTGTCGAACTCGATCACCTCGATATACGGGATGGCTTCGCCCTTCTGCACCAGCTTGGCGCGCTCGGCGGCCGGCATATAGGGTCCGAGCACGACGAGCGCCTTCTGCGTCAGCGTCGGATCGGCCTCGTAGGCGTTCATGACGTCGTGGACGAGATCGGAGCCGTCGCCGCCGCCGCCTGTGGTGACCAGGAGGTAATTGTCCTTGCGGGCGTTGACCGAGGTCTTGCCCTTGGAGACGCTGCGCTGCAGAAAACCGACGAAATCCATCTTCCGGCGCAGGCTGGCCGGCACGTCGAGACCAACAAGCGGATCGTAGAAATCAGGCGGGCCATAGACCCAGACGCTGTCGTAATATTGGTCGATCTTCTGCATGATGCCGTTCCTCTTCCACTCGGCGTCGAGCAGATGCGGCGCGTCCATGACTTCGCGCAGGCCGAGCACCAGCACGGTGCCGCGGGCCTTGAGATAGGCCAGAGTATCCTCGACCTCCCCTTTCAGTCCCATCGGCTCCTTGTCGACGATGAAAATATCGGGCTGGAAGGTCTCGGCCGTATGGCGGATGCTCGATTCGCGCATTTTCAGCGTCTCGTGCAGGTCGATATGGCTGGCGAGCGACGTATATTCGCCGTTGCGGAGCTTGATGACGCTCGGGATCTTCACGAAGTCGACGCGGGCGCGGTAATCGAAGGCGCCGGCGATCGTCGCCCCTGAAATGATCAGGATGTTGAGGCCGCGATAATCCTCGACCAGCGCATGGGCGATGGCGCGACAGCGGCGCAGGTGGCCGAGACCGAAGGTGTCGTGGCTGTACATGAGGATGCGCGCATCTTCGAGTCGTCTGGACATGGGCATCCCTTCTGGGCTGAGCAACATGGTTAGTACCCCCACCGTCCGGAGGCCAGGAGATGGGGGCGGTGCCGTGAGGCGCCGCGGAACTTCCTGCTATTTGTAGGGATCTGCCGCATCACGCAAGCCGTCTCCCAGAAAGTTGAACGCCAAAATGACAAGAACAACAGGAATGATCGGATAGAGCAACCAAGGATAAAAGGCGATGACGCTGACGCTTTTTGCCTCGGTCAGCAGAATACCCCAGCTGGTGATCGGCGGGCGAAGACCGAGGCCCAAGAAGGAGAGTGCGGTCTCGCCGAGGATCATGCCGGGGATTGAAATCGTCGCCGAGGCAATGAGATGCGACATGAAACCCGGCACCAGATGCCGGCCGATGATGCGCGGCGTGCTGGCGCCCATCAGCTGTGCCGCCTGGACGTAGTCCTCCTCGCGCAACGCCAGCAGCTTGGAGCGCACCGCGCGGGCAAGCCCCGTCCAGTCGATGATGCCGAGGATGACGGTGATGCCGAAATAGATGACGATCGGGCTCCAGGTCACCGGCATGATCGCCGCCAGCGCCATCCACAGCGGCAGGCTCGGCAGCGATTGCAGCACTTCGATCAGGCGCTGGACGATGAGATCGAAAATGCCGCCGCGATAACCGGCAAGGCCGCCGATGACGATGCCGAGCACGAAGCTGATCGAAATGCCGATCAGACCGATCGTCAGCGATATCCGTGCGCCGTAGAGAATGCGCGACAGCACGTCACGGCCGAGCCGGTCAGTGCCGAGCAGGAACATCTGCCCGCCGATTGCCGGGCAGACCAGATGATAGTTCGAGGCGGCAATTCCCCAGAATTTATAGGCATCGCCGCGGCAGAAGAAACGGATCGGCTGCACGTCGTTCGTCTTGTCGGCATAGACGCGGTGCAGAGTGTCGAGATCGAGCGTCATGCTGCGGCCGTAGACGAACGGACCGACGAGGCTGCCCTTGTCGAAGAAATGGATGCTTTGCGGCGGCGCATGGATGAAATCGACGTTGCGCGTGTGCAGACCGTAGGGCGCCAGGAATTCGACGATCAGGATCATCAGGTAGACGAGGGCGAGAAAGATGCCGGAGATCAAGGCCAGCTTGTGCTGCTTGAACTTCCACCACATCAGCTGCTTTTGCGAGGCGAGATGGATGCGCGATTGCGCCGCCGTCATGGTCTCGGTCGCCAAGGGGTCGAAAGGCGCGGTCGAGACATAATGCGGAAGCGGCGCGCCGGGTGCGGGAAGGGGCGGCATTATTTGGTGCTCCTGCCTTGCAGACGGATGCGGGGATCGAGAAAGCCGAGGGCGATGTCGGAGATCAAAACGCCGATGACGTTGAGGAAGGCCAAAAACATCAGGAACGAGCCGGCGAGATACATGTCCTGGCTCTGCAGCGCCTTGATGAGCATCGGTCCCGTCGTCTCCAGCGACAGGACGATTGCAACGATCTCGGCGCCCGAGATGATCGACGGCAGGATCGAGCCGATGTCGGCGACGAAGAAGTTGAGCGCCATGCGCAGCGGATATTTGAGCAGCGCCCGCATCGGATGCAGACCCTTGGCGCGCGCTGTCGTCACATATTGCTTCTGCATCTCGTCGAGCAGGTTGGCGCGCAAGCGGCGGATCATGCCGGCGGTGCCGGCCGTGCCGACGATGATGACGGGGATCCAGAGATGGGAGAGGATCGACCGCGCCTTCTCCCAGCTCATCGGCGCCGAGATATATTGCTGGTCCATCAGATGGCCGATCGAGATGCCGAACCAGATATTGGCGAAATACATCAGGATCAGCGCCAGCATGAAGTTCGGTATGGCGATGCCGAGCAGGCCGAAGAAGGTCAGCCCGTAATCGCTCCAGCTATACTGGTGCGTGGCCGAATAGATGCCGATTGGAAAGGCGATCAGCCAGGTAAGCAGGATAGTGGTGAAGGAGACGAGGATCGTCAGCCACAGGCGCTCGCCGACGACGTCGGAGACCGGCAGCTGGTATTCGAAGGAATAGCCGAAATCGCCGTGCAGCATGCCGCCGACCCAGTAGAAATAGCGCACGATCTCCGGCTTGTCGAAGCCGTATTGCTGGCGCATCTCCTCGATTTCCTGGAGGTTGGCGGTCTCGCCGGAGGCGCGCAGTTCGGCGATCTGGCTTTCGAAGAAGTCGCCCGGCGGCAGCTCGATGATGGTGAAAACCAGCGCTGAAATGACGAAGAGCGTCGGCACCATGGCGGCGATGCGCCAGAGAATGTATCTGAGCACGCCTCAGGCCTCCTTGTACCAGAATGTATCCGGCATGTAGATGCCGAGATAGGAGGTGGGATCGAAGCCGTAGAGGGCTTTCTCCGGCAGGTTCTGCAGCTTGGCGGCGCAAAGGACCGGCTGCAGCGTGCTGTTGATCAGCCCGATCGAGAACACCTGCTGCGTATAGAGCGACAGCATCTTGTGCCAGATCACCTGGCGCTCCTCGAATTTCGCCGTCGAGCCCCATTGGCCGAGCAGGTCGACCAGTTCGGCTGCTTCCGGCAAGTCCGGTGCGGCGCCCTCCTGGCCGGCGGAGAGGTAATGCATGCCCCAGAGCGGCCATTGCAGCTGATCGTCGAGCGTCGGCGCCAGCCCTGAGGGCGACATGTCGGCCGTCGGCACGCCATTGTCGAGCCCGTACCAGATCGACATCATGATCGAGCCGCTCATGGCACGGTTGCGGAAGACGTCGCGCTGCGAGGTGCGGGTATAGAGCGCAAGGCCGATATTGGCCCAGTGATCGTGGACCAGCTCCAGCACGTCGGTATCGAGATTGCTCTCGCCGGCGGTTTCGACGGTGATCTCGGCGCGCCGCCCGTCCGGCAACAGCCGGATGCCGTCATCGCCGCGCTGGGTCAGGCCGAGCTCATCGAGCAGGCGGTTGGCCTCGTCGACATCGAACTTCACGAAGGCATCGGCATATTCCTGTTTGAACAGCGGACTGTCGGGTAGGACGGTATCGGCACTCGGCGTGCCGAGGCCGTAGAAGGCGACCATGTTGATCTCGTGCCGGTCGATCGCCAGCGACAAGGCGCGGCGCAGGCGCACGTCGCGGAAAAGGCCGCGCCACACCTCGTCGGCGCAGTTGAGGTTCGGCAACAGCGTGATGCGCGAGCCGCGCGCCACCTTCCAGAGATTGACCTTCACCGGGAAGCGCTTCTCGGCCTCCTTCAGGAAGGTGTAGTCGTTGAAATCGATGCCGGTCGCCTGCAGGTCGGCCTCGCCGGCACCCGCCTTGGCGGCGATGATCGACGAGGAGGAGACGTTGAGAATGAACCGGTCGAGATAGGGAAGCTGCCTGCCGGTCTCGTCGACGCGGTGGAAGAACGGATTGCGATCGAAGACGAATTGTTCGGCCGGCAGCGGCGTCGTATTGCGCCAGGGATCGAGCGTCGGCAGGTTGGGATTCTCAGGCCGGTAGGAGCGGGCCATCTTGATGTGCAGGTCCTGCCACTTCTTGACGCGGTTGGCCTGCATCATCTGGTCCATCTTCGCCTGGTCAGGCTGGAACTTCTTATGGAACTGCTTGAGATAATGCGCAGGCCCGACGATGACCAGCGGGATGGGGCCGGCCAGCGTCGGCAGGAACATCGGGTTGGGTTTATCCCAGGTGTAGCGCACCGTCAGCGGATCGAGCATCTCGAAGCGCGGCAGGCTGCCATGAGGGCGAAGCTCCAGCGCACCGCCGCCGGGCGTCAGCTTGTCGTTCAGGATGACGTCTTCCCACCAGTAGCGGAAATCGTCGGCCGTGAACGGCTGGCCGTCTGACCATTTATGGCCCTCGCGCAGCGTGAAGGTGAAGACGGTGTCGTCCTCCGAGCGGAAATCGGCGAGGATATCCGGCTGGAACTGCAGGTGCTTGTTGTAGCCGACCATGCGGGCATAGCCGTAGATCGTCATGAAGCGGATGTCGCGCTGGCTGCCGATGATGGTGCGCACCGTGCCGCCGTAGCTGCCGGGTGCAAGCCCCATTTCCTTCAGGTTGACGATGCGAGGGCGAGCGGGAATGCGCTCGGCCATCGGCGGCAGGCTGCCGGATGTGAGCTGGTCCTTGAGGAATTCCGGCTCGCCGGCCTGTTGCGCCCGAAGCACCGCCGGCGCGATCGCTGCGCCGACAAGGCCGCCCAGAAAAATGCGACGCGTCACCATCCGCGCAACTCCTTGGCATCGGCGCCTTTGCGGGCGCGCACCAGATGGCCGTCGCCGAGATCGGCATAGGCAAGCTCGGAGGCGTCGTCATGCGCGGCGGTGAAGGTCGCGCCCCAGTTCTGCTTGTCGGCAGCGCCGTTTTCCCGGAGCGCCTTGAAATCGAGCGGCCGGTCGAGATCGGGGAAGGGGACGGCGGCGAGCAGCGATTTCGTATAGGGGTGCACCGGGTCGCGCAGGATGATCTCGCGCGGCGCGATCTCGACGATGCGGCCCTTGCACATCACCGCGATGCGGTCGGCCATGTAATCGACGACAGCGAGATTATGCGAGATGAAGAGATAGGTCAGCCCCAGCTCTTTTTGCAGATCCTTCAGCAGATTGAGGATCTGCGCCTGGACGGAAACGTCGAGAGCCGAGACCGGCTCGTCGAGGATGACGAGCTTCGGGCCGAGCGCCAGGGCGCGGGCGATGCCGATGCGCTGGCGCTGGCCGCCCGAAAAACTATGCGGGTAGCGGCTGAGATAACGCTTGTCGAGGCCGATCGCCGCCATCAAGCCTTCGACCTTGCGCTTGCGCTCGTCACTGTCGCCGCGGTCGTGGATCTCCAGCGGTTCGCTGAGGATGTTGCGCACCGTCATGCGCGGCGAGAGCGAGGAGACCGGATCCTGGAACACCATCTGGATCTTGGTGCGCATATCCTGCAACGCTTCGCCGCGCACCGAAAGCACGTCGATTACGTCCTTGCCGTCGTTGAACACCACCGCGCCGCTGTCGGGTGTGATGGCGCGCATCAGGATCTTGCTGAGCGTCGTCTTGCCGCAACCGGATTCGCCGACCAGGCCGAGGCATTCACCGCGGCGGATGTCGAAGCTGACGTCGTCGACGGCGTGCACGACGGCGGCTTCGTGCTTGCCGAGGAAACTGCGCTTGCGCGTCTTATAGGTTTTCGAGAGGTTGGCGACCGAAAGCAGTGTGCCCGGCGCCTCCGCCTGCAACGGCTTCTTCTTGCCGACGAGGGTCTCGAGATTGACCGGCACGTCGCGCAGCGCCTTCAGCCGCTCGCCGGGTTTCATGTCGAAATGCGGAACGGCGGCCATCAGCGCCTTGAGATAGGGATGCTGCGGATTGCGGAAGATTGCCTCTACCGGCCCGGCCTCCATGATCTCGCCGTGATAGATGACGACCACCTCGTCGGCCATATTGGCGACGATGCCGAGATCGTGGGTGATGAGCAGCATCGCCATGCCGAGCTTGGCCTGCAGATCGCGCAGCAGCTCGAGGATCTGCGCCTGGATCGTCACGTCGAGCGCCGTTGTTGGCTCGTCTGCGATCAGCAGCGCCGGCTTGCAGATCAGCGCCATGGCGATCATCGCGCGCTGGCGCATGCCGCCGGACAGTTCGAACGGATACATGTCGTAGGTGCGGTG
This sequence comes from Rhizobium sp. NZLR1b, assembly GCF_019685155.1. NCBI lineage: Bacteria > Pseudomonadati > Pseudomonadota > Alphaproteobacteria > Hyphomicrobiales > Rhizobiaceae > Rhizobium > Rhizobium sp. NZLR1b. The sequence goes on from NZ_JABDWC010000004.1 coordinate 165,486, forward strand.
GGGATTGGAAAAGCCGACGAGGCCGAGCATTTCCTCGGTCTTCTCCCGTGCTTCCTGCTTGTCGGCTTCGGTATGGATCAGCAGCGCTTCGCCGATCTGGTTGCCGACGGTGTGCAGCGGCGAGAGCGAGGTCATCGGCTCCTGGAAAATCGTCGCCATGCGCCGGCCGCGCAGGTCGCGCATTTCCTCGCTGTCGCGCGAGAGCGACAGAATATCGGTCGCGGTGCCGTCGAGCGGATCGGTGAAGAGGATGCGGCCGGAGGCGCTGGCCGGGTTGGGCAGAATGCCCATGACCGACTGGCTGATCACCGATTTGCCGGAGCCGGATTCGCCGACGAGAGCGGTGACCTTGCCCGGAAGGATGCGAAGATTGGCTTCCTTTACGACGCGCAGCCGGTCGCCGAAAACCGAGAAGGAAACGTCGAGATTTTCAATACGCAACAAATCGGCTGCAGACGCCATACCAATGAAATTCCCCAGTCTTCTATGTTCCCGTTGAGGCAACACTATCGTACCGCAAACGGGGTGTCTAGCAGATGACAATCAAGGGAAAACTGCCACGTCCCGCCGAAGTTCCCCAGGCGGGATGCGCAGATTTATGGCAGGAGTTTCGTGGCTTTACTGGATGAACTTCTCCATGGTTGTGCGCTCGACTTGTTTCTTCGCGTCACGGTGCAGGAGAATGACCTGCTCGGCTTCTGAAAGTCCGTTCTGGACGGCCTCGCGGAAGCTCTCGTCGACGTTGATCTCGGGGGTGGGCGCACGCGGCTGCAGCACCGTCACCTTCTGGCGGATGCCGCGCAGCTTTTCTTCGCCGAGCGTCGTCCATTCGCCGCCGCAATAACCGGCGAAGGCCTGGCTGGCGACGACCTCGCGGCCGTATTTCTTCGTCAGGATCTGCAGGCGCTGCACCTCGTTGACCGCCGAGCCGAAGGCCGAGAAGGTCAGCCGATCCTTGAGGCCGACATTGCCGAACATGACGTTGCCGACGTGCAGGCCGATGCCGTAGCCGACCTTGCTGAGGCCTTTCTGCTCGCGATCCCTGTTGAGTTCGGCAACCCGCGCCTGCGCTTGATGGACGGCGGAAAGTGCTGCCTCGCAGGCGATTTTCGACGGGTCCTTGTGGCGCCCGCAGGGGTAGACGGCGAGGAAGCCGTCGCCGAGGAAACTCAGTATCTCGCCGCCATTGCGGTTGAACGGCGCGGCGATCGCGTCGAAGAACTGGTTCAGCGTGTCGATATAGGCCTGGCGGCCTTCCTTTTCGGCATACACCGTGGATTCGCGCATGTCGCCCATGACCAGGGCGGCGCGGATCGTCTCGCCGTCGCCGCGGCGGATCTGGCCGTTCAGCACCCGCTTACCGGCATCGCCGCCGAGATAGGTGGTCAGCATGTTGTTGGCGAGCTTGCCGAGCACGGCCATCTTGGCGGCGACGGCCAGATGGTTCTGCATTCTCAGCAGCGCATCGATCATGTCGTCGGAAAAGCCGTTATGGTGGTCGGTCGACCAGGAGCCCATCATGCCCTGCACCGAACCGTCGCCGAAGGGCTGCACGAAGGCCAGGTAATCGGTGATAGCGTCCTTGCGCAGGTCCTCGAAGATCGGGAATTCGGCCGGCCCTTCCTGCATCAGCCGGCGGCGGATGTGCTGCAGATTGTTGTCGAGCAGGTAATAATAAGGGCTCTGCAGGAAGCGGTCCGGCTTCTGCCCGGCCGGCATGCGGAAGCCCTCGATGGTGACGCCACTGGCGCGCCGCCAGGTGAAGCTCAGCGCGTCGTAGAGCGGATGCAGCATCGAAAAGGTCAGATGCACGCGCGCAATCGGCAGGCCGGCGGAGGCGAGCCGTTCGCAGAAACCGCGCACAATGTTTTCCAGTTCGTCTCCGGCCAGCGAAGAGTTCGTCAGCCATTCGGCGACCCGGTCCAACAGGATGGAGGAGACGCTGGATTCGATCGTGCTCATTCTCGGTATGATCCTCATAAGCCACGCCATCCTCAAGAGCCAAAAATCCCCCGGCCGGCACATTTTCATGCGCAGGTCACAAGGAAATCAGGATGTACGAGCGGTATTATTTGTCAACGATCTGCCGAGAGCCCGGCAGCGGCACCCCTTTGCTCCCTATCGGGGGATCGGAGGGGCGGTCCTTTCACGGCGGTTCATTATCAAAAGTCAAAATAGGGATGCTGCAAATGCGAAACAATGGGATCGGCATTTTTTGTGCCCTGAAGTTGCAGCAAAGGATGGCGGCGGGGCATTTTGGCCACACCCCGGCTAAGGGGTTTTCAAATATGTCGGCGAGACCTGCCCCTCATCCGCCTGCCGAGCCGCGACCTCTCCGTTCCCACCCACCTCGCGCAGGGCACGTCCCCTCTCCCCGTTTTTACGGGGAGAGGGCTAGGGTGAGGGGAAGCCACTGCATCGACAGGACGGCATGCCGCCGGGAAAAGAGGAACATCCGCCCCCGGGTTTAATTCACCGCAATCATGCATTAGATCAGCTTCCTGAATTTCCCCGTTTGAAAGATCCCGCCTTGGCTCTCTCCACCTTCGATACGCTTTTGCAGAAGATCGACACCCGCGCGGCGCGTGCCGGCATCATCGGGCTCGGTTATGTCGGCCTGCCGCTGGCGATGGCGGTGGCGCGCAGCGGCTTTGCGGTCACCGGCTTCGACATCGATCCCTCCAAGATGGTGGCGCTCGATGCCCGCCGCTCCTATATCGACGCGGTCAGCGACGCAGCGCTTGCCACCGAGATCAAAGCAGGACGCTTCGAGGCGACGACCGATTTCGCCGGGCTTGCCGCCTGCGACGTCATCATCATCTGCGTGCCGACGCCGCTGACCAAACACCGCGATCCCGACCTTTCCTTCGTCGAGGCGACGTCGCGCTCGATCGCCGCGCAGCTGCGCCCCGGCCAGCTCGTCGTGCTGGAATCGACCACCTATCCCGGCACGACCGATGATATCGTCAAGGTCATTCTCGAAGGCACCGGGCTGAAGTCCGGTTCGGACTTCTTCGTCGGCTTCTCGCCGGAGCGGGAGGATCCCGGCAACCAGAATTATCATACCGCCACCATCCCGAAGGTCGTCGCCGGCGACGGCACTGAGGCGCTGTCCTTGATGAAGGCCTTCTACGGTGCGGCGGTCTCGACCGTCGTTCCGGTCTCCTCGAACGCGACGGCCGAGGCGGTGAAGCTTACCGAAAACATCTTCCGCTCGGTCAACATCGCCCTCGTCAACGAGCTGAAGACCGTCTATGCGGCGATGGGCATCGATGTCTGGGAAGTGATCGACGCGGCCAAGACCAAGCCCTTCGGCTATATGCCCTTCTATCCCGGCCCCGGCCTCGGCGGCCATTGCATCCCGATCGATCCCTTCTACCTCACCTGGAAATCGCGCGAATACGAGCTGCCCACCCGCTTCATCGAGCTCGCCGGCGAGATCAATTCGGCAATGCCGCGTTATGTCGTCGGCAAGCTTGCCGAAGCCCTCGACATCCGCGCCGGCAAGGCGCTGAGCCGCAGCAAGGTGCTGGTGATCGGGCTCGCCTACAAGAAGAACGTTGCCGATATCCGCGAGAGCCCATCGCTGCGGCTGATCGAGATCATTGAGGAACGCGGCGGACGGGCCGATTATCACGATCCCTTCGTCACCGAGATCCCGCCGACACGCGAATACCAGGCGCTGAAGGGCCGCCAATCGGTGGCGCTGACGCCGGAAGCGGTCGCCGGTTACGATGCGGTGCTGGTCGCGACCGACCATGACAGCGTGGATTATGCGACGCTCGCAAAAAGTGCTGCGCTGATCATCGACACGCGCAACGTCTTCAACCGGCTCGGGCTTTCTGCCGGTCACATCATCAAGGCGTGACGGCCACAGCTAAGAAGGGAGGCTCGATGGCACCCGTCGGCATTGCCTACGATGACGGCGACAAGGAAACTACCCGAACCGGTCGTTGCCGTTCCCGCTAAGTCGTTGCGTAAACCAGGATGAGATCAGCCCGTCGCCGTCAAAGCGGCGGGTTGCCTTTCTTCGGTGCGCGTCTCAGATGACGGGCGGCGTTGCAGAAAGCGACTTGCCGGTCATCCGGCTGGCGGCCACCGCATAACCGCCTGATGCACCGTCGATGAAATGCATGTGGTCGCGCGAAATCGGCGTCGGCACGAAGCAGGTCATCAGCGCCGAGGCCTGCCGATGCAGGCCGTAGCGGGCAATGCCCCTGGCCCGCGCCGCTTCCAGCAACGTCTCGATCCGTTTCAGATGTTCGGCATCGACGTCGACCGTCATCTTCAGCCCGTCGTCGAACTTGCGGAAATCGGAATTGCCGGCGACGTCGCTTTTGTAGCGGCGCGCGTCGAAGCGGCCGAGCGGAATGCCGAGCCTGTAGAACAATACGGTAACGGCGAGCTGCAGGAAGATGAAGAGCTTCTGCCGCAACCGCCGACCGGCCGGCGCGGTGGCCTTGGCCTCGCGATTGATGCCGTGCAGCGAAAAGGCGAAGTTTGGGCCGCCGGCCGGCACCGGATGGCTATCGCGGTTCTGTTCGGTGGTGATGGCGACGATACCGTTGACGAGCTCGCGGAATTCTTCGCCCGGGCGGCCTTCGCCGGGAACCGCGATGATCGAGACGATCTCGCCGTTTTGCGCATCGATCGGGCTCCAGCGGCAGGAGAGGCCGGTGAGATCTGGGCGGGTTTCCGGGGCGGCGCGGTCGACGGCGTAACGGCCGAGCTTCATCTGTCTTTCCGCCCAGCTGGTGCCACCGCCCCAGAACATCGCATAGGTGACGTGCGGGCTTGCCGAGTAACGTGCGACGCGGACGTCGAGACCCTCGGCGCGGGTGTCGGCGACGGGAACGATGGCGATGCGCAGCATCAGGCTGAGATCTTCCTCGACCCAGACCTGCACCGCGGCAAGGGCATCGCGCGCCGCCTGCTCCAGCGAACCCGGAAGCGCGATCAGCGCACCGTCGCCGCCGAAGACGAAGGGATAATCGCCCTTGCCGACGGCATTCAACACCGCCGAAATGACGCTGGCGCCCGCCATGTTGACGTCCTTGTAACGGCCGCCGGCGATTGCCTGCGTCGAGCCGACGATGTCGGCGAGCGCCAGCACCCATCCGTCCGGCAGCGGCCGATAATTGGCGGCATCGGTCACGCCCTCGAAGACGCTGAACAGCGGCACGGAGGCAAAGAATTCTTCGTCGGTCACGGTTTTCATGTCATCCAGCTTAGCACAGACCCATGTTGCCACTGCAACGCCATTTCCCATTTACGGCAATCGACTTGGCAAGGTTTCATGTGTTAGCACCCGAGCACGATTTTTCATGACGGATACGGATTAGATGAGCCGCCTCGACAGCTTCATTCGCCGGTTGACGGCCCAACGCGACATTTTGAACGCGATCATCGATCTGGTCGGCGAAACAGAGGGTCCGGTGCTGGAATTCGGCCTCGGCAATGGCCGCACCTATGATCACCTGCGCGAGAATTTCCCCGGCCGCCGCATCGTCGCCTTCGACTGGGAGGTCCGCTCCTATTCAGCCTCGACACCCGCGGCGGAAGATATGGTGACCGGCAATATCCGCGAATCCGGCCAGGCCTTCCTCGGCATCGGCGCGGCCCTTGCCCATGCCGACATCGGCACCGGCCATGACGAGATCGACGCGGTGACGCTGACCTGGCTGCCGCAGCTGATGGCCGGCGTCATCGCCCCAAACGGCATCGCCGTCAGCGGCCTGCCGCTGGAGCATGCCGAACTGGCGGCGCTGCCGCTGCCGGAGGGAATCAAGGAAGGGCGGTATTTTCTTTATCGGAGGACATAAGCCGTGGTAGCGGCGACTGTGGCGACCGAGGTTTCAACAGAAGCGAGGCGTTGCCACGATTCTCTTCTCAGCCGCAGGGAAAAGGTGCCGGCAGGCGGATGAGGGGGCTACGCGGCACGGGGAGGCGTGTAAACCACCACATTATACGATCGAATTCCCCGGGCAACTAAGTTAAAAAATCTTTCCGCCCAAGCATCGCGTTTGGATGCTGACGCGATGCAGCTGCCTCATTGCAATTTATGCGTTTGAATTGTAGCTGTTTTTCGTCGGGCTGTAGGTCCGAGCCGAAAGGTGAGCGATCACCAGACTCGCCGCTAGCACAGATGGGGCATCGAAGTGGGGTTTACTGAAGCTGCCGGCACGGTTCTGGTGCAGAAATATGCAACTTTCTCCGGCAGGGCGTCCCGCGCCGAATATTGGTGGTATGTCTTATTCTATGTTCTAGTGCTGCTTGCGATGGGCATCCTGTGCAGTTTGGTCGCCGGCTTTTCCGACTTCCGGGACGGAGTTCCGCCACCGCTCGGCCTTCTCTTCTTCCTCGGCGGATTGATTTGGCTGGCGATGTTTTTGCCAGCGATAGCAGTTCAAGTTCGCCGCTTCCATGATCGCAACATTTCCGGCTGGTGGTATCTCGCGCTGTGCGTTGCTAATTTCGTTCCCTACATGGGTCTCATTGCAGTTATTGCGATCCTGGTGATCAACGTGCTTCCGGGCACCGAAGGTCCGAACAAGTTCGGACGCGATCCGCTGCGTCCTGAAGCGCGCGCAGAAGTCTTTGCCTAACAGCATGGGCATCCGCAGCCTGCTGGTAGCTCCGTTTCTGCGGTTAGTTTCCACATGAGTTAGCGCCTGTTTTGAAGCAACCGGCTTATTGCAATTTCTGCGTTTGAATTGTAGCTGTTTTATCCGAAAAACGACTATTAAGCAGGACGTTGATAAGACTGTAGGCGCCTTGCTTGCAGCAGGCACAATGAGAGCGTTTCAAATGGGGTTTACTGAAGCTGTTCGGACTGTTCTGACGCAGAAATACGCAACCTTTTCCGGCAGGGCCCCCCGGTCGGAATATTGGTGGTTTCAGCTGTTCTATGCGTTGTTGGCTCTCGCAATAGTAATTTTGGCCTTCGCGGCAGGCGCTTTTTCCGGTCAGCAGGGCGGAACATCTTCACTGGTGGTCGTCCTTATGATTATTGGCGGATTGTTGGCGCTTGCCCTCGTTTTGCCCATCCTATCCCTTCAGGTTCGCCGCTTCCATGATCGCAACATTTCCGGTTGGTGGTATCTCGCGGTGATCGTCTTGGGCATGGTTCCCTATGTCGGTACTGTTACGGGGCTCGCGATTACCATTATTTCCGTGATGAAGGGCACCGAAGGTCCGAACAAGTTCGGTCCGGATCCGTTGCGTCCTGAAGCGCGAGCAGAGGTCTTTGCCTAGAGCATGACCATCCGCAACGCCGGCCTGCTGGTGGCTTTGATCCTGGCCACCTCGGCTCCCTTTCCGCCTGCGCAAGCGCAGGACAGCAGCAGTCCGCAGGCCGAGGGCGATGCTCATCAAAGGAGCGCCGCCGGAGCCGAATATGCCTCGCAGTGCTTGCAGAACGGATTGCGCTGTACGCTGGTCTATGGCGACGCCTCCGCAAAAGGCGCACCGGCATCGAATACGACGACATCGCCACCGCAACGCAAGCCGTTGTTTGTCCCGCGGGAGTCGGTCGTCAGCGGTCCTCTGGCGGTTGCCGTCGTGCTTGTCGGTCTCATCGCGGTCATCGGCTTGTGGATCCGCTTCGGAAATGGCGGTGTCTTGCTCTCCTCTGCTCCTCGCGAAATGAAGCGGCAGGGGGAGGCGCCGGAAAGCTGGCGCACATCGGCCGCGGAGGCTGAGGAGAAGCCGAGCGATTTCCTGCAGCGCATTGCGGCCATGGCGGATCGACGGCAGGCGCTTGTCCTGCTGCTCAGGCATTGCCTGCTGCACGCGGCGGATATTACCGGAACCCGTCTTTTCCGTGCCGATACGGAACGCGCCGTTTTCGCCCGCCTGCCGAAAAATATGCCCGACCGCGAGCGGCTTGCAAATTTCCTGACTGCGGTGGAACTCGTTCATTACGGCGGTCGAAGCGTTGCGGAAAACCATTTCAGCACCCTTCTCGCCGCGGCGCGCGACCTTCTGTCGATCGGTAGATTGACCCATGCGTAAGTCGGCCCCCGTTTTAATCCTGGTTATGGTGCTTGTGCTGGTAGCGCTGGCACTCTTCTGGCTGCCGCGGGGCAGCGATTTCGACCGCTCGCCGCTCGGCAACAAGGGATTGGAATTGTGGCTGCAGGCCAAGGGAATCCCTGTCATCCGATCCGACCCGCATGTCGCCCGAGCGAGTTCGGAAATCTCGCTGCGCATCGTTCCCCTGTCGATACGCCGAGGCGAGACTGTTGCCCCTCAGGCGGGCGAAGAAACGGATGAGGCGGGTCCGGAAAGCTCAGTCCAGGAATCAAGTCGCTACGCGCTGCCGACGCTGATCATTTTGCCGAAATGGCGTGGCAGCGTGTCGACCGATGGTGTCGCCAGCGCAGCGGGACTGGTTGATCTCGCCGACATCCGCGGCGAACTCGACAGGATCGGTTATTCAGATTTGGGTCTCGATCGCAGCGGGAAGGGACTTGAAGAGGCACATCCGCGCCTCAAGCCGGACCAGCCAATCAGCATTGCCTTGTATCGAGCGCAAACCTTCGATCTGGCGAGCCTGCCGTCCTCGTGCAGGGAGCTTGCGGGCACGCTGACCGGTGCGCTGCTCATCCATTGCGAGAACTATCATCACGCTTATCTTCTGTCGGATCCCGACCTGTTGAACAATCATGGGATGGCCCTGGCCGATAACGCCTCCTTCGCCGCGTCGCTCGTCGCGCTGCTGCGCGGCGCCGGCGAGACGCGGCCGGTCTATCTGGATACGGTCGGCCTGCCTCTGGACAGCGAGAAACCGGTGGACGAGGGCAAGTCCTATGAGCGCTCTGCCTCCGATCTCAAGCGGTTTTTCGCCTATCCGCTGTCGGTCATCTGGGGAACACTGCTCGTCGTCGCAGCGATCTGCTTCTGGCGCGGCGCGTATCGCTTCGGGCCGCCTTTGCGTGAGGCATCTGCAAACATCGAGCTGTCGAAGACCGCTGCGATCGAAGCTACGGCGCGGCTGCTTCGTTTGTCGGGCAATGACGGGCGGATGGCCGGCCAGTTCGTGCTGCATCTGCTGGCCGATAAAGCGCAGCTGCTCTTCGGCTCTGGAGCCGGCAATCAGGCAGGTATTACGCGGCTGTTTCAACGTCTGGCGCGCAGCGACAAGGCAGGGGCGCACGCCTTGCACGCTACAGCCGAGGCGCTGATCGAACGCGGACATGTGATGACGCGGGCGGACCTCCACCGCCATCTCGAGATATTCAGAAAATTGCTAGGGAGCATTGAGCTTGGATCTAGGTGAATTTCGCAATCTTATCGCCACGGTTCGTGGCGAAATCGGCAAAGTGGTGCAGGGGCAGGATGCGATCATCGATCTCGTCCTGATCTCGATCTTTGCCGGCGGCCACTGTCTCGTCGAGGGCCCTCCCGGTACGGCCAAAACCCTGCTTGCGCGCTCGGTTTCCGCCGCTATGGCACTGGTCTATCGTCGCATCCAGTTCACGCCCGACCTGATGCCCGGTGATGTCCTGGGTGTTAATCTCTTCAACTTCCAGACCAATCAGTTCCACCTGACCAAGGGTCCGGTCTTTACCGATATCCTTCTCGCCGACGAGATCAATCGCGCTCCGCCGAAGACGCAATCCGCGCTCCTCCAGGCGATGAACGAGCGGATGGTCACGCTCGACGGAACCGATTATTCCCTGGGACCGGATTTCTTCGTGCTTGCCACCCAGAACCCGATCGAGCAGCAGGGCACCTATCCCCTGCCCGAAGCCCAGCTCGACCGCTTCCTGTTCAAGCTCGTCGTCGAATTTCCCGACCGAGATACGGAAATTGCCATCCTTTCCAAACACGCCAAGCAGGCGCTGCAATCGGATATGCGCAATGCCGGCATCCGCCCGCTCGTCACCAGTGCGACGCTCGCCGAGGGACGGGCGCTGATCGATGCGATCCATCTGGACAGCACGATCCTGACCTATGTCGTCGACCTGGTGCGCGCCACGCGCTCCGATGCCGATATTCTCTACGGCGCATCGACGCGCGCCGCCGACGCTCTGGCCTCGGCCGTGCGTGTGCGTGCGGCATTCGAGGGCCGGGATTACGGCTTGCCGGATGATGTTCAAGCATTGCTGGTGCCGGCGCTTCGCCACCGCATCATTCTCTCGCCTTCGGCGGAAATCGACGGCCGCACACCGGACGAGGTGCTCCGCAACATCATGAACCGCGTGGATGCGCCCCGTTAAATGCGGCCATCCCGGTATCTGATCGCACTTGTTCTGATTTTGGCGGCGGTGACGGTTTTCGTCAGCGTGTGGTGGCGCGATATGGGCTACCTGTTACTCGGCCTTTGGGTCGCGCTTGCGGCGTTGACGGCAGGCGATCTGGTCATGTCGGCCTTGTCGGGCCGGATGACGGTGGAATTCGATCTCCCACCGCAAGGTTTTGTCGGCCACACCGCCACGTTTATGGCCACTATCCGGCCGCGGAAGGGCGCAGTGCCTGACGATACCGAGATCCGGCTCGATTGCGCTCCCCAGCTTGTCGTCGGCGAAAGCAGATTGGCGAGCGCCTTGTCAGTCTCTGGAGAGAAATCTGCCGGGGCCTCTTTGGATCTTCACCTGACACGACGGGGACGATACGCAGTCCATGACCTGTGGCTGAAGTGGCCGTCGCGGCTGAAGCTGCTCGAGATGATCGCGCGCATGCCGGTGGGAAAAGAGATCGCCGTTCTGCCCGACATATCGCCGGTGCTGTCGGGTGCGATAAGGACGCAGATCCTGCCGCTGGAAGCCGGTCAGAAAGATCTGCGGCTGCGTGGCGAAGGATCGGAGTTCCATCAGCTGCGTGAATTTGTAAGCGGCATGGATCCGCGCAGCATCGATTGGAAGCGGTCCGCCCGGATGCGCAATCTAGTGGTGCGCGAGATGCGGGCCGAACGAAACCACCAGATCATCTTGTGCATCGATTCCGGACGGCTCATGGCCGAACAGCTCGGCGGCTTCACCAAGCTCGATCGCGCCATCAACGCGGCATTGGCAATGTGCTGGGCCGGTGGCCTTGCCGGCGATCTCGTGGGTTTCTACAGTTTCGACAGCCGCCCGCGCCTGTTCGTGCCGGCCTTGCCTGGAAGAGCAGCCTTTCCGCGACTGCAGACGATGTGCGCCGAGCTGCGTTATGAAACCCAGGAGAGCAACCATACGCTGGGATTAACGCATCTGTCGGGGCGCCTGAAACGACGTTCGCTGATCGTGATATTCTCCGATTTCGTCGACAGTATCACGGCGGAGCTGATGATCGAGAACATTCAGGTGCTCGCCCGGCATCATTTCATTGTCTACGTCGCCTTGCGCGATCCGATGCTGGCAAAGCTGGTGGAACCCGAGGAGGTGACGCTGGACGCTATCGCCCGCTCCGTCGCAGCGCGCCAGATCCTTCAGGAGAGGCGCACGGTGATGGAAAAGCTGGCGCGTCTCGGCGTACTCTGCCTCGACAGCACACCGGAGGCACTGACCTCGGATCTTATTGCGCGTTACGTCGAAATCAAATCCCGTGAGATGATATGATGGATATCGGTATCGGCGACAGGAGAGATACGGGCGGCAAGGTCAACGTCGGCGCCATCCAGACCGATATGCTTCGCTCGGCGCGCTTCCGGGTGGAGCGCGAAATGCACTGGCGTCAGCTGGACGACCTCGTGACGCGGGCCGAGAAAGGTGGCGCAGCCGCCCTCGGTTATGATGAGGTCCGCAATCTTACCGCCGGCTACAGGCAGGCGATGAACTCGCTGAGCGTGGCCCGCGACATTTCCCTCGATCGTGCGCTGATCGCCTATCTGGAGAGCCTCTGCGCCCGGGCCTATCTGGTGGTCTATGCGCCGCAGGAAAGCCTCGGCGGCCTGTTCACCCGCCTGCTGGTGCAGGGCATTCCGCAGGCGGTGCGCCGATCGGCTTTGCCTCTGTTCATCGGTTTCCTGGCGCTCGTTCTGGGGGCGCTTGCGGGCTATAAGCTCTGCACCAGCGACCCCAGCTGGTTCTATACTTTGGTGCCGCCGGGACTGGCCGACCAGCGCACCCCGGATGCATCGGCCGATTATCTCCGCTCGACGATCTATGGCGGTGAAGGGCATGACAGCGACCGGCTCTCCGCCTTTTCCGCATTTCTCTTTTCCCACAACACCACCATCGTCGTGCTGATTTTCACACTCGGCATTTTCGTGTCGGTGCCGAGCTTCATCCTGACCTTTTACAATGGCCTGATCCTGGGCGCGTTCTTCGCGATGTTTGCGCGCAAGGGCTTGGGATACGACGTCTTCGGCTGGCTCTCGATCCACGGCGTAACCGAGCTTGCGGCGATCGCCATTGCTTGCGCGGGGGGAGCAAGGCTCGGACTTGCCGTTCTTCTGCCGGGGGCACGAACCCGCCGGGAGGCGTTGCGCCACCAGGGACGTGACGCCGTCAAGCTCGCGATTCTTGCGGCGCTGATGCTGATCGTGGCCGCCTTCATCGAAGGTTTCCTTCGCCAGCTGATACAGGATCCGATCTGGCGCCTCACCATCGGCTGGGGGATGGGCCTCTTCTGGGTGGGCTGGCTGCTGTTTGGCGGCCGCGACAGCAAAGTTTCGCGTGAGTCTGTGCGATGAACCAGTCAGTTCAGGACGGCAACCGCGTCGAACAGTTCATCCCGCCGGAGGGTGTTCCGATCAGTTTCGCGATCGGCTCTATCGGCAGCCGCCTCGGCGCGCAAATCCTCGACATCATCTTCACCGGTATCCTCATCGTCATCTGCTCCTTCGTTATCGCCTTCACAGGGATACTGCCTTCGAACGTCGAGATGATGCTGATCATCTTGCTGGGTTTCTTGGTGCGGACCCCCTATTACATTTTATCGGAGCTGATCTGGAACGGACGCACACTCGGGAAAAAGATAACCGGCATCCGCGTCATCAACGCCAACGGACGACGGCTGACGCCCCATCAGGTTACCGCGCGCAACCTGATGAAAGAGGTGGAGATCTTCGCTCCCATGACCCTTTTGGCATCGATTGCCACCAAGTCGGGATTGGAAAACGCTTTAACGTGCGCCTGGCTTCTGGTGGTCGTGATCGTTCCGCTCGCCAACCGGCGCCGGCAACGGCTCGGCGACATCATCGCCGGCACGCTGGTGGTCGACAATCCGCGCTCGGTGCTGCTGTCCGACCTCGCACTGTCTGCGATTGCCGCCGCCGACTCGCAGCCGGCATTCGAATTTTCACCCGAGCATCTCGATATCTACGGCAAATATGAGCTGCAGACGCTGGAAGATGTGCTCCGCGACACGACGAAGAGCCGCAACAGCGTGGAGATCGCTCAGATCGTCCGCACCATTACCCGAAGGATCCAGTATCCCGAGACCGTGAAGCCCGGCCAGGAACGGTTCTTTCTCAACGAATTCTACCGCGCCCAGCGCGAGCATCTGGAGAGCCTGAAGCTTTTCGGAACGCTGCGCGAAAACAAGTACCATGAGCATACGAGGACAGAGGCGAAGAGGCTGGTTTGAAGCGGCTTCGCCATGCAAGGAAAGCCGTTATGTCCTCTGCTGCGGAACATAACCCTCATGAGGCGCAGGAATAGGACGTCGCTGAGCGCGAGGTCAGTTTTGCTTCGAAGTCGGCGGCGATTTCTTCCAGGGTTACGCTGCCCAACCGCCGCAGGAGCAGGGCCTCCGCCTCCTTCATCGCATCTCGGAGGACGGTATTCACCGCCTGTTCCATAAGGCATTTCGGCCGATCATCGGCGGGGCCGATAGCGAAGAGATGTGGCTCGCCGAGCGCGTTGTAGACATTAAGCAGCGTGATTTCCGACAACGGACGCAGCAGCGTCCAGCCGCCGCCGTGGCCCTTTTCGGAGCGGACATAGCCCTGTTCGCGAAGGCCGGCCATGGTGCGGCGGACGACGACGGGATTCGTGTTGAGCATCTTCGCAATCATGTCGGAGGTCGCCGACTGCTCATGCCGGTCCATATGGATCAGCAGGTGCAGTGGAAGCAAAAGGGCAGGACGACTTCACCAACCTGTCGTCGGGACAGGCACTCGCCTGACGCAGCATCTGCCATCGGGCGAGTTGATCAGGGCGCTGTTCGAAGACGCGCAGGCTGTCTTTGGGGCGCGCTCAACGAGTTCGTAAGTTGTGGATTTCGCGGCAGACAGTCCTCCTCCGGTCGACAAATGTGACGCGCGTTGGTGACCTGATGCCATTGTCGAATCACGCCCTCGATAGCGTGTCGGCCGTGCGCGACCTTTGCCGCCTGGAACCCGGTGGCTTGGTTGCGCATTCAATCTCTTAGCTCTGAGGATATCGCCCATGCTGCGGAGAATTACGATCTGGGCAATCATTGCCGGTGTCTCGCTGGTGCCGCATGCCGCCTTTGCAGGTGTTGCCCAGATCTTGCCTGTAACAGGCTCTGACGTCTCACTGTCCTTTTCCTATCAGATCGATTTGTCCCGCTCTGTCTTCGAGCTGCGCGATGAACGGAACCATCTGGTCGCCTGCGCAGGCGCCAAGGAAGGCCCTGCTCAAGGAGAGGTCATTGTTTCTACTCGCGACAGGCTGCGGCCAGGCAATTATACGCTCAGGTGGAGCACACCGACGACTGATGGCGATACCGAAGAGGGCTTCGTTTCCATTGAAGTTGGCCAATGAAATCGCCGTAGAGCTACCATGCTCGTGCCCGAATTTATGGGCGATACGAGAGCTTGAAGGACGACGGTGCCAGCGAAGACCGCTGCGATCCATTCTTCGAGAACTTTGGAGGGCTCTGGCGGCGAGGAACTATCATCGATCAGCCGGTTTTCGGACCTTGTCGTGAAGGAGAACCTCACCTAGTTGAGGATAACGCGCCGATCAATGCCGCTTCCAGAGTTCATGATGATCCTAACGCTGTCCGGCGTCAAAAAATCCTATTCGACCGCCGAAGGCCCGATTGAGATACTGAGGGGCGTCGATCTGGACGTAGCGGCTGCCGAAAGCGTCGCCCTGACGGGAGAGTCCGGCAGTGGCAAAAGTACGCTGCTGCATCTGGCGGGAGGGCTGGACCATGCAGATGGTGGCTCCGTCGTCATGAACGGCCGAGATCTTAAGCAATTCAGTGAAAACGAACGCGCACATTACCGCAGGACCAAGGTCGGACTCATCTTCCAACAGTTCAATCTCATTCCGTCACTGGCTGTCGCGGCCAATATCTCATTCCACGCCAAACTCGCGAACCGGTACGACCGCGCTTGGGAAAAAGAGTTGGTCGATAGATTGGGGCTGGGCGATTACACCGCAAGATACCCCGAGCAGCTTTCTGGAGGGCAACAGCAGCGCGTCGCAATCGGACGAACCTTGGCCGCTCGACCGCCACTCATTCTCGCCGACGAACCAACGGGCAATCTAGATGAGCAGTCCGGGGATGTCGTCCTTGACCTGATGGTCAGTCTGGCGCGGACAGCGGGATCGGCTCTCCTGCTTGTCACTCACTCTGCGAGGCTTGCAGAGCGTCTGGACCGAACAGTGGTCCTTCGCGGCGGGAAGATTGTCGGATGAAGGTTGTCGCGTTCGCAGCGCTTCTTTCTCATTGGCGCCGAAAACCGCTTCAGTTGCTCACCCTGGTAATGGGAATTGCGCTCGCTACGGCTCTTTGGTCTGGTGTCCAGGCAATCAACGCCGAGGCCAGGGCAAGTTACGCACGGGCGTCATCCGTTTTGGAGCAGGGCAGTCTTCGACAGATCGTCGCCAACAACGGTGGCGGTATCACGACCGAAATCTATGGAAACCTGCGTCGAGCGGGTTTGCAGGTTTCGCCGGTCATTGAGGGAATTTACCGTCTTGGAACCACGCGAATAAGGCTGGTTGGCATCGAACCTCTGACGATGCCAAGGGACACTCCGGGTGCGGCGATCGTCAGCGGCTCGGATCTCTCGGGCTTCTTTTCAGCCGGCGGACAGCTTCTGGTATCGAGCGCGACCGCCGAACGGCTGCGCGGGGGCCCGGACATGCCTGTCAAAGTCGACGACAATGTCCCCGATGGCGCCGCCTTCGTCGATATATCCGTCGCCGACAGGTTGCTCGAAAAGTACGGGAGGATTGACCGCCTGGTGGTCGCTGCCAATCAAGAGCTCAAAGCCCAAGCTCTCGACCGGATTGCACCCGGACTGACGATTCGCGAACCGGCTGACCAGCCAGACGTTGCCCGCATTACCGATAGTTTCCATCTCAACCTGACTGCTTTCGGCTTTCTCTCATTCGTCGTTGGGCTTTTCATCGTTTATTCGGCCACAGGCCTGACCTTCGAGCAGCGTCGTGGCACCTTCCGAACGCTGCGGTCCCTTGGTATCTCTCTTCGGGCGCTGTCCCTCATGCTTGTGGCCGAACTCTCGGTGCTCGCGCTGGTATCGGGTTTGATCGGCGTCATCCTTGGATACATGATCGCTTCGCTGCTAATGCCGGGTGTGGCTGCCACGCTCCGGGGCTTGTATGGTGCCAATGTATCGGGTTCGCTTTCCATTCGGCCGGAGTGGTGGTTGGCGGGACTGGCGATTGCCCTTGGCGGAACCGCTGTCTCGTCAGCGCAGAGCCTTTGGCGGGTTTGGAAGCTGCCGATCTTGGCTGCCGCTCAACCGCGGGCGTGGGCAAGAGAGTCGGCCAGATCACTGGCTTATCAGGCCGGAGCTGGCGGAGTTTTGCTTGTCCTGGCCGTCGTCGTTGCGATCACGGCATCCGGCCTCGTGGCGGGCTTTGCGGTGCTGGGCTGCCTGCTGCTCGGAACAGCTCTTATGTTACCTGGACTTCTTGCCCTCATCCTGACCGCATCTCATCGATTGGCAGGAAGCGCCCTGGTAGAATGGTTCTGGGCAGACACCCGCATGCAACTCCCTGGCTTGTCGCTGGCTTTGATTGCTCTGCTGCTCGCATTGTCGGCGAACATCGGCGTCGGCACGATGGTTGCCAGTTTCCGGTTGACGTTTATCGGGTGGCTGGATCAACGCCTGGCCGCAGAACTTTACGTGACTGCCAAGGATGAGGATCAAGCTGCCCGGCTACGGGCGTGGCTTCCGCAGCGCGCGACAGCAGTCCTTCCAATCTGGAGCGTCGACGGTGAAGTCTTCGGTGAGCAGATCCAGATTTTCGGCGTTGCGGATGATCCCACCTATCGTGAGCATTGGCCCTTGATTGCTTCAGACAAGGAGGTCTGGGAAAAGGTCGCCGCGGGGCAGGGCGCTCTGATCAATGAGCAGATGTGGCGTCGCGGCGAAGCTAAGATCGGCCAGCCATTGGTGATGCCTGGTGGCTGGAGCGCGACTGTCGTCGGCGTGTATTCGGACTATGGCAATCCAAATGGTCAAGTGATCGTGGGGATCAATGGCCTGGTCGATCACTATCCCGATGTACCCAAACTTCGTTACGGCGTCCGAGTGCCTCCCGAGCGAGCCTCGGATCTTAAGCGTCAGCTGGTAGAAGATTTCGGTCTGCCGGATACCGCGATCGTTGACCAGGCCTCCCTCAAGCGACAATCGAGAGCCATCTTCGACCAGACATTCAAGGTGACGGGTGCGCTGAACGTCCTCACGCTAGCTGTGGCAGGATTTGCCATGTTCTCAAGTCTTTTGACGCTGTCAGGTATTCGGCTTCCTCAGCTCGCGCCGTTATGGGCAATGGGCGTGCGGCGACGAAACTTGGCGCTCTATGAAGTGGCGCGAACACTTGCGCTCTGGCTTGCAACATTTCTGGCGGCGATCCCGGTTGGTCTCGCCCTGGCCTGGGTGCTGCTGGCGATTGTGAACGTCGAGGCCTTTGGATGGCGGTTGCCAATGATGGTGTTTCCAATGGACTGGCTTCGGCTGGGAGCAATCGCCCTCCTGGCATCATTGCTGTCGGTGTTGGTTCCCGTTCGGCGTCTGGCCTCGGTCAATCCGGTCGATCTGTTGAGGATCTTTGCCAATGAACGTTAGAATGCAGGCAGTTGTCCTGATGGCTGTTGTTATGAGCTGCGCAAGCGCACATGCCTTCGCACAGGGCTTTGCCGGGCTGGGGTCAGATGCGCAGGGATTTGCGATCCCGAAACATGGCGGCACTCTCTCGTTTCCCGCCGATCACGGCGCTCATCCTGATTACCGGATTGAATGGTGGTATGTGACTGCCAACCTCACAGGCGAGGATAAAAAGCAGTACGGCGCGCAATGGACGCTCTTCCGATCCGCACTGGCCCCGGGAAACAAAGAAGGCTTCGCGGATCCGCAGGTCTGGATCGGACATGCGGCTATCACCACTCAAACCCACCAGTATGTCGCGGAGCGCTTTGGCCGGGGAGGAGTTGGACAAGCGGGCGTTGAGTCAATGCCGTTTCGGGCGTGGATCGACGACTGGCAGACGACAGCTGCTGATGGAGCAGGCTCGCTTGCTCTTGGCAACCTTTCGCTCTCCGCAAACGGCCCGGATTTCAGCTATGGCTTGCACCTCAAGGCTGACGGCCCGCTGGTGCTGCAGGGCGACAACGGCTTTTCCGTGAAGTCGGCTGACGGGCAGGCGAGTTATTACTACTCGCAGCCTTTCTATGAGGTCTCAGGCGCTATTTCGATCTCCGGGGCGCCGGTTGATGTCACGGGTGAGGCTTGGCTGGATCGAGAGTGGTCGTCGCAGCCGCTTGCGTCCAATCAGACAGGCTGGGACTGGTTCTCACTGCATATGGAATCCGGCGATAAGCTGATGGCTTTTCGCCTGCGTGACAACATGGACGGGTTCATCTCCGCAAACTGGATATCCGCGGATGGGCAAACCACACCTCTGTCGCAAGACGACGTTCAGTTGGAGCCAACACGAGAGGCAACGGTCAATGGGCACCAGATGCCGGTAGAGTGGCGTATCCGCGTGCCGGGTAAGTCACTCGATATCACGACCAAACCGTTGAACGACCAGTCCTGGATGGCGACTTCGACGCCTTATTGGGAAGGGCCGGTAAACTTCACGGGCACCACGTCAGGTGTCGGATATCTCGAAATGACCGGGTATTAAGCACTCACCTCTCTCATCGTTGACGAGATTTTTCCGGTTAGCTGTCTTCGCCAGGCGAGCGACCGTCCGCTCGCCTCCGACTTGCACTCTTTCAGTGCTCCACGTCGTGCAGGAAGTCACGTGGTCGGCAGAAACAGCACGTTGTACTGATCGTAATCGCCCGGCAGGTCGCAAACCTTCATCTCTTGCTCGCGGTCCTCGAAGATGACGACGCAATCCTCATAGAAGCCGGACAGCATCGTTGTGAAGGCTTTGGTTCCCTCCGCTCCGTAGAAGAGCGGGGTGAACTCCATATAGAGCGGCACCCGGCGGGCAAGCAGTGGCTGCATTGAGCGGCAGGCGACCGGTTCGTAACCCTCGATATCCATCCAAACGAGGCCAATTTCGGCTGGGTCGATCGAAAGGCCGGCGAGGATCTCGGGAACCGGTTTCACCGGCACGATGATCTTCTTGTCCGTCGAGCTTTGGCGGATGGCGCTGCTCTTGCCGTGATTGTTGCGGTTGAGAAAAAAGTCGATCTCGCCTTCACTCTCGCCGGCGGCGCAGTTGACGAGGCGGACCTTTTCCTCCAGCCGGTTCTGGCGGATGTTGAGGGCAAGCAGCGGGAAATTGCGCGGATCGGGCTCGATGCTGACGATATGGGCGTAAGTGCCGCTCAAGGCAAAGTAGACGGTCTGGGTGCCGATATTGCCGCCGATCTCGAGCAGCGTCGCATCCTTTCGCAAGAGGCCGCGCTCGCGCAGGATGACGATCAGCCGGTCGACGGCGTCGCGCTCGAAATGGCCCTTCCGGAAGACCTTGCGGCCGATATAGTCCGACGGCGAAAAAGTCATCAGATGGTCGCCGGCATCGACCGTCATCGAGACGACGCGCGGGCCGATAGTCTCGATCAGCAGGCGGCGGCCGAAGCGGGTGTCGAAGAGGCGCGAGGCGGCGGCATTGCGCGCCTTGCGCAGTCGGCGGCTCCAATATTTGGCGGTGAGCCACGGTTTGCCGGGCATCAGTCTCTTCCTTCGAGCGGTTCTGCCGCTTTCTCTCTCGGAATGACGTAGACTTTCAAGGGCAGAGCCCGGCCGCGCACGCTGATTTCACGGCTTTCGATGCCGGCGAGATCGGCGCCGGAGAGGGCCGCCACCGGTTCGGAGATGACGATCGCCGCTTCGAACTCCTTGGCAGCACTTTCCAGCCGGCTCGCCACATTGACGGTATCGCCGATCGCCGTCAGGCTGCGCACCCGGCCATAGCCCATCGTGCCGACGACGGCCGGGCCGGTGTGAATGCCGATCGCGATGCGCAGCGGCAGCGCCAGTTCGTCGGCGAGCTCTGCGGCGAGTTTCTCGATCTCGGCGACGATCGCCGCGGCAGCGCTGAGCGCCTGGCGGCAAGCTTCCTCCGGCGCGGTGTTGAGGCCGAAGAGCGCCATGGCGCCATCGCCGATGAACTTGTCGAGGCGCCCGCCCGCCTGCTCCACCGCCTTGCCGATGATGGCGAAATAACGGTTCAGCAGGAAGACGACGTCGAAGGGCAGGCGCGTTTCCGTCAGCGTGGTGAAATGGCGGATATCGACGAAGAGCACGGCGATCTCGCGTTCGCGGCCGGGGCTCGTCTCCTGGCTGTTGGCGGGAAGGGCCGCTTCGAGCGCCGGCACGAGCAGCGGCGCCACCGCGACATCGCGGTTCGGGCGAAGCTGGCAGGCGAGCCGCACATCCGGGCCGGCATTGATACGCCTCAGCGTCGTCTGTTCCATCTTGTCGGGGACCGGCAGGTTCCCGTAATCGCCGAGGATCTGCACGCGGCAGGTGGAGCACTGGCCCTTGCCGCCGCAGACGGAATAATGCGGCAGGCCGCCGAGCCGGCTTGCTTCCAGCACCGAGAAGCCGCGCGGCACCCGGATCACCTCGCCGCCCGGATAATGCACGGCCACCTGGTCGAGGCGCTCCTTCAGCTTGCGCCGGGCGCGGGCGGCGACGACGATCAGCAGCGAGGCCGAGAAAGCGCCGTAGAGGCCGGCGCGGATCGTCGAGACCTGACGGATAACCTCCGGGTTCGAGGCGTAACGGGTGTTGACGGTCGCTTTGTAGGGGCTGTTGGCAATCGCCTGCTGATAGGAGGGGTCGGCGAGCGTCCGGCCCATTTCGACGAAGCCGAGCAGCGAGAGCACGGGCACGAGGATCGCCAGCGCCAGCAGCAGCGGCGCGAAACTCGGGTACCAGGGGCGGTAGCGCAGCCAGAAATGCAGGCCGATGCAGCCATGGATCCAGACTGCGACGACACCGAGCGCCTGCCGCAGACCATTCCCCGGAGCCCTGATCCACAGCGACCCGACGACCGTCTCGTAATCATCGATATAGCCATAGAGCTCATGGGCGATGCGCGTGCCGATGACGTGATCGATGAGCAGCAGCGGGATCAGAAGGCCGAGCACAATCTGCGCCATTTCGCCCTTTGGCATCACCAGGCTGCGGCGCATATAGATGGCGCGCAGCACCAGCGCGATGTGGATCAGAACCGACGAATAGAAGATGGTCGTCCCGACGGGATTGCGCCAGATCGCCATGAACAGGCGGGCGGCTTTATCGGCGGCGGAGACTGAAATCAAACCGATCGCATGGTTCGACAAATGCAGCAGGACGAAAATGAACATGACGAGGCCGGAACCAAGTCTCGCCCTTCTGATCGTACGCTCCGAAAAAATCCCTGTGGCCGAGACCGTCGTCATGCATTCCCGTTCTTGTCGATGCAACCGCAGGCCCATAGAAATTGAGAAAGAGGCGGAATTGCTTCCATCGCCATCACATTCCATATGCTTATGCGCAAGTTTTAGAGAAATGGACAATAGCGGAGTTTCGCCACCGGGCATGCCGGTTGGAAACAGTGTGTCCTTACGTGAGGGTTGTGCATGCGGGTGGCTTTCTACGCGCCGATGAAATCGCCGAACCATCCGGTGCCGTCAGGCGACCGGCTGATGGCGCGGCTGTTGATCCGGGCGCTGGAGCACGCCGGCCATGAAGTCGAGATCATTTCAGAATTCCGCACCTATGCCGCGACACCCGAGGCGGCAGCGGCGCTCGAACCGGCGATCCGTACCGAACTGCAGCGGCTGCGGGAAAAATGGACTTCGGCGCCGCGACCCGAGCTGTGGTTCTGCTACCACCCCTATTACAAATCGCCCGACCCGTTCGGGCCGGTGATTTCAGCCGAATTGGTCATCCCCTATGTCACCGTCGAAGCCTCCTATGCGGGCAAACGCGACAGGACCGGCTGGGCAGGCGTGCAGAAGTCAGTCGGCGAGGCGATCCTGCAGGCAGCAGTCAATATCAGCTTCACCGCGCGTGACCGGGCCGGGCTTTCGGCCGCCTTTCCGCAGGCGCGTCTTGCCGGTCTCCAACCCTTCATCGACACGGGGCTGTTCGAGAGGGTCTCACCGGCGCCCGATCCGCTGCGGCTGATGGTGGTGGCGATGATGCGTGCGGGTGACAAGATGGAGAGTTATACGATGCTTGCAAAAGCGCTGCTGCTGATCGAAGACCGGCCGTGGACGCTTGCAGTCATCGGCGATGGGCCGATGCGCCACGCGGTTCAGGCGCTGTTTGCCGGTTTTTCCACGGACCGCATCGAATGGCTGGGCGAGCGGGACGCGGCCGATATCGCCGAATTGCTTGGACGCGGCGGTATCTATGTCTGGCCCGGCTGCGGCGAGGCCTATGGTCTTGCCTATCTGGAAGCCCAGGCCGCCGGCCTGCCGGTCGTGGCGCAGGAAACGGCGGGGGTGCCTGATGTGGTCGAGGCCGGGGTGACCGGCCTGCTGACGCCGGATGGCGACCTCGCCGCCTATGCCGCGGCCATCGCTGCCCTGCTCGACGACGGGGAGAGGCGCGACGCCGTGGGGAAGGCGGCGCGGCGCTTCGTGCTCGGGCAACGCTCGCTGGCGAGGGCGGCTGAGATATTGGACGGAATTTTGCAGGACAATGCTGCAACAGGAGTAAGGCGATGACCGACAAGACGATCTGGGAGCCGCTGCGCCGCGAGCTTGACCGCTGGCAAGCCGCCGGCCGCGTAGCCCGCTTCTGGCTGCGGGATGACGATGCCGTCGAGCCGACGCTGGCGTTGGAGATGCAGCTGGCGCTGACGGGCGAGAGCGCGGTGCCGCTGACGCTTGCCGTCATTCCCGGCCTGACCGGCGGGGCATTGGCCGCGCGGCTGGCGGGGGAAGCAGGCGTCACTGTCGCCGTGCATGGCTGGTCGCATACGAACCATGCGAGGCCGGAGGGCAAGAAGCAGGAACTCGGCGGCGATCGGCCGGCAGACGTCGTGCTCGGCGAATTGGGCGAAGGGCTGCGGTTGCTGCAGCGGCTCCATCCCACCCGTTTCCTGCCGGTGCTGGTGCCGCCGTGGAACCGGATCGATGCCGCCCTCATCCCGGCATTGCCCGCGCTTGGGTTTACGGCACTTTCGGTTTATGGGCGGGCACAGCAGGACGGCCCGGTGCCGCTTCTCAACACCCATGTCGACATCATCGATTGGCACGGCACGCGCGGCGGACGCAGCGAGGCGGAATTGGTGGCCGAGCTGGTGGCCGAGCTTGACGACCGGTTTGCCGGCAGCGACGAGCCGATCGGCGTGCTCACCCACCATCTGGTGCACGACGCGGCCGCATGGAACTTTCTGTCAGCCTTATTCGCGGCGACAGGCCGACATCCTGCCGTCCACTGGTCGGCGGCATCGGCGCTTCTCAAGCGGTGAGAGTCTCGACGCCTGCGACGATGATCCGGCGATGCCGGACGAGGCTGGCCATCGGAAGGCCTCCGATGGCCCCGCTCATCTACGGTCTTCCTCGAACTGCTCGGCGCCCTCCACCGGCCGCAGCCACGGTTCGCGGCGCTTGATCCAGAGTTCGTAGCCGGGCACCAGGGGCGTCGGGGCTTCGGACAGAATGCCGAGCTTGATTTCTGCCTCCTCGTCATCGACGGAAAATAGCCGCGAACCACAGCCGCTGCAGAAATGCCGGCCTTGGAATTCGCCGGTTTCCCCAGAATGCTCAAACTGGCCGGCGGGCCAGATCCCGTAGAAGGTAAAGGCCGAACCGCTTTCCTTCCTGCAGTCCATGCAATGACAGATTCCAACGCGAATGGGTTCGCCGCCAACAGAGATGTGCACCTGCCCGCAAAGGCACTTTCCGGAAAGGTTGGTCATAGGGATATCCGCTTCATCGATCTTGCGATGCCGAGGAAACGGTCAGGACCGGCATCTGTTCCGTTAGCGCGAAAACGGCCTGCAGCGCGCTGGGGGCAGGACAAGAGCAGTTCAAAATCCGGCGCTAAGATCGAACGTATTGTGAACATCACGCAGCCCGGAGGATTCTGCCTAGCGGCAATGGCCTGAAGTAGATGCCGGTGAGGTTATATGCGCCCAACTGAGCGGCGAGACGTGTTTGAGCAGATCGTCGGGGATGTTCGGCCCTGCTGGCGCAGATGGGCTGTCGCCCGGCTGAGATAGACGGCGTTCCAGTGGACGATGGGCGCTGACGACCAGATTTGAGGGCCGAGGCGCAGAATGCCTGGCTGCCGAAGGACCGGTCACGGATTTCGCCACGCTTGTGGAAGGCGCGTTTGAGTTTGTGGGCGGCATCGCAGCAAGTTTTTCGCGCCGCTACCGGCCGTCAAAGACGTCCGGATGGTGGGATTATCGTCAAATCAGCACTCGCTGTCTTTGGTTGATAAAGCCGCGTGTCACCAGGAACAGTTCCGACCTTTATATCGGCAGGGGAAGTCCAAAACCGGTCTGCCCGCGCCTTCGCGATCGAGCTACCCGTTACCCAAGAGGATTTGATCGCGCATAGGCCCCGGGCGATGTTCCCACGTGCCGGCTAAATGCCACGCTAAACGCGCTTGCCGAGCCATAGCCAACGCGTTGTGCAATCTCTGCGGTTGCAACATCACTGCGAAGGAGTTGCTTTGCCAGTGCCATCCGCCAGCCAGTTGCGTATTCCATGGGGGCTACACCAACCTCTCTCCGGAACCGCTCAAAGAAAGTTGAACGTGACATGGCTGAATCCTGCGCCAGCGCTTCCACGGTTATACTGCGACCTGGATGTTCGTGAATCCGGCGCAATGTGGGCGCCAGCTGCGGATCGGCCATGCCGCGCAAGAGGCCCGGTGGCGCAGCCGCACCGCTCGTTGAGCGTAACGCCTCAATCAACATCACCTCCAACAACCGGCGAAGCACCATTTCTCGGGCAGTCCGGTCGTGTCGCGTTTCGTCGTTTATCATCCGGACCAGCATGGTTAGGCGGTCTTCACCGCGGACATGAATGACCTCCGGCAATAGCGAGACGAGAAGAGCCTTGTCATCCGAGCCGAAAGCACAATGTCCAACCATTGCCTTGATCTCGGCCGGCGCATCAGGGTCTCCCAACCGGAATACACCCGGACTAGTCTCAAGACGCTGCGCAAGCGCTCCGCGATGCGGTGGTTCCAAGCTGCTCATTGTGAACGAGAAGACTTCCGGAACCAGCACGAAGTCACCGGCCGTCAGCAGCATCGGCTCACCACCAGTGATGGTCATCCGACAACACCCTTCGACCACGGCGCAATAGAAGGGGCTTCCGAGCTCAGTGCGCTCGACGAGCCAGCGGCCGCCGCCTGTCACCAATTTGGATATCGACGGGATTGGCTTCAGCAGGGAAACGACTTCTGCAATTGGGTCGGTCATGAATTGGACTTGTGCTAAATGAATTCGGACAAACGAATATAGATAGTCCGGTACAAGTAGTCCATCTCTTGGCAGCGTAATCGTCAGGAGACAGACACATGCCAAAGATCCTCGTCACCGGTTGCTCTTCCGGATTCGGGCTCGCCATCGCGCACACCTTCCTGCAGGCTGGATGGGACGTGGCCGCGACCATGCGCACCCCGCGGACCGACCTGCTACCGGATACTGAAAGCCTTAGAGTGATTGCGTTGGATGTTACCAATGCGGAAAGCATCATAAGGGCTGTCGAAACCGCCGGGCCGATCGATGCTCTGGTCAACAATGCCGGTGTTGGCATGCTGAACGTGCTGGAAGGCGCTGAGATGTCGAATGTCCGCGACCTCTTCGAAACAAATGTCTTCGGCGCGATCGCACTGACCAAAGCGGTCCTTCCGCAGATGCGGGTACGAGGTGCGGGCGTCATCGTGAATGTCAGTTCCAGCGTCACCATCAAGCCGCTGCCTGCACTATCCATTTATAGCGCCAGTAAGGCGGCTTTGAACGCTTTCACCGAAAGCCTTGCCCTTGAGGCCGCGCTCTTCGGCGTGCGCACGCGGCTGGTGCTGCCCGGCTCGGCTCCGACGACCGCCTTCGGGAAGAATGCAGTGGCACGCATGGGAATGGAGATCCCCCAACCTTACAGCGCATTCGTTCACGACTATCTCACGGCCTTGCGCACGGGGACCGAGGTGACGACGCCGGAAGATGTGGCCCAGGCCGTCTGGCGTGCCGTAACGGAGCCGGACGCGCCGATGCGGAGCCCTGCCGGGGCGGATGCGCAGACCTGGTTCCGCGAGACAGGTCATCCTGTGGCGTGAAGGCGACTACTCGGAAACCCAAGCTCAGGATATTCGACCATGAACAATCTGATCAATCTCGCCAGCCACATTCCCACGCCTGATGCCACTCTCACTGTAGCCTACACCCCAATCCGTTTGCCAATGGAAGGCCGCCAGCCGCTTGAACTGCGTTTAACCGCACCTGCAACGGGCAGCCACCTGCCCATCGTGCTCGTGTCGCACGGTTTCGGCCCCTCAAATTACCTTCCATCGAAGGACGGCTACGCTCCATTGGCTCAGTTTTGGGCGGAACGCGGTTTCGCTGTCATTCAGCCAACGCATGCAAGCTCGCGCGTCGGCGGTTTGCCTGCAGGCGCACCTGGCGCGCCTTTCTTCTGGCGCGAGCGCGTGGAGG
This sequence comes from Rhizobium sp. NZLR1b, assembly GCF_019685155.1. Lineage (NCBI taxonomy): Bacteria > Pseudomonadati > Pseudomonadota > Alphaproteobacteria > Hyphomicrobiales > Rhizobiaceae > Rhizobium > Rhizobium sp. NZLR1b. The sequence continues at coordinate 192,437 of NZ_JABDWC010000004.1, forward strand.
AGCTGAAGGCGGTCATCGAGCAATTGGTTGAGGTGGAACATCAGGCGCCCGCTGTCTCCGGGCGGCTGGATCATTCCCGAATCGCGGCGGCCGGTCATTCCTTTGGCGGCCACACCGTTGGGCTTCTGTTGGGCGCGCGCGTGGACGGTGAGGATTTTTCCGATCCTCGAATTTCGGCGGGAATTCTGCTGGCTGCTCCTGGGCGCGGCGGAAAGGACATGACCGAGGAGAACGCAAGCCGGTTTCCCTTCTTCGATGTGGATTTTTCCAGTCTGACAACCCTCAGCCTTGTTGTCTGTGGTGATCAGGATGATCCGCATTTCACCCCGCGCGGTCCCGAATGGCATGCGGATGCTTTTCAGGATGGCCCGGGCGCGGAGGCACTGTTGATGTTGCGCGAGGTTGGACACGGGCTTGGCGGGATTGCCGGCCTTGACGCGCGCGAGACCGAAACCGAGGCTCCAGATGTACTGGAAGCCACGAAACGTTTGACCCTCGCCTGGCTTCAGACGGCACTTGCAGTCGATGAACATGCGTGGGTTGGCGCGTGCGGCGCGCTTGAGGGTCTTGCGGCTCCGATTGGGCACGTCACGCGCCGTACACACTAAGCCACATCCGGCGCCCCGGCTGCTAGCAAGTCACCTTCTGGCTGCTGAAGCGGAAGGGGTGTTCTTGCGCACCTAGATCACCACGATCTGGTTGTCGCGGGCGGCAAAGGATTCAGGGAATGCGGCCTGCGCCTGCGTTTCCATCTGCGCCAGCTGTTCGTCGGTGCGGGAGGGGGCGTGGTGGAACAGGGCGAAACGTTTGGCGCCGGCTATCTTTGCAAGCTCGGTGCCATGCTCCCAGGTCGAATGGCCGAAGCCCTTGAAACGCTGCATCTCGTCTTCATTGTAGGTGCAGTCGTAGACGACGAGATCGGCACCCTTCATCATCTCCAGCGAGACCGGGTCGTAAGCGCCTGGAATATGCTCGATATCATAGATCAGTGCGACCGAACGGCCCTGCCATTCGATGCGGTAGCCGATGGCGCCGCCCGGGTGGTTGAGCATGAAGGTCTTGATCTCGATGCCCTCGTGAGGCGTCAGCACCTGTCCGGAATGGAAATCTCGGAAGTTCATCGTCGCCTGACAGATGTCGGTCTTGACCGGAAACCAGGGCGGGCTGATGAACTGCTCGACCATTTCCCGCGTGCTCATCTTGCCGTCGAGATGGCCGGACCAGATGTTGACGTTGATCGAGGGATAATAGATCGCCTTGAAAAACGGCAGGCCGATGATGTGGTCGTAATGGCAATGGCTGAAGAACAGATCGACGTCGCTGACGCCGTCGGCGAGCAATGACAGCCCCGCCTCGCGCAGGCCGGAGCCCGCGTCGAAGATCATCCGATGTTTTCCGCAGCGAATTTCGATGCAGGACGTATTACCGCCGTAGCGGTCGAACTCGGGGCCCGATACGGGAATACTGCCCCGGACGCCCCAAAATTTTACCTGAAACAGTTCTGTCGTCATCGTTCTTCAAACCGGCCTTCCCGCATCGCCATCGTAATCATAGTTTATCCCGATGCGAAGCAGTAGAATTCCACGGGTTTGCCTGTGCCCCTCTCATTCTCCTAACCGCTAGCGGAAGAAGGAGTAGATTTTCCTAAGCAATCGGCTTTTGCGCCGGAAAGCAAGCCAGTATGGTTGGTTTTCGGTAAACGGGCTGCTGGGCGGGGACATTTTCCCGTAAGTCATGCCTATTAGATGGTTGCGCACGATTGAAAAAACAATTGCTGTCACCTCGCGCCAGAATTCAGCCTGCCAGCATCACGAATTCCACGCCCGAGAAATCAAGCACCCCGCGCAATGGAAGCTGTTTTTGCCAGTCGTCCCGCGCTCATCGCCCGGTTGAGCGGGCACTACCGAATGAATTGGAGAACTGAGCATTGGCGCAACCCAACCCCGCCAAGGTCCGCTTTCAATTTGTAACGCAACGCCCGCGGGATGATGGTTGCGGCGTTTTTGTCTTGCAGATGCTCACCGGCAGACCCTACGGCCAACTTGCCGGCATGATCGATTGGGGAGCACAGACCAATCATTACACCACGTGGAAAGAACTAAGCTGTGTCCTAAGCGAGTTGGGGTGGCGTATTGGCGAGGTACGCAAGGTGGAGAGCTGGAGTGACGTCATCGGGGTGGCGCTCGTCCATGTCGAAGGAGACCACTTTATCCTGTATGACGCTGATAACGGCATTTTCTATGACCCAGGCCAATGGGAAGGTCCCGATCTCGATACCCAGCTTGTTCCCCTGAGCTATCTTCCTGTGCATTTGCCAGAAAGTGCATAAACCGCCGACAATTGTTGGATCATCCAGCGGGCGTTGATTTCTGCCGCCGCAATTCCTGAGGCTGGACACGACAGGCATCTCCGCCGAGGTCGGTGTGACTCGCATCTGTGACCGAATAGAGAGCGCAAGCCTGACCAAACTAAAGGGGTATGTGGATCCGCGCACATTCAGTGTCCGCGGAAACCTCCATCGTATGAGAAAATTGGGTTCGGTATTGCGTGAATGCTTCCTTGCTTGGCATTGCCGAAAAGCGATATATCAGATGATATGAGAAATATAAGAGACTCGTGATGCTCCAGCCTGTTGTAAACGAGACCATCGCCGAGAGCAGCTACCGGCGCATTCGGGCCGACATCATTTTCGGGCGGCTGGCGCCCGGGCAAAAATTGAGACTGGAAAGCCTGAAGGAGGCCTACGATACCAGCATCAGTACGCTCAGAGAGGTGCTGAACCGGCTCTCCTCCGAGGGTCTGGTCGTTGCCGAGGGACAGAAGGGGTTTGAAGTTTCTCCGGTATCCGTCTCCGACCTCAAGGAGACGGCGGCAATGCGGCTTCTGCTCGAGACGCATGCCTTGGAGCAGTCATTCGCGCATGGAGACGTGGAATGGGAGGCGCCGCTGGTATCGGCCCACTACAAACTGGCGCGGATGGAGCAGGTGATGGCAACCGGCGACACCAGCAGGGCCGAGGACTGGAAGCGCTATGATTGGGAATTCCACCAGGCCTTGATTTCCGCATGCGGGTCGAAACTGCTGATGCAGACCCACTCGGGGATCTTCGACAAATATCTAAGGTATCAGATGGTCGCTTTGTCCTACCGGGGTGACGTCGCCGCCGATGAACACCAGCAGCTTCTGGATGCGGCCCTGCGACGGGATGCAGAGACGGCCAAGCGAGTGCTTGCGTTTCATATCCAGGGCGGGGTGGAACATGCGCTGGCCAAAGGGACATTGAAATAACAACGGAGGTCTTTTCAAGATTTAAGGCCATCACACTTCTCGGCGAAACCAGGAAAAGCCATGCTCAAGCAAGTCCACGACCCGGCTGAAACAGTAAGCGATGTCGTCTTCCGGCAGATCCGCGAGGATATCATATCAGGCATATTGGCGCCGGGGGCCAAGATCAAACTGGAGCAGGCAAAGGAGCGCTACTCGATCGGCATTTCGTCGCTGCGCGAAATTCTGAGCCGCCTGACCACGGAGAACCTCGTCGTCGCCGAGGGGCAGCGTGGTTTTGAAGTGAGCCCTGCTTCGCGGCGGGAGTTGCTGGAGCTTGCCGACCTGAGGATCGTTCTTGAAACGCATGCGATCGGCCCTGCATTCGCAGCCGGAAATCTCGAATGGGAAGGGCGCATCGTCGCTGCCCATCACCGGCTGGCTGCCGCTGAGCGCAAGCTGCTGGCGGGCGACGTCTCGCGCACGGTCGACTGGGTCCGATACGATTGGGAGTTCCATCAGGCGATCGTCTCGGCCTGCAATTCAGCGACGCTGATGGCGACATTGTCGTCGGTGTTCGACCGCTTCCTTCGTTACCATATGCTGGCCGAAAGCTTTCGCGGAAAGCCTGTTGTCGATGACCACAGGCTTTTGTTCGAACTGTCCATTCAACGTGACGTCGCCGGCGCGACCGAGGTGGTCAGACGGCATGTACAAAGCGGCGTAGAGCAGGTGCTGAAGAGCGGCCGCATTCTCTGATTTAATAAGCGTCTTTCGGAATTCCTTCCGGACGCATCTGCCTTTTCAGCGCGGCGATCCGGAAAATTGCATTTGGCGCGCCATATCCGCGATAGCCGCGGCGCTCGACGATCTCGAAAAAGAAACCCTCGCCATAGGTTCCGCTATAGAGCTGGAAATATTCGCCATGCTCGTCTCGGTCATAGAGGATGTTCTCTGCTTTCAGCCGCTCGGTCATGACAGGATCGAGCCCGAAGCGGGCTTCGACGTCGTCGTAATAGTTCGGCGAAATGTGCAGGGACCTGAAGCCGCAGCCACGAAGTTTTTCGGCGGTTGCAAAGATGTCGTCGGTTGAAAATGCCAGATGCTGGATGCCGGACCCGAACTTCTCCGCAATGAAATGTCCGGCCAGGGTGCGGCGATTTTCGGCTCCGTTCATGGTAATGCGCAACTCGCCCGACTGGTTCTCGACGACTTGGCTGCGCACCACCCCGGCTGGATCGATGATGTCGACCATCGGGGTCTTATGGGTCTCGAAGATCGACGTGTAGAACAGAAGCCAGGTGAGCATTTCATCATAGCCGACCGTCTGGGCGACGTGATCGACGCGAAAAAGGCCGCCGTCCGCCGTCTGGGCGTCGTCGGTGACCGGCCGAAAGTCGATTTCGGAAAAGCGCCCCAAGGCGCTCTTGTCGTCGATCAGATAGACGATGCCGCCGCCCACACCCCGAATGGCCGGCAGTTCAAGCTCGCCCGCCGCGACCGGCTGGCTGAATGCCTCCGCATCCAGGGCAAGGGCGCGCGCATACGCCTTTGCGGCATCGTCGACGACCAAGGCGATCGCATAGGCAAACGTGCCATGAACGGCGTAGGCCGCATTGGCGAATCCCGCCTGATCGACATTGACGAGGATCCGGATCTCGCCCTGCTCGAACAGAGAGACTTTCTTGGTGCGGTGGACGGCAGTCTGCTTGAACCCGAGGGTGCGCAGCAAAGCCACCAGCTCGACTTCATCTTGTTCGTCCGTGGCAAACTCCACGAAGCCGACACCTTTCACGGCAGCCCTTTGCGGCATCGCCGCCCCGGTCATGCTGTCGGCGCCGAGATGGCGCCGCACCTGGTCGCCGAGATAGATCAGTGAGCGGTGGCCGTCGGCGGCGATTGCCCGCGACAGGCCGCCTCGAAACTGGTCGTTGAAAATCTCCAGCGAGAAATACCCGTCATAACCTGTGGCAGCGACGGCTTCGGTGAACGCCGTGACGGGAAGATCGCCTTCTCCAGGCATATTTCGGAAGTGACGGCTCCAATAGAGCAGGTCCATGTCGATCAGCGGCGCATCGGCAAGCTGGACGATAAAGATCTTCTCTTTGGGAAGCGAGCGGATGGAATTGACGTCGATCTTGCGCGACAAGGTGTGGAAGCTGTCGAGGATGAGGCCGACATTCGGATGATCGGCGCGTCGCACGATTTCCCAGGCGTCGCGGTGGTCGCTGATATGGCGACCCCAGGCGAGCGCCTCGTAGCCCACTCTCAGTCCACGCCGGGCGGCACGCTCGCCGAGTTCCCGGAAATCCTCAGCCGCACGGTCGATGCCGCCGATGGCCGCCGGCGAGACGTTCGAGCAGACCAGCACCAAATCTGTTCCAAGCTGCTGCATCACGTCGAACTTCCGTTCGGCGCGATCGAAGGTGCGGCTTCGCAGCGGCTCCGGCATGCCCTCGAAATCTCGAAACGGCTGAAACAGCGTGATCTCCAGGCCATGGTCGCGCACGAGTTTTCCGACATCGGCCGGGCTTCCGTCGAATGCCAGGAAATCATTTTCGAAAATCTCGACGCCGTCGAAGCCCGCTCGGGCGATTGCCTCGAGCTTTTCCGGCAGTTCGCCGCTGATCGTCACAGTCGCAATCGAGGTCTTCATATCAAAGCCCTTTCGGCATCCACCGCCAGCCGCGAAAACTCGCTCTCACCTATTATTGCAAATCTCGTGAGGAATTAAAATAGATAGAGGCATTATAAAATCTCATATGATTTTGAAAAACTCTGTTGATTTAGCCGTCCGTCTCTGGCAATCATTCCTCCCACAGTCAAAAGGTGAGGTGGCTGTCCGGTCGAATGACCGTCAAAGAGGAGGAAACATAATGTTCAAGTCTATGCTGACGCGCCGAAACGCCATGCTCGGAGCCGCAGCCTTTGTGGCTGCCGTCACCTTGGCGCAACCGGCCGCCGCGATTACGCCTGATGAAATCAAGGCTCGCGGTAAGATCATCGTCGGAATTCAGGGTGACAACCCGCCTTGGGGTTTTGTGACCAGCGGCGGCAAACAGGACGGCCTCGACGCCGACATCGCGACGCTGTTTGCCAAGGAATTGGGTGTTACCGTCGAGTTCGTGCCGCTTGAAGTCAACAACCGCATTCCGGCCCTCACGGCCGGCCGCGTCGACGTTCTGTTTGCAACCATGGCGATGCTGCCGGATCGCGCAAAGGCCGTGCAGTTCAGCAAGCCCTATGTGGCCAATGCCATCGTTCTGATCGGTCCCAAATCGGCAGAGATCAAGACGAATGCCGACATGGCCAAATTCAGCGTCGGCGTCGCCAAGGGTGCAGCGCAGGACACGCAGGTGACGAAGAACGCGCCTGAGGGCACGACGATCCGGCGCTATGACGGAGACGCTGCGAGCGTCCAATCCCTCGTTTCCGGCCAGGTCGATACGCTGGGCGGCAACATCTTCTATATGGACCGCGTCGAGAAGGCCCGTCCGGGCGAATTCGAAAACAAGCTTGAATTCCAGAAACTCTACAACGGCGCTTGCACGCGTCTCGGCGAGAAGGAAATCAACGCGGCGCTGAACACCTTCATCGACAAGATCAAGGCAAACGGCGAGCTCAAGACCGTCTACGACAAGTGGATGAAGGTCCCGGTCCCGCAATTCCCGGAAACGCTGGAAGGCATTCCGTTTGCGGTGAACTGAGCCAACGCTAAAGGCGGGACGAGGCCCGGGCCTTCCGGCTGATGATAAGGCCCGCTAACCACTCCTCCGTCATGCTCGGGCTCGTCCCGAGCATCTTCGGCGGCAGATCCTCGGCACAAGGTCGAGGATGACGTCCAGAGAGAAGTGAAGTCCTTATTTAGGACGGCGGGCATGCCCTGCCCATCAACGCAACCGCCATGCCCAAGGCCCCGAGGTGCGCGACATGACCAGAACCATCTTTGTGCTCAACGGACCGAACCTGAACCTGCTGGGTGAGCGCGAGCCTGCCATCTACGGGTCGACGACGCTGGCAGATATCAAGGACAAGTGCCTCGCAAAGGCTGGGAGTCTCGGCTTTGCCATCGACTTCCGCCAGACCAATTTCGAGGGCGAGTTGGTCGAAAGCGTGCACCAGGCCCGCAAAGGGGCCTGCGGTATCATCATCAATCCGGCCGGCTATACCTTCACCTCAATCGCGCTTCTCGATGCGCTGAAGATGTTCGATCCGCCGAAGATCGAGCTGCACATCTCGAATGTTCATGCGCGCGAAAGCATCTACCACAATTCGCTGATCTCGCGCGTCGCCACGGCGATCATGATCGGCTTTGGCGCCCGCGGTTATGAGCTCGCGATAGGAGCTATGGCCGACATGGCGGGAGCAGCGAAGGCATGAATTATAAGTTGGATTTCACCCCGGTTATCGATGGGCTGCCAAGTCTGCTGCTCGGCTGTCTCGGGACATTCCTGCTTGCCATTTGTGGAATGCTGCTGGCGATCGTCATCGGAATTGGCGGAGTTGCCCTGCGCGATTCTCCGCTGAAGCCGGTGCGGTGGCTGGTCATCGCCTTCGTCGAGTTGATCCGCAACACGCCGTTCCTGGTCCAGATCTTTTTCATCTACTTCGCGCTTCCGCTCACCGGCATCAGGCTGGATCCAACGCCGACGGCGATCATCGCGCTCGGCATCAATGGTGGCGCCTATGCAATCGAGATCATTCGCGGCGGCGTCCAGTCGATCCCGAAGGGGCAGATGGAAGCCGGCCTGGCGCTTGGCCTGCACAAGGCGCAGGTCTTCCGGCTGATCATCCTCAAGCCGGCGTTGCGGGCGATCTACCCGTCTCTGACCAGCCAGTTCGTGCTGTTGACACTGACCACCAGCATTGCCTCGGCGATCTCGGCCTACGAGCTGACCTCCGTTTCCCAGCGGATCGAATCGGAGAGCTTTCGGAGCTTCGAAGTCTACTTCACCGTCACGGTTTTCTATTTCGTGATTTCCTGGCTGATGATGCGCCTGTTTGCGCTGTTTTCGGCCCGCTACTTCAAATATCCCGTCAAGTAGGAGGAATTCCATGGGTCACGATGAGTTCGTCTTCCTCCTGATCGGCCTGAAATGGACCGTCGTCCTCTCCGCAGTCGGCTTTGTCTGCGGCTGCATTGCCGGGCTCGGTGTCGCTCTCGCCCGCGTCTCGGGCATCCCGCTGTTGGAACGCCTGACCGCCGGCTACATCGCCGTCTTCCAGGGAACGCCGCTTCTGATGCAGCTTTTCGTGACCTATTACGGTCTCGCTCTGGTCGGGCTGATGCTCGATGCCTGGGTGGCCGTCGCCATCGGACTGACGCTTCATGCCAGCGCCTATCTCGGCGAGATCTGGCGCGGATCGATCGAGGCGGTTCCGCGCGGCCAGACGGAAGCGGCGAAGGCTTTGAGCCTTCGTTATATCTCCCGCATGAAGGATGTCATCCTGCCGCAGGCGCTGCGCATCTCGCTGCCTGCCACGGTCGGCTTCCTCGTGCAGTTGATCAAAGGCACCTCTCTTGCCTCGATCGTCGGCTTCACCGAGCTGACCCGCGCCGGCAACATCATCTCCAATCAGATCTTCCAACCGCTGACGGTCTTCGGCGTCGTCGGCATCCTGTACTTCCTGATGTGCTGCCCGTTGACGATTCTCGGGGCGCGTCTCGAGCGAAGGTTCGCCGCCTCCGCGCGCTGATCCGCGTCCCCTGTTCCTCGATGCGGCCCTGCCCGCCAATCCCGGAGTTCTACCGATGACCAGTCCCATTCCCGCCCAGGCCGCAGAAACCATGATCTCCATGGCGCAGGTGGAAAAGTGGTACGGCTCGTTTCAAGCCCTTCACGATATCAACATGACGGTCCGCAGCGGCGAGAGGATCGTCCTGTGCGGGCCTTCCGGCAGCGGCAAGTCGACGCTCATTCGCTGTATCAACCATCTCGAGACCTACCAGAAAGGTGAAATCCGGGTTGGCGGCATCGTTCTGAGTGACCAGGCCAAGACCGTCGATGCGATCCGCCGGGAGGTCGGCATGGTCTTCCAGCAGTTCAATCTGTTTCCGCACCTGACCGTGCTGCAGAACTGCATGCTGGCGCCGATGAAGGCGATCGGCGTCGGCAGGGCGGAAGCCGAGGAACGGGCACGCGGGCTGCTTGAGCGGGTCAAGATCCTGGAGCAGGCCGACAAATACCCGGTCCAGCTCTCAGGCGGCCAGCAGCAGCGCGTCGCCATTGCCCGCGCGCTTTGCATGCGGCCGAAAGTGATGCTGTTCGACGAGCCGACGTCGGCGCTCGACCCGGAGATGGTCAAGGAGGTGCTGGATACGATGATCGCATTGGCCGACGAGGGCATGACGATGATCTGTGTCACCCATGAGATGGGCTTTGCCCGCCAGGTCGCCGACCGGGTGATCTTCATGGCCAGCGGCGCGATCGTCGAGGAAGCCCCGCCCGCCGAATTCTTCACTAACCCGCGGCACGAGCGCACCCGGAAATTTCTCGGAGAAATCCTGCGGAAGTAGGGGGCAGGGCCGATACCTCGCCAAATTCTGGGAGCCGATCATGAAGCCATTGAAGATTGCAGTCATGGGAGCCGGCCTGATCGGCAGACGCCATGCCGAGCGCATCATATCCGAGCCCGGAACGCTTCTCTCCGCCGTGATCGATCCGTCTTCGGCCGGTCACGACTTTGCCCGCAATGCCGGCGCCCGATGGTATGCGAACTTCCGGGATATCAGTGAGGAAGACAGGCCTTACGGCGTCATCGTGGCAACACCGAACCAGCTCCACGTCGAGAACGCTATGGAGATCATCGCCGCTGGCATCCCGGTTCTGGTCGAAAAACCGATCGCCGACGATGTCGATGCCGCCGCGGCGCTGGTTGCGGCCGGCGAGAAGGCCGGGATCCCGATCCTGGTCGGCCATCACCGGCGTTACAACCCGATGATCCAGGCGGCCAAACAAATCGTCGACGGCGGCCGGCTTGGCCGGATCATCGCGGTGCATGGCACCTTCTGGGTCGCCAAGCCCGACGACTATTTCGACATCTCCTGGCGGCGGGAAGCCGGCGCCGGCCCAATCTTCGTCAACCTGATCCATGATGTCGACCTCTTCCGATTTCTGTTCGGCGAGGTCGAAGCCGTGCAGGCGATGGAATCGCACGCCGTGCGCCACCACGCCGTCGAGGATACGGCCGTTGTCTCGTTGCGGTTTGCAAACGGCGTTCTCGCCACGCTTAACGGCAGCGATGCGGTGGCGGCGCCCTGGAGCTGGGAGGCGACCACCGGCGAGAACCCGGCATTTCCACGCTACAGCAGCCATTGTTACCAGATCGGCGGCACCAAGGGTTCGCTCGCAATTCCCGATCTGACGCTTTGGACAGCGACGTCGAAGCCGAATTGGCTGGAGCCGCTTGCCGAGGAGCGCGTACCCTTTGAAGCAGCCGATCCGCTTTGCCGTCAGCTCCGCCATTTTTGCGATGTGATACGTGGCGATGCCGCGCCCCTCGTAAGCGGGCGCGAGGGACTCGCCACCCTCAGGGTCGTCGAAGCGATCAAGAGATCGGCGTGCTCGGGGCAGATGGTCCGCCTCTCTGACGCCGTTGCCTCTGCCGATCCCCAGAAAGTCTAGCCACATGATCACCGGCACGACCAAACTCATCGCTCACCTCGGTTATCCCACCGAGTCGTTCAAGGCGCCTCTGATCTACAATCCGTATTTCGAAAAGACCGGCATCGATGCGGTCGTCGTGCCGATGGGCTGCCGGCCGGAGGACTATCCGGCGTTCCTGAAGCTTGTCTTCCGGCTCTCCAATATCCACGGTGCGCTGATCACGATGCCGCACAAGATTGCGACGATGGCACTGCTCGACGAAGCCTCGACCAACGCCAAAGTCGCGGGCTCGTGTAATGCGGTGCGTCTCGATGCCGATGGCAGGCTGATTGGTGACATGTTCGATGGCGAGGGCTTCGTGCGGGGCGTTCTGCGCAAAGGCAGAAAGGTCGACGGCGCCCATGCGCTCGTCGTCGGCGCCGGCGGCGTCGGCTCGGCGATCGCGGCGTCGCTGGCGCAGGCAGGTGTGGGCCATCTCGCAATCTTCGACGCCAGCGAGACAGCCGCGACCGCGCTGCTCGGCCGGTTGAAGACATATTATCCGCATCTGCACGTCACGACCGGCTCTCTCGATCCGGCAGGGTTCGATATCGTCGTGAACGCGACACCGCTTGGAATGCGGCGGGGTGACCCTCTGCCGATCGATGTCGACCGCATCTCCCCATCGACCTTCGTCGGCGAGGTGGTGCTGAGCAAGGAGATCACCCCGTTGCTGGAGGCAGCACGGGCTCGGGGCTGCGCCTTTCAAGTCGGCACGGATATGCTGTTCGAACAAATCCCCGCCTATCTCGAATTCTTCGAATTCCCAACAACGACGGCCGACAATCTGCGGGCCATAGCCAGGCTCGTTTGATGCTCGTTTCGCCTGAGGTAAAAGATCGCGACGGGCTTTAGACCACCCCAAGCCGCCTGATATTCCCCACTAACTCCCCCGCCAGCCGCAAGCTGGCGGCGGTTGCCATCGCCATTTGCGGCAGCAGCAGCCATTCGAGCGTCCAGGCGGCGCCGGAGCGTTCCTGTTCATGGACGAGGGATTGGTGAATGCCCGACAGCGCCGTGGCGTTGAAGCGGGCAAGCGAGACCAGCACCTCGGCGGCAACGGGGTTCTGTTTGTGGGCCATCGCCGACGAAGTGCCGCCGCCTGATATTTCTATCTCCTGGCCTGACTGGGCGAGCAGGGCGATATCCTGGCCGATTTTGCCGAGGCTGCCCGAGATCGACGCAAACAGGCCGGCAATATCGGCGATCGGCAGACGGCCGCTCTGCCATTGCGTGGTGTCGGTGAGGCCGAGTTCCTGGGCGAGCGAGGCACGGACGGTTGCGGCGTGCGGCCCGAGCTTGTCGAGCGTGCCGGCGGCCCCACCGAGCTGGACGGGAAAACTCTGCTCGGTCAGGCGGTCGCGATAGGTCGTCAGCGGCGCGCGCCACGCAGTGAGACGGTCGGAGACGCTGATCGGGATCGCCGCCTGCATGCGGGTATGACCCATCAGCCGGTTGCGGCCGAACTGGCGATCGAGCCCATCGAGCTCTGCGACGATGGCGGAAAGCCGGCCGGCAAACAGGAAGACGACGGCCTTCAGCCGGATCATCAGACTGGTGTCGATGACATCCTGGCTGGTGGCGCCGAGATGCAGGCTTTTCGCCGCTTCCTCGCCGACGTCGGTGCGCAGCTGCTTGATGAGCTCGGGAACGACGACGCCATCGCGTGCCGTGGCCGCTCGCAAACGGGGCAGGTCGGGAGAAAAGCCGGCGCAGATTTCGGCGATCCGCCTTGCGGCTTCGGCAGGGATGAGGCCATGGGTGGCTTCGGCCCTCGCCAGCGCGGCCTCGAAGGCGAGCATGGCGCGAATGTCGGCCTCGGCGGAGAAGTAGGGCGCGATTTCATCGTCGCCGAGCAGGCCGGAGAGGAAGGGATGGTCGAAGGGCGATGCGGTCATGAATTGCTCGTTTGTGATGGAGGCCCCTCATCCGGCTGCCGCCACCTTCTCCCCGAGGGGAGAAGGGGTTTTGAGGCATTGTCCCGTCTCCTCTCGGGAAAGGGTAAGGTGAGGGGACGCTACTTGCACTAGGCCCTATCGGCAAGTTACTTGCCGGCTCTTAAATATCCAGAAACACCGTTTCCTTCGGACCCTGCAGATGGATGTCGAAATGGCAGGTCGCGCCGTCGCGGATGGCGACCATGGTTGCGACACGCTCGCGATGTTCGATGCGCTGAAGCAGCGGGTCGGCGCCGTTGGCCTCCGTCTCCTCCGGAAAATACACGCGGGTGTGCAGGCCGATATTGATGCCGCGGGCGACGATCCAAACTGTGATGTGCGGCGCCATCTTGCGGCTGTCCTTGAACGGGACGCGGCCCGGCTTGATGGTTTCGAAGCTGTAGACGCCATCCGCGGCGCGGGTCGGGCAGCGGCCCCAGCCGGTGAAATTGGGATCGGCTGTGCCGCGCATTTCCGACGGGCTGTTGTAAAGGCCGGCGCTGTCGGCCTGCCAGATTTCGACGACGGCATCGCGCACCAGCGCGCCGGCGCCGTCGAAGATGCGGCCGGTCACGGTGATGCGTTCGCCGAGCGTCTTGTCGTTGATCATCTCGGTGCCGAGATCGGTATCGTAGACGCCCGCTATGTCGCAGAAATTCGGTGTCAGGCCGATATGGACATAGGGACCTGCCGTCTGCGACGGAGTTTCCTTGAGATAGCCGAGCTGCTGCATGGTCAGTTGCCCTCCAGCCTGTTTTCGAACATCGTCGAGCGGCGGCCGCGCAGCACGATATCGAATTTATAGGCGCGTGAATCCATCGGGATGGTGTTGCCCCAGTCGAGCGGCGCGATCAGCTGCTCGATCGCCGCCTTGTCGGGGATCGTGCCGACGATCGGACATTTCCAGATCATCGGATCGCCTTCGAAATACATCTGGGTGATCAGGCGCTGGGCAAAGCCGTGGCCGAAGATCGAAAAGTGGATATGGGCGGGGCGCCAGTCGTTGACGCCGTTCGGCCAGGGATAGGCGCCGGGGCGGACGGTGCGGAAATGGTAGCGGCCTTCCTCGTCGGTGATCGTGCGGCCGCAGCCGCCGAAATTCGGGTCGATCGCCGCGAGATAGGATTCCTTCTTGTGGCGATAGCGGCCGCCGGCATTGGCCTGCCAGAACTCGACCAGTGCACCGGCAACCGGTTTTGCTCGCTCGTCGAGCACACGACCATGGACGATGATGCGCTCGCCGATGGCGCTTTCACCGGGGCGCGCATAGTTCAGGATCAGGTCGTTGTCGAGATCGCCGATGATCGAATGGCCGAAGACCGGGCCTGTCGTTTCGGAGATCGTGCCGTCGAGCGAGAGCAGCGCACGCTGCGGCGCGCGCAGCACGGATGTTTTATAGCCGGGGGTCAGCGCCGGCGCATGCCAGGCGCGGTCGCGGGCGAAGAAGGCGCCGGTCTCGGGCTTGCGGTTCGGTAATTCGGACATCTCTCCCCCTCAGGCCGCCTTTTCGGCGTCCATCTGTTCAAAGGCCTGCTTGGCAATCTTGATCGCGTGATTGGCGGCGGGAACGCCGGCATAGATCGCCACATGCAGCAGCGCTTCGCAGACATCCTCGCGGGTGGCGCCGGTATTGGCGGTGGCGCGCACATGCATGGCGACCTCGTCATCCTGGCCGAGCGCCGCCAGCAGCGCGATGGTGACGATCGAGCGCTCGCGCTTGGTCAGCCCCGGGCGCGACCAGACATGACCCCAGGCGGCTTCGGTGATCAGTTCCTGGAAGGGCCGGTCGAATTCGGTCGCCGCGGCTGTGGCGCGATCGACATGGGCGTCCCCAAGCACGGCGCGGCGGGTCGCCATGCCCTGCCGGTGGCGCTCCGAGGAGGAGGCGGTTTCGTTCATCGGTTGGTTTCTCCAGGCGGAAGAGATGTCAGGAAGGCGCGGATGATCGCCGTCAGCGCTTCCGGCTGCTCGACGCAGGGAATATGGGCGCAATCGGCGATCACCTCGTATCGGGCGCCTGGGATCAGCTTCGCGGTCGAAAACACGAGATCGGGCGGTGTCGAGCCGTCCTGGTCGCCGACGATACAGATGGTCGGGACAGTGATCTTCTTTGCCGCCTCGGTGAAATCGGCATCGCGGATCGCTTCGCAGGCGGCGATATAACCCTCGACCGGCTGGCGCGTCAGCATGTTGCAGTAACCGGCATAGGCGGTGCGTTCGGGCCGACGGAAGGCTGGCGTGAACCAGCGCTCCATAATGGCGTCGACAATGCTGGCGATGCCGTTTTGCTCGACCGCGGCGATGCGGGCGTTCCAGCTTTCCGAGGTGCCGATCTTATGGGCGGTGTCGCAGAGGATCAGCGCGCGGACCAGATCCGGCCGGCGCTGATAGAGCGACTGGGCGACGAGGCCGCCGACGGAGAGGCCTAAAATAACCGCATCCTTGACGGAAAGCAGATCGAGCAGCCCGGCGAGATCCGTTGCATGATCCTCGATCGAAGCGGGGAGCTGGCCGACATCGGAAAGCCCGTGGCCGCGCTTGTCGTAAAGCACGATGGCGTAGTCGCCGGCAAGCCGCACCACGACGTCGCGCCAGATACGGAAATCCGTTCCGAGCGAATTGACAAAGACGATCACCGGCCGGTCGGCCGGCGCACCGATCACCTGATAATGGATCGTCACGTCGTTGATGCGGGCAAATTGCACGTCACTCTCCTCCTGAATAGTAAAATTGAATGGTTGATCCGGTTAAGTAAAATGATATTTTTCTGCTTTTCAATAACCATGGAGTTATGTGAGCGATGATCGACAGCCGCGTCAAGTTTCGCCATCTGCAGACCTTTGTCGAGGTGGCGCGGCAGAAAAGCGTCATGAAGGCGGCTGAATTGCTGCATGTCAGCCAGCCGGCGGTCACCAAGACGATCCGCGAGCTGGAACAAGCGCTGGGCGTTGCCGTCTTCGAGCGCGATGGCCGCGGCATCAAGATCACCCGTTATGGCGAAGTCTTCCTCCGCCATGCCGGGGCGGCGCTGACGGCGCTGCGCCAGGGTCTCGATTCCGTCGCGCAGGAGCAGTTTGCCGATGCACCGCCGATCCGGATCGGCGCCCTGCCGACGGTGTCGTCGCGCATCATGCCGCGGGCGATGGAACTCTTCCTCAAGGAGAGGACCTGGAGCCGGGTGAAGATCGTCACCGGCGAGAACGCGGTGCTGCTGGAGCAGCTTCGCGTCGGCGATCTCGATGTCGTCGTCGGACGTTTGGCGGGGGCGGAGAAGATGGCGGGCTTTTCCTTCGAACATCTCTACTCCGAGCAGGTGGTGTTTGCCGTGCGCGCCGGCCATCCGCTGCTGAGCGGCCGGCAATCGCCCTTCTCAGGTTTCGGCGATTACACGGTACTGATGCCGACGCGGGGTTCGATTATCCGGCCGGTGGTCGAAAATTTCCTCATCGCCAACGGCGTCTCCAGCCTGCCGAACCAGATCGAGACGGTCTCGGATGCCTTCGGCCGCGCCTTCCTTCGCTCAAGCGATGCGATCTGGATCATTTCCAACGGCGTGGTGGCCGACGATGTCGCCGACGGACGACTGGCGCTTCTGCCGGTCGATACCGGCGAGACCAAGGGGCCGGTCGGGCTGACGATGCGCGCCGATTCCGCGCCGTCCGTGCCGCAATCGATCCTGATGCAGACGATCCGCGAGGCGGCAGGAGAGGTTTCCTGACATAATGGAGGTGGGCCAATGGAGGATCAAAAGAAGAACCTCGGCAGGCGGGCGACGGAAGCGACGGTGAAATTCGTCGCCGTGCTCGCGGTGATGATCTTCGTCGCTGCAGGTTCGCTGTCCTATTGGCAGGGCTGGCTGTTCTTTCTCAATTTTTCCGCCTGGATCGTTGCGACGACAGCCTATTTTCTGAAATATGACCGCGCCTTGCTGGAACAGCGGCTGCATGTCGGGCCGGCTGCGGAGCGGGAGCCGGCACAGAAGCGTATTCAGCTTTTCAACGGCATCGTGCTGATTGCGCTCTTAATCGGCTCGGCACTCGATTATCGGTTCGGCGGGTCGGCCGTTCCGGCGTCGGTTGTGATTTTCGGCAACATCCTGGTCGCAGCCGGCTTTTACGGCTGCTTCCTGGTCCTGCGGCAGAACAACTTCGCCTCGGCGACGGTCGAGATCCGCAGGGATCAGCGGGTCATTTCGAGCGGGCTCTACAGCATCATGCGTCATCCGATGTATGCGGCGGCGCTTGTGCTCTTCGTTGGCATACCGCTGTCGCTCGGCTCGTATTGGGGCTTGCTTGCCATCCCTCCTGCCTTAGGCGGACTCGTCGCGCGGCTGCTGGACGAGGAGAAGCATCTGGTAAGAGACCTGCCGGGTTATGCCGAATACCGCCGCAAGGTCCGCTACCGGCTACTGCCGGGATTATGGTGACGCCCGAACCGGTAGTCGGAATGACAACCTCTTGAAATCTGGTTGATGTACGCCCAGATTTGGACTATGTCTAATTCAAGACAGGAGGCTTCTATGCGGCATGCGCGACGCACCGAGCAACGAGAAGGCCAGGGGCCGCAGCGGCTGGAAACCGACCGCTTTGCCCCTGTAAATCGCAAAAGGCTCAGCGCTCCGGCGCTACGAACCTTTCTGGCGATCGCCGATCTCTGGGGGTTGAGCGAAGAGCAGCGCCTGCTAATGCTTGGTTATCCCTCCCGCTCGACCTACCACAATTGGGCCAAGCAGGCCCGCGAGCACGGCGCTTTCACGCTCGATGTCGATACGCTGACGCGGATCTCCGCCGTGCTCGGCATCCATCAGGCGCTCGGCGTGCTGTTTGCCGACGAACGCGCCGGCATCGCCTGGCTGCGTACGCCGCATCAGGCGCCGGTTTTCGGCGGGCATCGGCCGCTTGAGATCGTCACCAACGGAACCCAGGACGGGTTGATGACCGTACGCCGGTTTCTCGATGGCGCGCGCGGCGGTCTCTATATGCAGCCGAATGTGCTCGACGAGGCATTCACGCCTTACGAAGATACGGACATCGTCTTCCGGTGAGCGATCGTTTTGCCGAGGCGCCGCGTCCGTCCTGCCGGTTGATCCCGTCGCAATTTCCGCCCATCGGGCTTTTTGAGACGGTGGCGCGGGCGGCTGATCTCGACGCGGTGATGGAACTCGTCGGCTGGACCAACGACCGTCTCGTCGCCGACCGCATCCGCAGGCTTCCCGAGGATGAATGGGTCTACGGGACGCCGAACGCCAGTATCGTGATGGCGGCATTCCTGCATGTCGCGCCGGGAGGAATGCGTTTCAACGGCCCGGATCTCGGCGCCTGGTATGCCGCCGACCATCTCCGCACGGCCGCCGCCGAGGTCGGCCATCATCTCCGGCGCGAAACTGTCGCGCGCGGTGTCGCGACGATGGCCCGCACCTATCGAAGCTACGCCGCTACCCTCATTGGCGACTATCTCGACATTCGCGGCGAACAGGCGCTGCGGCCCCATGTCTATGACGGCACGAGTTATGCTGCGTCGCAGGTGTTGGGCGAAGAGGTGCGTTCGAGCGGCGGCGCCGGTATCCTCTATGACAGCGTCCGGCTGAGAGGCGGGGTGAATATCGCCGCGCACCGGCCGCGCAACATCCGCGACGTGGTGCAGGCCGATCACTTCGAAATCACCGTCTCCGCCACCGACCGGAGCATCGATGTCAGGAAGCTGGCACCCTAGACGACGAGGCGCTCGGCCCAGGCCTTGGCCGTCTTCGCCATCGTGGCGAGGTGATCGGCAGCGGAGAAGCCGGAGACTGTCTTGCGCGGCTTGAGGTCGTGGTCGCCGTCTTCGAGCCAGAAGAGCTCGATCCTGCTTGAGAGATCGTAGCCCGGCACCTCGTCGCGTGTGCCGAATTCATCGCGCGTCCCCTGGCAGATCAGCGCGGGCGTCGCCAGCCCCGTGAGATGGCCGGTGCGCAGCTTTTCCGGCTGGCCGGGCGGATGAAAGGGATAGCCGAGGCAAAGCAACCCGGCGATCTTTTGCTGACGATAGAGGTCGTCTGCCACCATGCTGGCAACCCGGCCGCCCATCGACTTGCCGCCGATGATCAGCGGGCCGCTGGTCGCGAGCTCGGCAATGGCCGCCTCATATTCGGGATTGAGCGTTTCGGCGCGCGGCGGCGGCTTGCGGCCTCCGGTGCGGCGGGCGGCCATATAGGCGAATTCGAAACGGGCGACGCGGAAGCCGACGGCGGCCAGCGCCTCTGCCGCGGATGTCATCGATGCGGAATCCATCGGCGCGCCGGCGCCATGCGCCAGAAGGATGGTGAAGCGCGCATCCTGCGGCCCCTGCAGCAGAAATCTGTCCAGCATCGGCAATCCTCCATTCCGTCATCGGAACCATGTCGGCGGCCGTGACTTTGTCCTTAAAAGGAGACAGACAATGTCGACGAATGACGAAAACGTAAAGCCCGAGCAGCGGCGACCCAAGGATGTCGGCGCCGTTCCCGAAAAGCCGGAGCCCGCCGACGCAGAATCGCTGGCGCCACCGACAGTGCAGCCGGCTGGAGCGAGCGATAAAAGCGAACGGCCGGTGGTCAATCCCGTGACCGGAGTGGCCTTCTAACGGCTGACTCTATTGCCGTGCGGGACAGTCCCTTGAAACCCAGGCCCAAAGGGTCCATATACCGCTCCTGCCTGAAAAACGGATGCGTATGGTATCGACGCCGTCGAGCCGTTCGCTGTCCGACAGGATAAGGGCGCTCCCCGCAAGGGTCGAGCGCCCTTTTTGCTTTTCAGACATCGCGCGGACCGAGGCTTTTGTTTCGCTGTGGTGGCGATAGTGAGGACCTGCCACCATACTCTATATAGCACTTCGGAATCCCGAAATTGGTTGCCGGATTGAAATCATTGCGTATTCTTTGCGACGACACCGCGCGAAAACCCCGCGGATTCGGAATCCCGAAGCGGCGAATTTCGGGATTCCGAAGTGGGATTTTTTCCGTCCTGCCGTTTTTTCGCGGCGGCACTGTCGATTTTCGCATCCGCCGTTCGTCATTCTCACGATGTGCTGCAGCACGTCCCTTGCGCGTCCGAAACGATGCGTGGCAACAGAAGGAGGATATCGTCATGGATAATCAGCATCTGGTACCCGCCGCCGTGCTTGCGGCAAAGAACGGCGTCCGGTTTCCCAATGAGAGCGAGGTTTATCGCAGCGCCCGCGATGCGCTGCTGGCCGAAGAGATCGAATTGCGCCGGCACATCGAGCGTGTGGCGGTACAGCGCCGAGCGCTGCCCCCGGGCGGCGAGGTGACGAAGGATTACCGTTTCGAAGGCGCTAACGGGCCGATATCCTTTACCGAACTCTTCGCCGACAAGGACACGCTGATCGTCTACAGCTATATGTTCGGCCCGGAGCGCGAGCGCCCATGCCCGATGTGCACCTCGCTGCTCTCGGCCTGGGACGGCGAGGTGCCTGACATCCAGCAGCGCGCTGCGCTGGCGGTCGTCGCGCTGTCGCCGATCGGCAAGCTGCTTGCCTTCAAGACGGAACGCGGCTGGCACCATCTGCCGCTCTATTCCGACCCGACGGGAGATTACAGCCGCGACTATCACGCCATCGGCAGAGGCGGGGGCGATGACGCCGCCTTCAACGTCTTCACCCGGCGCGACGGCAGCATCCGCCATTTCTGGAGCGGGGAGATGGGCGGGGTGACCGCCGATCCGGGCGAAGATCCGCGCGGCGCGCCCGACCTGATGCCGCTCTGGACCGTGCTCGATTGCACGCCCGAAGGCCGGGCGCCGGACTGGTATCCGAAGCTGTCTTATTAGGGCAGGCGTCCCAGGCCCTCAGCCGGTGGAGCGGTTTCTCGACGCCTCGGCCCATTCGAGGTTGGCGACCGCAGCTTCCGGCAGCGGCGGCGGGTCGATGTCGTAGATATAGCCGGTGAGCATGTCGGCGGCGCGTTCCGTCGCCTTGATCTTCGCCTCGGTTTCCGCCACCGCCTTGGAGATCGCCTCGATGCGGGCGCGGAACATGTGGGCGAGCACATCGCGGCCGGAGTGTTTGCCGAGCCGCTCCAGATGCAGTCCGATGCGCGAGGCATGGCGCTCCAGCTCGCTCTTGCTGAACCGCGCCTTGCGCAGCTCTTCGGAGAGACTGTCCTGCATGACCGCGACGGGATCGAAGCTCCCAGGCGCGCGCTCGTCGAGCACCGCGTCGGTGACCAGCTTCTCGATCATCACAAGCGCCTGCAGCTCGGCGGCATCGGCGAATTCGACGTCGTAGCCGGTATCGTCGTACACTTTGCGGCGGACCGGATCGAGAAGCAGCCCATAGGCTTTCTGCAGATTATCGAAGGCTTGCGAATCACCACCCGAATCGGGGTGGGCGACCTTCGCCAGGCGCCGATAGGCAGCCTTCAGCTGCGCTTCGTTCGCATCGCGTTCAACGCCGAGAATATCGTATGGATCCGTCACGCCTGCTCCCTTGCCACCCAGCACGTCGTGGGCGGTCTAGGTCTTCTTCTGCATCAGAAGGGCGAAGTTTAGACCGAAAGCAGGAAAGACGTCCATGGCCTGAGATTGGAATGGTCGATGCGGATGTGTCGAAAAATCGAGGATTGTCCAATTGCTTCAAAATCTTGGGCTAAGATCAGCGTGTGGCGATCATGGCAAGATAACATTTGGCTTCGCCGTCGATTTCCAACGCGGTCCCGACCGCGTCGTTGATCAGCAGCGCATCGCCGGCCGCAAGCGCGCCGGTCTCGCCGTCCCGCCGGAATGACAGCGTGCCGCGATGGCAGAGCAGCAGGCATGTCGACGACGGCAGCGGCAGGGTCTTGCCGCCAGCGATGTCGAGCCGGATCAGCGTATGGGTAAACCCGTTGCGGCGGGTCATGACGTTGAGATCGGTGATGGCGCCGTCCTCGAGCCTGGCGGCGACGGGGATATCGGCCGGGAAGGCAAGCGGATCGTCTGCCGTCGTCAGTAGCGCCGGCGTCCGGCCTTCGATATCGAGCACCATGCCGTTGCCGTCGAGGATCGCCAGCGTGCGGTCGATGCCGGGAAAGATCGAAAACGGGCCGTCTGTCGCGACGGTCGCCATGCTGACGCGCCAGTCGAAACCGCCAAGGCCAGCATCTTCGGGCGAAACGGCGATCTCCACCGTTTCGCCGCCGCCGTTCTTCCACGGCATGCGCTTGTGATCGCCGGCGCGCAGGATCCTCACCGGGCTCAGTTCCCGAGAATGCCGGGCAGGCGCAGGCCCTTTTCCCTGGCGCAGTCGAGAGCGATGTCATAGCCGGCATCGGCGTGGCGCATGACGCCGGTCGCCGGGTCGTTCCAGAGCACGCGCTCCAGCCGCCTTGCCGCGTCGTCCGTACCATCGGCGCAGATGACCATGCCGGAATGCTGCGAGAAGCCCATGCCGACGCCGCCGCCGTGGTGCAGCGACACCCAGGTGGCGCCCGACGCCGTGTTGAGCAGGGCGTTGAGTAGCGGCCAGTCGGAAACGGCGTCGGAGCCGTCCTTCATGGCCTCCGTCTCCCGGTTCGGCGAGGCGACGGAACCCGAATCCAGGTGGTCGCGGCCGATGACGATCGGGGCGGAGAGTTCGCCTGATCTCACCATCTCGTTGAAGGCGAGGCCAAGCTTGTGGCGGTCGCCGAGGCCTACCCAGCAGATGCGCGCCGGCAGGCCCTGGAAGGCGATGCGCTCCCTGGCCATATCCAGCCAATTGTGCAGGTGCTTGTTGTCGGGCAGCAATTCTTTCACCTTGGCATCGGTCTTGTAGATATCCTCCGGGTCGCCGGAAAGGGCTGCCCAGCGGAAGGGGCCGATGCCGCGGCAAAACAGCGGGCGGATATAGGCCGGCACGAAGCCGGGGAAGGCGAAGGCGTTTTCGAGGCCTTCGTCCTTGGCGACCTGGCGGATATTGTTGCCGTAATCGAGCGTCGGAATACCGGCATTCCAGAAGGCGATCATCGCTTCGACATGCTCGCGCATCGAGGCGCGCGCCGCTTTTTCCACTGCTTTCGGATCGCTTTCGCGCTTGGCCTTCCACTCGGCCATCGTCCAGCCCTTCGGCAGGTAGCCGTTGATCGGGTCGTGCGCCGAGGTCTGGTCGGTGACCATGTCGGGGCGGATGCCGCGGCGGACCATTTCCGGCAGGATTTCGGCGGCATTGCCGAGCAGGCCGACGGATTTGGCTTCACCGGCCTTGGTCCAGCGGTCGATCATCTCGAGCGCTTCGTCGAGCGTCTCGGCCTTGGCGTCGACATAGCGGGTGCGCAGCCGGAAATCGATCGAGTCTGGATTGCATTCGATGGCGAGGCAGCAGGCGCCGGCCATCACCGCGGCGAGCGGCTGGGCGCCGCCCATGCCGCCGAGGCCGCCGGTCAGGATCCATTTGCCCTTGAGATTGCCGCCATAATGCTGACGGCCGGCCTCGACGAAGGTCTCGTAGGTGCCCTGGACGATGCCCTGCGTGCCGATATAGATCCACGAGCCGGCCGTCATCTGGCCGTACATGGCAAGGCCTTTCTTATCCAGCTCATTGAAATGGTCCCAGGTCGCCCAATGCGGCACCAGGTTGGAATTGGCGATCAGCACCCGCGGCGCATCCTTGTGGGTGCGGAAGACGCCGACCGGCTTGCCGGATTGGACGAGCAGCGTTTCTTCTTCGGTCAGCGTCTTCAGCGTCGCGACGATGCGGTCGAAATCCTCCCAGGTGCGGGTGGCGCGGCCGATGCCGCCGTAAACGACGAGTTCGTTCGGGTTCTCGGCGACATCAGGATCAAGATTGTTCATCAACATGCGCAGCGGCGCTTCGGTCATCCAGCTCTTGGCATTGAGATCATTGCCGCGGGGCGCGCGGATTTCGCGGATATTGTGGCGTGGGTTGGTCATGGCGGTTCCCCTGTCGAGTGATCGTTATCGTTTCAGGTCTGGCGCAATTTGTTCGATGCGCACCAGAATGTTTTTGAGATGGACGCGAAGTCGGTCTGCCCTCGCGGTGTCGTAGGCAAAGGGCGGTGTCTCGGTCTGCAGATGCGTCGACTGCGCAAGCTCCATCTGGATCGCGTGCACGCCGGTCTCGGGCCGGCCGTAATGGCGGGTCGTCCAGCCACCCTTGAAGCGACCGTTGAGCACGCTGTCATAACCTTCTGCGGCTTCGACGACGGTCAGCGTCGCTTGCTCGATGGCGCCGTCGCAGGTTTTGCCCATATCGGTGCCGATATTGAAATCCGGCAGCTTGCCTTCGAACAGGAAGGGAATGTGAGAGCGGATCGAGTGGCAGTCGTAAAGGATCGCCACGCCATGGCTTGCCCTGACGCGCTCGATCTCGGCGGCAAGTGCCGCGTGATAGGGCGCATGAAAATCCCGCAGCCGCGCCGCGATATCGGCTTCGTCAGGCGCCTGCCCATCCTTCCAGATCGGCTGACCGTCGAAGTCCGTTTCCGGGATGAGGCCGGTGGTGTTCTGGCCGGGATAAAGGCTGACGCCCTGCGGATCGCGGTTGGCGTCGATCACGTAGCGGTGGAAGGTGGCGCGCACGGTCGTGACATTGTCGAGCAGGCCGTCATAGAGCTGGTGGATGTGCCAGTCGGTATCGGCCAGAATCCTGCCATTGTCGTTGAGACGGTCGGCAATCTCCGCCGGCACGTCGGTGCCGGTGTGGGGAAAGGCGAGGATTATGGGGGAGGTGCCCTGACGGATTTCGTATGGTGCGGTCATCTCAACCCTCCAAAACCGGCAAGATGCCAGATGAAACCGAGGCGTTCAGTGCGCCGGTCGCCACCAGCTCGGCGGCGGCGGCGAGGTCGTTGGCCATGTAGCGGTCGGTATCGAGGGTCGGAACCTTGCTGCGGATCGCGGTGATCGCCTTGGCGAGTTCCGGGCTTGTCGACAGCGGCGCGCGCAGTTCGACGCCTTGGGCGGCGGTCAGCGCCTCGATGCCGATGATGGCGAACAGGTTCTCGGTCATCCCGAGCAGGCGGCGGGCGCCGTGGCAGGCCATCGAGACATGGTCTTCCTGGTTGGCTGAGGTCGGGGTCGAATCGACCGAGGCCGGATGCGACATCTGCTTGTTCTCCGACATCAGCGCCGCCGAGGTGACCTCGGCGATCATCAGGCCGGAATTCAGGCCCGGCTTCTTGGCGAGGAAGGCCGGCAGGCCGTAGGAAAGGGTGGGATCGACCAGCAGGGCGATGCGGCGCTGCGAAATCGCGCCGATCTCGCAGACGGCAAGCGCGATCTGGTCGGCGGCAAAGGCGACGGGTTCGGCGTGGAAATTGCCGCCGGAGACGACGGAATTGTCCGACAGCACCAGCGGATTGTCTGTGACCGCATTGGCCTCGATCTCCAGCGTGCGGGCAACCGAGCGCAGCAGGTCAAGGCAGGCGCCATCGACCTGGGGTTGGCAGCGGATGCAATAGGGATCCTGCACACGCTCGTCGCCCTCGATATGGCTCTGGCGGATGACGGATTGTTCGAGCAGGGCGCGAAGTGCTGATGCCGTGTCGATCTGGCCCTTGTGGCCGCGCAAGGTGTGAATATCCGGATGGAAGGGCGCCGAAGAGCCCATGGCGGCGTCGGTCGACATGGCGCCGGTGATCAGCGCCGACTGCGCGGCGCGGTGGGCGCGGAAGAGACCGGCAAGCGCCAAGGCCGTCGAGGTCTGGGTGCCGTTGATCAGCGCCAGGCCCTCCTTGGCGGCGAGCACCACCGGTTTGAGACCTGCCCTTTCGAGGGCTTCAGCGCCCGAAAGACGTTCGCCGGCGAAGAAGGCTTCGGCTTCGCCCATCATCACCGCGGCCATATGGGCGAGCGGTGCAAGATCGCCGGAGGCGCCGACCGAGCCTTTTTCCGGGATCAGCGGAATGACGCCCTTTTCCAGCATGCCCTCGATCAGCCGCACCAGCTCCAGCCGTACGCCGGAGGCGCCGCGCCCGAGCGAGACCAGTTTCAGCGCCATGATCAACCGGACGATATTTTCAGGCAGCGGCGCGCCGACGCCACAGCAATGCGACAGGATGAGATTGCGCTGCAAGGTTGCGACGTCGGCGCTGTCGATCTTGATCGAGGCGAGTTTGCCGAAGCCGGTATTGATGCCGTAGACCGGCGCATTGCCGGCGGCGATCTCGGCGATCCGGGCGGCGGCCTTGGCGATGCCGGCATCGAAGGCGGGATCGAGCCTTGCCGGCTCGCCGGTCCAATAGATGATTTCCAAATCCCTGAGGGAGACGGAGCCCGGGTGGAGCGTGATGGTCATCGACCGTTCCTTTCGCCCTTGAAGACGCGTGTGTGAAGCGGGTTGAAGCCGATGCGGTAGACGAGCTCGGCGAGGCTCTCAATATTCCAGACGGCAAAATCGGCTGATTTGCCGGGCTCGAGCGTTCCGGTCTCGCCGATGAGGCCGAGCGCGCGCGCACCTTCGCGAGTGGCGCCGGCGATGCATTCTTCGACGGTGAGGCCGAAAAGCGTCGCCGACATGTTCATGGTCAGCAGCATCGAGGTGAGCGGCGAGGTGCCGGGATTGCAATCGGTGGCAATCGCAATCGGCACGCCGGCCTGGCGTAGCGCCTCCACCGGTGGCTTCTGCTTCTCGTGGATGGCGTAGAAGGCGCCGGGCAGAAGCACGGCCACGGTGCCGGCAGCGGCCATCGCGGCAACACCTTCTTCGTCGAGATATTCCAGATGATCGGCCGAAAGCGCGCCATATGACGCGGCGAGCCGGGCGCCGCCGAGATTGGAAAGTTGCTCGGCATGCAGCTTGACCGGCAGGCCAAGCGCCTTCGCCTTGTCGAAGACGCGGGCGATCTCGGCTCTGGAAAAGGCAATGCCCTCGCAGAAGCCGTCGACCGCATCGGCAAGGCCGAGATTATACATGTCGTCGAGGCCGGGCAGCACGACATCATCGAGATAATCGCCGTTGCGGCCCTTGTATTCCACCGGCGTCGCATGGGCGCCGAGATAGCTGGTGGCGACGCGGACCGGTCTCAGATGGCCGAGCAGACGGGCGCTCTGCAACATCTTCACTTCGCCGGTCCGGTTCAGCCCGTAGCCGGATTTGATCTCGATCGTCGTCACGCCTTCGGCAAGCAGCGTATCGAGCCGCGGCAGCGCCGCGCTGACGAGTTCCTCGACCGACAGCGCATTGGTCGCTTTGACCGAGGAGACGATGCCACCGCCGGCACGCGCAATTTCCTCATAGGTGGCGCCTTGAAGGCGCATCTCGAACTCGCGGGCTCGGTTGCCGCCGTGGACGATATGGGTGTGGCAGTCTACGAGGCCGGGCGTGACCCAGCGGCCTTCGAGATCGACGATGTCGGAGCGTTCGATGGCGGAAGCCGGCAACTCGCTTTCGGCACCGGCAAAGGTGATGCGGCCGTTTTCGGTGAGCACGGCGCCCTTTTCGACGATACCGAGCCCGTCCTTTTCAGGCGCAAGCGTGGCCAGGCGCGCATTGCGCCACAGCACTGGCCGGACGTCTGGGGATGAGGCTTCCTCTGAAAAATTGTTCCCGGTCATCAGCTTTGCGCCTTTCCTTATGTCGAAACATGTATATACATAATAAGCAGGTGACAAGAGAAATTTTGCGCGCTTTTCTGGAAAAGAAAGAGCAGCGGCGCGGTAAGAGGAGAGGGACGGCCATGACCACACTTCACGCAGGCACGGCACTGACGCCGAAAGGCTGGCAGAAGGACGTGCGGCTGACGCTCGAAGCCGGTCGCATTGCCCGGGTCGAGATCGGGGTTTCGCCTCAGCCCGGCGATGAACGCCACGCTCTTATCGTTCCGGCCATGGGAAATCTGCACAGCCATGCCTTCCAGCGGGCGATGGCCGGCCTTGCCGAGGTACGCGGCCCGGCCAATGACAGCTTTTGGAGCTGGCGCACCGTCATGTACAAGTTCGCGCTGGCAATGACCCCTGAACATGTCGAGGCGGTCGCCGCCAAGCTCTATGCGGAAATGCTGGAGGCGGGCTTTTCCCGGGTCGGCGAATTCCATTATCTCCACCATGACAGGGATGGCGGCATTTACGCCAATATCGCCGAGCTTGCCGAACGCATTGGTGCTGCCAGCGAAGAGACCGGCCTCGGCCTGACCTTGCTGCCGGTCTTCTACGCTCATTCCGGCTTCGGCGGCGCTCAGCCGATCGACGGCCAGCGGCGTTTCATCAATTCGCTGGAAAGCTTCGAAAGGCTGATGGAGGGATGCCGGGCGGTAACCAGCCGGCTCGACGGCGCGGAACTCGGGCTGGCGCCGCACAGCCTGCGCGCCGCAACGCCTGAGGAATTGGCGAAGCTTGTGCCGATGGCGGGCGACGGCCCCATCCATATCCATGTCGCCGAGCAGGTCAAGGAGGTCGAGGATTGCATCGCCTGGTCGGGCGCGCGGCCGGTGGAATGGCTGCTCGATCATGCGCCTGTGGATGAGCGCTGGTGCTTGATCCACGCGACGCACATGACCGACGACGAAACGCGGCGGATGGCGAAAAGCAGGGCGATTGCCGGCCTCTGCCCGATCACCGAAGCCAATCTCGGCGACGGCGCCTTTGCCGCGCCACTCTTCCTCGAAGAGGGCGGGCGTTACGGCATCGGTTCGGATTCCAATGTGCTGATCTCGGTGCCGGAAGAACTGCGCCAGCTCGAATATTCGCAGCGCCTGGCTCTGCGCGCCCGCAATGTCGTTGCAGCACCCGGCGGATCGACGGCACTTTGCCTGTTCACCCAGGCGCTTGCCGGCGGCGGTGCCGCTTTGAAGGCGCCCGCAGGTCTTGTTGAAGGCCATCACGCCGATCTCGTTTCGCTCGATACTGCGGCCGTTTCCTATCTCTCCGGCGACCAGATTCTCGATCACTGGCTGTTTGCCGGCGGTATTTCCGTCGATTGCGTCTGGGCGCGCGGCCGCAAGCAGGTGGAGGGCGGGCGCCATCTCAAACGTGACGCCATCGACCGGCGTTTCCTGGCCGCGATGGGTGAATTGCTGGCTGCCTGAAAAAGCGCTTTTCATGAGCAAGCATTCGAATTAGAGCGGGGGATCAATCGGAACGTGGCGATGAATCAAAGCAGGGATCCCACCTTGCATCAGCGCATCCTTGGCGACATCGAGGGCCGTATCGTCTCGGGCGAATGGCCGCCGGGGCATCGCATTCCCTTCGAAGTGGATCTCGCCACCCAATATGACGTCTCGCGGATGACGGTGAACAAGGTGCTGACTCAGCTCGCCAAGGCCGGTCTCATCGAGCGCCGCAAGAAATCCGGCAGCTTCGTCACCCAGCCGCAGGCGCAATCGGCCGTCCTCGAAATCCACGACATCAAGGCCGAGGTGCAGTCGCTGAACCTGCCCTATTCCTATGCGGTTTCGAAGAAGACCAGCCGCAAGGCGAAGGTGGAAGACAGCCGCCGGCTGGAACTGCCGGTCGCCTCTTCGGTCGTCGAGGTGGTCTGCATCCACAATGCCGGCGCGCGGCCCTTCTGCCTGGAGGAGCGGTTGATCAGTCTGGCGACCGTACCGGAAGCCGCCGATGCCGATTTCCTGATGATGGCGCCGGGGCCCTGGTTGCTCAACCAGGTGCCGTGGAGCACGGCCGAACACCGGATCCACGCCGTCTCGGCCAATGCCGAAGTGGCCGCGGTCCTCGACATCGCGCGCAATACCGCCTGTCTCGTCGTCGAACGCCGCACCTGGAGCGGCGCCGGCCCGGTGACGCATGTGCGCTTCACCTATCCGGGCGATCGTCACGCGCTGGTGGCGCGTTTCACCCCGGCATCACAGTAATTCCATGTTCCATATACAACATGGCGAGTGTTCTCATTCCTCGAACATCTTGCCGCTGCGCGCTTCGAGCCGGTAGCGATAGCCCGGATAGACAAGGCGGGCGGTCGACACCACCTGCTTTGCCGACCATGTGCGTCGACGGATCGTCAAGCACGGTTCGGTCTTCAGGATGGTCAGGAGCTTGCATTCCCAGGCCTGCGGCATCGCCGCCTCGACGACGTGCTCGGAGCCGCTAAGCGGGGCTGCGGCGGTCAGATAGGCATTCGGCGTCAGCGTCGTGAAATCCTGGCCGAGATATTCGGGAGCAGCCTCCGGATGGACGAAACGGTCCTCGATCTGCACCGGAACGCCGTTTTCGCTGTGGACGATCAGCGAGTGGAAGACCGCCGCGCCGATCGCAAGCTCCAATGCGTCGGCGATCTCCGGAGAGGCTGTTTCCTGGGCGAGAACGATGACCGAAGCCTCGTGGACATGGCCGCGTTCGGCGATTTCCTCGGCGATGTTGCGCACCTCGAACAGCGCCGAATAGCCCTTGCGCTCGGCGACGAAGGAACCGACCCCCTGGATGCGGACGAGTTCGCCTTCATTGGCAAGTTCGCGCAGCGCCCGGTTGGCGGTCATCTTGCTGACGCCGAGCTCGACCACCAGCTCGTTTTCCGATGGCACCCGGTATTTCGGCGGCCATTCGCCGCTGTGGATGCGGTCGAGGATCACCTGCTTGACGCCGGCATAAAGCGGCGTGCTATCATTTTCCGCCAACTCGCGCTTCATCTCGCCGGAACGCTTCATTGCCTATTCCTTTTGCACGAATGGAATTCGCCACCTAAATCGACTTTCCTCTTGCATATCACAAAATATCTCATATGGTACCATATACAACCTCCCAATCGGTCCGAAACATTAAAAGGACAGGAAAGGGCAAGCCGACGAAGATCGGCCGTGGTGCCGCAAGGTCTGTTTCAACTCCAGAGGAGAATTCATCAATGAAATTCAGCGCAATCCTATTTTGCGGCGTGGCGGCTTTTTCCGCCTTCGCTGCGCCCGCCTTTTCCAAGGACTGGACGAAGGCGACCATCACGCTTGAAGGCGCCTATGCGCCGTGGAACCTCACCAATGCCGACGGCACGCTCGGGGGCTTCGAGCCGGAGCTTGCCAAAGTGCTCTGCGAACGCGCCAAGATCGAATGCACGCTGGTCGCTTCCGACTGGGACGGTATGATCCCGGCGCTCAATGCCGGTAAGTTCGACGTCATCATGGATGCGCTGTCGATCACCGAAGAGCGCAAGCAGGTCATCGACTTCACCATTCCCTATGCTGCCACACCTGCCGCATTCGCCACCGCCAAGGACAGCCCGCTGGCCAAGGCTGCCGGCACCGGCGCCACGATCAAGATGACGCCCGGCCAGACTGGCGTGAAGGAGATCGATGCGCTGAAGGCCGCTTTCAAGGGCAAGACGATCGGCATTCAGGCGGCGACCGTCTACGCCAAGTTCGTCTATGACAATTTCGGCGACATTGCCGAGATCCGCGAATACAAGACCGGCGCCGACCGTGATCTCGACCTGCAGAACGGCCGCATCGACCTCGGCTTTGACGACGCCGTCTATTTCGCCAACGCCTTCCAGAGCGCCAATGGCGCACTCGACTTCACCGGTCCGGAGATCGTCGGTTCGATCTGGGGCGAGGGCGAAGGCCTCGGCGTCCGCAAGGCTGACACCGACCTACGCGACAAGTTCAGCGAGGCGATCAAGTCCGCGCTCGCCGACGGCACCGTCAAGAACCTCTCGATGAAGTGGTTCAAGGTCGACGTCAGCCCGCAGCAATAAGCGTTTCGGCCTTGCGGCCGCAAACGCCTGTCTCCGGCTTTATCGCCGGAGACAGCATGCTATTGTCAATCCGCAAAACACTGCCACGGACGGGGAACGGACGCTATGGCAAGCTTGGAACTGCTCGGCTTCGGCTCGACCGGATGGGGCGCGTTGCTCATTGCCGCTACCTTGATGACGCTGGCTGTCACGGCGACGGCGCTGGCAATCGGCGCGGTACTGGGCGCAATCGTCGCGGCGGCGAAACTCTCCAGCAATCTTGCCCTCGTCACCCTCGGCAACATCTATACGACCGTGTTTCGCGGCGTGCCCGAGCTGCTGATCATCTATCTCATCTATTTCGGCGGCTCCTCGGCCGTCACCTCGATCGGCAAGGCGATGGGTTACGAGGGTTTCCTCGGCCTGCCCTCCTTCATCGCTGGCGCGCTTGCCGTCGGCATCATCTCCGGCTCCTATCAGGCGGAGGTGTTTCGCGGCGCTTTCCACGCCATTTCCAAAGGCGAACTTGAGGCGGCCTCGGCAATCGGCATGCATCGCGGCATGCGGCTGCGCCGTATCATCATGCCGCAGGTGTTTCGCCTCGCCATTCCCGGCCTCGGCAATGTCTGGCAGCTCAGCCTCAAGGATTCCGCACTGATTTCCGTCACCGGCCTTGCCGAACTGATGCGCACCAGCCAGGTCGCGGCGGGCTCGACCCGGCAATATTTCCTGTTCTTCATCGCCGGCGGCTGCCTCTATCTGATCCTGACCAGCCTTTCCGACCGGATCTTCAACGGTGCGGAACGCCGCGCCAACCGCAGCATGCCGGCAGCCGCCATGGGCCAGACGTAAGGAGGCGATGATGGATTTCACCTTTCTAGCTTCGACCATGGTCACCCTGCTCAAGGCGGTGCCGACGACGCTGATCCTGTTTTCGCTGTCGATCTTCTTTGGCGGCCTGCTGGCGCTCGTCATCGTCTCGATGCGGGTCAGCGGCAACCCGCTGCTTTCGGGGTTCGCCAAGGGTTATATCTTCATCTTCCGCGGCTCGCCGCTGCTGATCCAGATGTTCCTGGTGTTTTACGGCCTCGGCCAGTTCGGCGTCATCCGCTATTCCTTCCTGTGGCCGTTCCTGCGCGAGCCGATGGTCTGCGCCGTGCTGTCGCTGGCGCTCTGCACCGCCGGCTACACGGCGGAGATTTTTCGCGGCGGCATCCGCGCCGTTTCGCCGAAGGAGATCGAGGCGGCCCGCTCGATCGGCATGTCCGGCCCCCTGCTGGTGCGCCGCATCCTGGCGCCGATTGCCTTCCGCCATGCGCTGCCGGCCTATTCCACCGAGATCGTGCTGATGATGAAGTCGACGGCGCTCGCAAGCCTCGTCACCGTCTGGGAGGTCACCGGTGTGGCCCAGCGGCTGATCTCGCAGACCTACCGGACGATGGAGGTCTTTCTCTGCGCGGCGATCATCTATCTCGTTTTGAACTTCATCATCCTGCAGGGCATGGCCCTGCTCGAATATTCGCTGTCCCGACACCGCCGCGCGGCCCCGCAGGCGCTGAAAGCGTAAGCGGTCTTTGAACCGATTGGAGCAACCATGCCAGGCGTCACCCGACTTTCGGTCCGCAATATCCGCAAGAGCTTCGGCACGCACGAGGTGCTGCGCGGCATTTCCCTCAATGCTGAGGACGGCGATGTGATTTCGCTGCTCGGCGCCTCAGGCTCCGGCAAATCGACCTTTCTGCGCTGCATCAACATGCTCGAAACCGCAAGCGATGGCGAGATCTGGGTCGATGGCGAGCACATCGAGATGGTGCACAAAAACGGGCGCAGCAAACCGGCGAGCCAGAAGCAGGTGGACCACATCCGCTCCGAACTCGGTATGGTGTTCCAGTCCTTCAATCTCTGGTCCCATATGACGATCCTGCAGAACGTCATTGAAGGGCCGATCCATGTGCTCAAACGACCACGTGCCGACTGCATCGCCGAGGCCGAAGCGCTGCTCGAAAAGGTCGGCATCGCAGACAAGCGCCATGCCTATCCCGCCCATCTCTCCGGCGGCCAGCAGCAGCGCGCCGCGATCGCCCGCGCGCTGGCGATGAAGCCGAAGGTGATGCTCTTCGACGAGCCGACCTCGGCCCTTGATCCGGAACTCGTCGGCGAGGTGCTGCGCGTCATGCGCGCGCTTGCCGAGGAAGGCATGACCATGCTCGTCGTCACCCATGAGATGAGCTTTGCCCGCAATGTTTCCAACCGCGTCGTCTTCATGCGCGAAGGGCTGATCGAAAGCAGCGGCAAGCCGGACGACATGTTCACCGGCGGCGCCACACCCGCCTTCCGCCAGTTCATCGGCCATTTCGGAAGCGGTCAATGACCAAAACCATCGAGACCCTGCTGACCTGGTGCGATGTTGCCCGCGTCGGGGCAGGGGAGGCGCTGGCACTATCGCCCGCCGCCTGGGCGCGCGTCGAGCAGGCAAGCCGCATCGTCGCCGCAATCGTCGAGACCGGCATGCGTGCCTACGGCGTCAACACCGGCGTCGGGGCGCTGGCGGATACGGTGGTCGATCGGGTCTCGCAGAGCCTTTTGTCGCGCAGCATCGTGCTCAGCCATGCGTGCGGCGTGGGGCCGTTGCTGGGCGGTCGCGAAGTGCGGGCCATCATCGCCGCTCAGATTGCCAATTTCGCCCACGGCCATTCCGGCGTACGGCGTGATGTCGTCGAGCACCTCACAGCCATGCTGGAGCATGACTGCATTCCCGACGTGCCGTCCAAGGGCTCCGCCGGTTATCTCGTCCACAATGCCCATATTGCGCTTGTTCTGATCGGCGAAGGCAGCGCCACGCTTGCCGGCCGGCGCATGAGCGGCCGCGAGGCGCTGGCGGCGATCGGCCTTCAGCCGCTGGTGCTCGGTGCCAAGGAGGGCTTGAGCCTCGTCAACGGCACGGCCTGCGCCACGGGGCTGACCGCCACAGCACTTTCTCGCGCCGAACGGCTGCTCGACTGGGCCGATGCGATCGCGGCGCTGACGCTCGAAGCGGCAGGCTGCCAGATCGCCGCTTTCGACGAGGCGGTGCTGGCGCTGCGCCCGTCGGCGGGGATCGAAAAGGTGGGCGCGACGCTGCGGGCCCGGCTTTTCGGCAGCGGCCTTGTCGCCGCCGCCTTCGGCGGGCGCACCCAGGATGCGCTCAGCCTTCGTTCGGTGCCGCATGCGCATGGCGCCGCCCGTGACGTTTTCGACAATTCCGCCCGTATCGTCGATCAGGAACTTGCCTCGGTAACGGACAATCCCGCCGTCTCCGGCACGCCCGAACATCCGATCGTCTCCTCCGAGGCGCATGCGGTCGCCGCGGCGCTCGGGCAGGCGGCCGATAGCCTCGCCATTGCGCTGGCGCAGATCGGCGCGATCAGCGAACGGCGCATGGACCGGCTGGTCAATCCGCTGGTGAGCGGCCTGCCGCCGTTTCTGGCGAGTGACGCCGGCAGCCATTCCGGCTTCATGATCGCGCAATATACCGCAGCCGCACTCAGCAACGACAACCGCCGGCTTGCCGCCCCCGCGGCCATGGACGGCGGCCTCACCTCCGGCCTGCAGGAGGATTTCCTCGCCCATCCGACAGCTGCCGCCGGCAAGCTGCTCACGGTCATCGACAATGCCGAATATATCCTGGCGATCGAGCTGATGGCCGCTGCCCAGGCGCATGATTTCCTGACTGCGACGGCGCCGCGGGCGGCGGGCACGGATCTGGTTTACCAAGTCGTGCGCCAGCGTATCTCCCATTATGGCGACGAACGGCCGCTCAACGGCGATATCGAGGCCGTGCGCAACCTGATCCGCGAGACGGTGCCGCCGCCGATCGGCTGAACCGGGAAGATTGTCAGAACGGCTTGCTGGTTGCCGAATCCTGCTTGGCCTTTTCGCCGGCGCCGAGCCGCTTGAGGCACTGGGCGAAGGTGGGGTAGAGCTGATCCACCCGCGAGAGCGGCAGCGTCCAGTCGCCTTCGTCGCCGGCAAAGGTCAGCTGCACGTCAGGAGTTCCGGCAAAGGAATTCTTGATGATCTTCTTCAGTCCGCCGCTTCCTTTGCTGGCCGGTGGCCAGAGGCGAAGCGTGGTCTTGTCGAAGAATTCGGCGGCGACCACTTTCGTCATCGAACGATCGGTCAGCGTCACCTCGGTCGTGGTGCCGGCCGGAATGTCCCAGGTGTCCTTGGTGACCAGCCAGAAGGTCTCGGTGGCGCTCTGGCGGAATTCCACGGTCTTGCCGAGCTCGCTGTTCCACAGCAGCCGGCAATAGGCAGGGCGCTC
The DNA here is from genome assembly GCF_019685155.1 of Rhizobium sp. NZLR1b. Classification (NCBI taxonomy): domain Bacteria; kingdom Pseudomonadati; phylum Pseudomonadota; class Alphaproteobacteria; order Hyphomicrobiales; family Rhizobiaceae; genus Rhizobium; species Rhizobium sp. NZLR1b. Next base: position 228,151 of record NZ_JABDWC010000004.1, read on the forward strand.
GCCGGCAAAGCCGACCGACCATTGTCTTGCGTCGCCCATCCATTCGGTCTCGCCCAAGGCGGCGACCGGCTGCAGGACGGCCGCCATCAGAACCATCGAGGTCAGAATTTTCATCGCCGAAACCATCTCCAGGACAATCGGCTCCAGCCATAGCAAAAGAAGGTTGAGCTTTTGCTACCGAGCCTTCCGCGAGGGGTGGTGGCGCCCACCGAAATGTCTCCGAATGCCGCACGGTCTTGATTTTGCGGCTGGCCTTGCCGATGTGGCGTAGATCGACATGAAGTTAAGGGAGCTCGACGGCAGGCATGAGTGAGGTTCAACGACGCGGATTTTTGGCGAGGCTCACCGCATATGAGCCGCTGACGCTGATCATGCTGGCATCAGTGGCCGGGGGACTGTTCGTGCTGCAGCGGCTGACGAGCGAGGTTCTCGAAGGCGAGACCTTCCGTTTCGATGAAACGATCCTGCTGGCGCTGAGGCGGCCGGGTGAGCTTGGCGTGCCGATCGGGCCTGGCTGGATGACGCATGCCGTCGCCGACATCACCAGCCTCGGCGGCGTCACTGTTCTCTCGCTGATGACGATCCTCGTCACAGTCTATCTTCTGCTCGACCGGCGCTGGCCGATCGCGATCTTCGTCTTCTCCTCGGTGCTGACCGGCTGGCTGGCGAGCACACTCTTGAAGATCCTCGTTGCGCGGCCGCGCCCCGACATCGTGCCACATCTCGCCGAGGTCAGCGATCTCAGCTTTCCCTCTGGCCACGCGATGGTCTCGGCGGTGACCTATCTGACGCTCGGGGCGCTGCTGGCCCGGACGCAGCGTTATCCCTCGACGCGGATTTTCGTCATGTTTGCCGGCGTCTTCCTGGCCGTCATCATCGGTCTGAGCCGGATCTATCTCGGCGTCCATTACCCGACGGATGTCCTCGCCGGATGGTGCGCCGGTGCGCTCTGGGCGCTCGGCTGCTGGCTGATCTCGAAACGGTTCATTCCGAGCCGCGCGCCCGATGATACCGCTGAAGCCGGAAATGGCGACAGGCGGTAGCACGGAGTGGCAGAGTGGCGCCGCGTGCTTGCGGCGCCACAAGCGCTTAGGTGCGTGGCTTCAGATTTTCCGGGTCATAGATCGGCTTGTATCCGACGCTGACAACCTCCACCGGATAGCTCTCGGCAAAATACTCGACATTCAGCCTGCGTCCGACTTGGCAATGCGACCAGGGCAAATAGGCCAAAGCAATGTTCTTTCCGACCGTCGGGCCGTAGGCGATCGAGGTCGTGTAGGACCGACGGCCAAGCTCGTCGACCAGAACCTCTCCCGTGGCGGGTTCGACAACCGGCAGGTTGCCGAGGGGATAACGCTTCACGCCCGATTTGTCGGTATTCTCGGTCATGACAAGCGTGCAGAGCATGGCCGGCTGGTGCTCACGCGCCTTGTATTCCAGATGTTTCGCCTTGCCGCAGAAATCGGCTTCCTTGACCTTCGGACGGGCGAGATCGGCTTCGATCAGGTTGTACTGGGTCAGGAGGTCGGCGTTCTGCAGGCGCAGGCTCTTTTCCATGCGGCGCGAGTTTGCATAGGTCTCCACGCCGAAGGCCATCACACCGGTCGAGCGCAGCGCATCCCAGACGGCGAGGCCGTCTTCGTACTTCATGTGCAGTTCCCAGCCCTGCTCGCCGACATAGGAGATGCGGAAGGCGGTGACGGGCTTGCCGGCGATTTCGATCGGCTTGATTGCCGCAAAGGCGAAGTTTTCCTGATCGAGCCCGGCCGGATCGGCCACAACCCTCTTCAGCGTGTCGCGCGCATTCGGACCCCAGATGCCGATCGTCACGAATTTTTCCGAGACGTCGGTGATGATCACGTCAAGGCCGCGGTCTTCGGCGACGCGCTTCATATAGTGCAGGTCGCGCGGGCCGGCATCGGCGCCGTTGACGAGCCGGCAGCGGTCGGCCATGCGGAAGACGGTGAAGTCAGCGCGCACCATGCCTTCGTCGTCGAGGAAGTGGGTATAAACGCCCTTGCCGATGGTTGCATCGCCGCCGACCTTGGCGGCGCACAGCCATTCCATCAGCTCGACATGGTCAGGTCCCTCGATATCGACCATGTGGAAATGGCTGAGATTGACGATGCCGCAATCTTCGCTCATCGCCAGATGCTCGGCATTCGACACGCGCCAGAAATGGCGGCTGTCCCATTCGTTCTCGCGAACCGGGACGCGGTCGGCGTATTTCTCCAGCAGGTGCTCGTTGGCGGCGTAGCCGTGCGCACGCTCCCAGCCGCCAAGTTCCATGAAGTAACCGCCAAGCTCCTTTTCGCGCTCGTAGAAGGGCGAGCGCTTGGCGTTGCGGGCGGATGCATAAGGTTCGCGGGTGTGAACAGCCGGGAAATAGATTTTCTGGGCGGCTTCGTAGCTGCGGCTTTCGATGAACTCTTCCGTCAACTGATGCGGATAGAAGCGGGCGTAGTCGATGCTGTTGTGATCGATTTCAGTACGGCCATCGGTCATCCAGTCGGCGATCAGCTTGCCATAGCCGGGGCCGTCCTTGACCCAGATGGCAACGCAATACCAGAGACCGCGCACCTTCTGGCTCTCGCCGCATGATGCGCCGCCGCCGGCGGAAACTTGCAGCAGGCCGTTGAAGGAGTGGCCTTCGTTATAGCCGAGTTCGCCGAGGATCGGCGTCAGTTCCATGGCGCGCTCGAGCGGCTCGATGATCTGCTCCATCTCGAGGTCACGCTGCGACGGCGAAAGGCGCGCTTCGTGTTTTTCGAGTAGATCGCGCGGATGGCACATGCGCGGATTGGTGGCTTCGTAATAGCCCCACTCGATCTGACCGCCCTCGGTCGTCGCCGGGTCGCCGGTATCGCGCATATAGGCGGAGTTGCCCTGGTCGCGCAGCAGCGGGAAGCCGATTTCCTTGCCGGTGCCTTCGAACTCGTTATACGGACCGAAGAAGGTGAGCGGGTGGTCGACCGGCATGACCGGCAGGTCTTCGCCGACCATCTCCGCGATCAGGCGCCCCCAGAGGCCGGCGCAGACGATGACGTGGTCGGCCATGATGGTGCCGCGATGGGTGACGACGCCCTTGATGCGGCCACCTTCGACGATCAGCGACTTCGCCGGCGTGTTGCCGAACACCTGCAGCTTGCCGGCCTTTTCGGCGGCATCGACCAGCTTGCCGGCAACGGTCTGCGAGCGCGGAATGACGAGGCCGGCATCCGGATCGTAAAGGCCGCCCATCACCTGATCTTCCTCGATCAGCGGGAACTTCTCCTTGATCTCGGAAGGGCTGACATAATGGGCGCGGGTGCCGAAAGCGCGGGCCGAGGACAGCTTGCGCTTGATTTCTTCCATCCAGGCATGGTCGCCGGTGCGCGCCACTTCGAGGCCGCCGATGCGGGCGTAATGGCCCATCTTCTCGTAGAAATCGATCGAATATTGCGTGGTCCAGACTGAGAGATAGTCGTGGCTCGTGGTGTAACAGAAGTCCGAGGCATGGGCTGTCGAGCCGATATCGGTCGGTATGCCCGACTTATCGATGCCGACGATATCGTCCCATCCGCGCTCGACGAGATGATGCGCGATAGAGGCGCCGACGATACCGCCGAGGCCGATGATGACGACCTTTGCCTTTTCCGGAAATGCTGCCACGTGCTGTTCCTTCTACTTATCCGACGAATTAAAATTTAGCCGCGGTTGACTTACGCCTCGCGCGTGAAATGCAGGAGCCATGTCAGCCTCGTAAACGTGTCACATTTACCGAAGCTGCGGAACCCCAGACCTCTTCGCATGGAAGCTGCAACGGGGGTATTATGCCTCAGGCTCCCGATCGTCATTGCTCCTACGCCGCCGAGTATCGGCGTGATTGCGTCAGCCCGGATCGAACGGTCAGGCAATGACTGGCGACGATCTTATACGGCGAGCCCTTGCAATTGGCGGACAGCCTACGGCGGCACCTGGAACAGATGACGGATTCGCGTCACCAGCGAGTTCATCGAGCCGCCGTTCAGCGTGGCGCCTTCGGTCGCCAGGGAGTGCTGGCTGGTCTCGATGCGGCGTGACAGGGTGGCGGCAAGCTCTTCGGCGATGCCGGGCCGATCGTGCAGGAGCGGCGTCAGGCTCGCTTGAGCGATTTCGTAGACCACGACGAAGGTGAGCGCGCGCAGGCTCGCCGCCTCGCCGATCCCGATCAGCAGTCCGCTTTCTCCGAAATAATCGCCCGGCGCCAGCCGGCCGAGTTCGATTTCCTTGCGGCCTTCCTGTCGTGTCGCGACGAGTGCGCCGCTGCGCACGATCATCAGCGATGCAACGGTATCGCCCTGTTCGATGAGGATGGAATCCTTCTTGTAGGTGCGCCGCGTCATCGAGGCTGCGAGCGTCTCCTTCTCGTCCTCGGTCAGCGAGGAAAACAGCGGGATGGCATCGAGGAGCTTGAGCGGCGTCGGCCGGTGCGGGTTTACCATCTCCTCTGACTGCACCTGGCCGGGTGGCGGGCCGGCCGCATCGATCGGCCGCGCCAAAGTGAGGCCCGCGGCCTTGAGATGGCGGTAGATGAGGTCGAAGATCTCGTTCTTCGCCGGCCCCGCCTGGCCGATATCCCTGACGCGGAAGGAAAGCTCCACCTCCACCGCATCGGCATTCAGCGATTTGATCTGCACACCGGGTTTCGGTTCGGTCAGGATCGAACCGCTGCTCAGCAGCACGGTGCGCATGACCTCGGCGATCACCGACGGTCCGGTCGTCGGAACGACCCGCACCGTCAGCGACACCCCATGGCTGCGGTCGGGACTGCTGAGATTGGTCAGCCCGACTTTGGCGAGGAAGCTGTTGGGGAGCACCACCAGGTCGTTCGAGCCGTTCAGGAGGTGTGTGGAGCGCCAATTGGTTTCGAGGACACGGCCTTCGACACCGTCGTTCAGTACGATCCAGTCGCCGATCGTATAAGGCCGGCCGAGATTAAGGGCGATGCCGGAAAAGACGTCGCTCAACGTGCTTTGCAACGCAAGGCCGAGGATGATGGCAAACACGCCGGACGTGGCGATCAGCGTGCCGACGGGAAAGCTGAAGACATAGGCGACCACCGAGAGGATGGCGCCGAGATAGATGAGGCCGATCACCAGATCCTGGACGAGGCGCCCCTCTCTCGGCTGGCGCTCGAAGATCAGGAAGACGCGGACGAAGGCGATCAGCGCCCAGGCGGCATTGATCCACCAGACCACTTTGGCAAGGGCGATGAAGACCCGTTCGAAGGTCGAATCCGGCGTCGGCCCGACTTCGTAGGGCACGATGTCGTGATAGAGCAGCAGGACGCTCAGCGCCGCGAAGAAGAACACCTGGCCCGCCAGCTTCCAGCTTGGGAAGGGGCGAAGCGCTACTCGGGTGACGATGGCGCCGACGACGGCCAGCGTTCCGGCCTGTACGACAGGATCGGCAAGTACCCCGGACCAGGTGAGATTATCTATCATCGACATCAACTCGCGAGGGAAGATCGCGCTTCGTAGGACCGGCGCATCCTGGCCTCCAATCTGACTGCGAGGCAACCGTAGAATAACGCCAGCGCCCAGAGCGTCAGAAACGGGGTGCGGACGTCGCTGAGTGAGGCCCCGAGCTGCGAAACGGACACGATGCCGTTGATGGCTGAGCTGCTGGGAACCAGGAGCGCCAGATAATGCAGCGCCTTCGGCATCGCCTCGGTCGGCCAGGAAAAGCCGGCGAGAAACAGGAAGGGGATGCCGATCGCTGCAAACACCAGCTGGACTGTGAGGGGGCTGCGGAACAAAGCTGCGACGACCATGCCAAGCGCGCTGACGGAGACCACGAAGGGTAGCGAGAAAACGAAGATGACGAGAGGGTTCCCGAGTCTCGGAATATCGTAAAGATAAGGCAGGACGATCAGATAGAAAGGCAGTACCGCCGTCTGCAGGATAAGATAGGCAAGCAGTTTGCCGAGCACGGTCGCCAGCGCGCCGGCCGGCGAACTGGCTGGACCCTCGTCCCTGAGCGTTCCAAGCAAGCCGACCCCGATCAACAGTGTCTGTTGCAGGATGAGAACGAAGGCGGCGGGAAGAAGATAGGTGGCGTAGCCGCCCTGCGGGTTGAAGAGTGGGACTGTCGTCAGCGGCATCGGGTCGGAGGCCGCGGCGGCGATGGCGGGATCGACATGCGCGGCGATCAGCCGCGCGGTCTCGACCTCGACGCCGAAGGTCTTGGCGACGGCCGAAACGCCGCCGGCGATGCGCGAATAGATCAGGAAGTAACTGGCATCGGCATAAAGCGCCACGGGCGACTGGCGCCCATGCAGGAGATCGCGCTCGAAATATTTCGGGATGACGAGAATGCCATAGAGCTGACGGGCGAAGACCTCGCGCTCGGCGCTTGGCTCGTCGGGCAGTTCGGCACCGATGGCGACGTCGGCCGAGGCGTCGATGCGGCGGGCGAACTGGCGGCTGCTGTCGGTGCCGTCGAGATCGACGAGGGCGATCGGCACGTCGCGCAGGGCCTCGTTCCGATAGGGCTGAGGATAGAGGGCCGCGTAAATGCAGACTGCCAGAATGAGTACGGAAAATGCCGGCCGCAGCGACAGGATGCGCATGAGTTCGATTCGGCAGGCGGTGAGGAGGCCGATCATCGAGCCGCCTCCCGCAGTGCCGATGCCTGACGCCGGTTCCGGGATCTCATCGCTTCCAGCCGGAGCGCTGCGAGGGATGCAAGCAGGATGACGAAGAAAAGCAACACCAGGATCGGCTTCCACGACAGATCGAGTGGCGTGCCGCGGATTGTCTGGTCGATCCTTGCCATCAGATACCATGTGCCGGGGATCAACTGGCCGTAGTGATAGGCAAAGCCGTTCATGCCGATCCTCGGGAAACCGATGCCCATGAAGCCGAAGGCGGGCACGACGAACAGGGAGCCGATGCTGATTGCGCTTGCCATCGGCCGCAGAAGCAGCGCGAGCAGCACGCCGATGAACTGGTTCGCCAGGATGAACAGGGTGCCAGCCAGCAGCAGCAGCCAGCGATCACCGCGTAGCGGCATGTCGAGAAGGCCGAAGAGGACCAGGTCCGCAATGGCGAGCACCGCAAGAAAGATCAGCGTATAGGGCAGGATCTTGCCTGCGAGCGCCGGCCACAGGCCGCCGCCGAGCCGCCGGAGAATTCGCAGCCGGTGGCGGGTCTCGACGTCGAGTCCGAGCGAATAGGCCATCGTCGTGACGATCACCACCTGCAGTATGCTGGGCATCAGGGCGGCAAGGAGGAAATGAGCATAGTTGAGGCTGGGGTTGAAGAGCGGGTTCACCTGGACCGGAACGGGGGCGAGAGCGGCCTGAGCGGCATCGACAGGCTCTCCCTGGGCGGTGCGCAGCGACAATCTGATGCCCGCAGCCACGCTCGGAATGGCGGAATTGATGCCGCGCAGCACCAGATTTCCCGTTGTCATCGTCTGGGTATTGTAGAAGAACACCACCTCCGGCCGCCGGGCGGAGAGGACGTCGCGCTCGAGATTGCGTGGCAGCAGGAGCAGGCCGTGGACCTCGCCGGAGAGGATGAGCTGGCGCCCTTCGGCGAGGTCGCTGACGGCAAGCGCGACCGATGTGTCCTGGGTCGCGTCGACCATCCGTATGATCCGCCGCGACAGATCGGTACTGTCTTGGTCGAGCACGGCAATCGACAGGCGGGTGGCCAGCCCCGCACTGAAAACGGCAGCGAGAAGGCCCATCAGCAGCAACGGCAGAGCGGTCGTCAGGAACAGCAGAAACGGCCGGCGGCGAAAGCAGTTGAACTCCCGTGCGAAGACGAGGAGGAAACCTGGGCGCACGCGCGGGCGCGGCGTCATCTCAACGCTCCGACCAGGCGGCGATGGCGCTCATGCCGGGGCGCAGGCCGTCCACGGATTTTACAGGGACGGCGCGCACCTCGAATGTCCGGAGATCGAAATCGCCGGTCGCCCGTGTCGCCCGCCAGGTGGCATATTGCCCCTGCGTATTGATCATGGTGACCTTGACCGCGATCCTGTCCGGGCCGATCGCCGGTACGACGATGTGGAAACCGTCGTCGATCTTCAGGCCCTTCAGCAGGTCTTCGCGCAGATTGAAGGTGAACCAGGGATTCCGGATGTCGATGATCGAAAAGAGCGGTGCGCCGGCGCTGAAATTCTCGCCGAGTTCGGCAACCCTTGTTGTCACCTGACCGGAGATCGGCGCATGGATGGTCAGCTCGGAAACGTTGACCTGCTGCTGATTGAGCGAGGCGCGCGCCTGCTCCACCTGCGCGGCGGCAAGCGCCTTCTCCTCTTTGCTGGAGCCGGCAACGGCCAGCCGCACATTGGCCTCGGCGGATTCCCGCTTGCGGATCGCCGCTTCGAGATTGCGGGCCGTTTGGTCGACCTGCGCCTGTGTCGAGGCGCCTGTGGTAATCAGCCTTGCCTGGCGCGTAGATTCTTCCTGATAGAGCGTGACATCGGCAGTCGCGGCGGCAAGCTCGGCATTCGCAGCATCGATCGTCTCAGGGCGTGTGCTGTTGACGCGGGTAAGATCCGCCTCGGAAACAGCAAGGGCGGCTTGAGCCATGTGCAGCGCCGCTGTCAGCTCCGGGCTTTCGAGCTCGGCGATCACCGTGCTGGCCTCGACATTATCGCCGACGTCGACAATGAGTTTGGCGATGCGGCCGGAGACACGCGGGCTGATGTCGACGCGGTTGGCGGAGACCTCCCCCTGGACGACCAGCGGCGGCGGGCGGGTCGCGAACCAGAGCAGAATGCCGAGAGCTGCAAGAACCGCTATAACAATGACCGGTCGGAGAATTTTGGTCGCTGTCATCGAATATTCCTTAAGAAAATTCCATACCGTCGCGACGTCTGCCCGGGCAGAGCGAGGAGCCTGAAAGCAACATTGCCGTTCACTCAATCGATGTCAAACCGTGATGCGGCAATAGACGGCGCCCTGCGCTTTTCGGGGCGATCGAACTTTCCGATGCCGGCATACATGCCGGTCGTGCAGAGCTCCATCAGCTTGGCGCTGTATGTAGATGCAGCGGAGAGGATCACGGCGCTGAAATTGCTTTGAGCCGGTCGATGTCCACGAGCACGATGTCGTCGGAAACAGGCTCGCGATTGTGCAGGCGGAACCATTCCACCGCTTCGCGCACACGGTCTCCGTGCGGCGATGGATAGGCGCCAAGTCCGAGAACCCATTCGCGCACGGTCTCGCGCTCCATCCGTCCGGCCCGGTATCGGTCGCTGACGGTTTTTGCCGAGGCGACGAGATCATTGATGCTTTTCACGAATTTTCCTTAATGGACAGACGGCTCGTCATCTTCGAGAAACGATCGAAGGCCGTCCCGCGCAACGACGGCCAGGAATTCGTCAAACGCTTCCCGGTCGGTGGCAAATGGCTCGTCCCAACGGATCAGATCTTCCGACTGCGTGACGACTTCCATCGTCCAGTCTTCATTGCTGCCGGATGTGCGGAAGATATCGACGAGCACGGTGATCCCGTCATCGGTGAATTCTCCGGCCAGTTCCGAGTGTTCGAGCTTCTGCTTCTTTGTCATCATTCAGCCACCCGCACCAGGCGGTGCGTCGTTTTCGAGATATTCTTCATATTGAACCGTTTCGGTCTCGTTGGTGTCGATCGAATTTGCACGTTTTGCAAGGCGAACGCCGGCTCCTCCACCGTTTTCCGGGATGAAAACGACGCCGCCGCCTTCCAGGGCGTGCTTCATATCCTGGAGGGTTCGGTCATAGGGAGAGCGTTTGCCGGCCTCGAAATTGGCGATCGTCGCCTTGGCGACGTTTGCGGCTGACGAGAGATCGTCCTGCGACCAGGCCAAGAGGGCGCGGGCGGCGCGGCATTGAGCGGAAGATAGAGACATAATGATAACCCTACATCAAAAGTGTGTTTCTGCCTCGGGGAGATTCCGGACCAGGCAATGACGAAACACGCGCAGGGCCTCATGAGTTCGTTTTCTCGCGCAAGTTGAGATCTCCGGTAGACACGTCGTTTCCGGTGAAATCTCCCGGAAACTTTCGACCTCTAATACGGCCGCGCGTCCGCTGAAAGGGAAGGTGATTGACGGAATATTATTAAAGTCTAATTTTGAAGTCCCTTAATCACGCGCTCGGGAGGAAACAATGCGTGAGCCAGATATGCAGAAACTCGATGCACTCGTCGGCCGGCTTGTCGGCGATGTCGGCGCCGCCATGTCGGGCGCCTTGGTCGTGCTGGGCGACAAGGTGGGGCTGTTCAAGGCGATGGCCGACGGAACGCCGATGACCGTCCAGCAACTTTCTGCAAAAACCGGAGTGAAGGAGCGCTATGTCAGGGAATGGCTCAGCGCCCAGGCAGCAGCGGACTATGTCAGCTATGACGAAAAAACCGATCGTTTCAGCCTGACGCCGGAGCAGGCGATGGTCTTTGCCGAGGAAAACAGCCCGGCCTTCTTCGTCGGCGCCTTCGAGGTCGTGCAATCGATGTGGATGGACGAGCCCAAGGTCGCCGACGCCTTCCGCACCGGCAAGGGTCTCGGCTGGCATGAGCACAGCACCTGTCTGTTCAGGGGAACCGAGCGGTTCTTTCGTCCAGGCTATAACAGCCATCTCGTCGCCGAATGGATTCCAGCCCTTGCCGGGGTGGAAGAAAAGCTCAAGGCCGGCGCCAGCGTCGCCGACGTCGGTTGCGGTCACGGGGCATCGACCATCCTGATGGCGCAGGCCTATCCCGCCTCCCGCTTTACCGGCTTCGATTATCACGGCCCGTCGATCGAAAAGGCCAGGGCCGCCGCCGAGGATGCCGGCGTCGCCGACCGTGTGACGTTCGAGCAGGCCCGAGCAGCGGAATTTCCCGGGCGCGGTTATGACATGGTTGCCATGTTCGACTGCCTTCACGACATGGGCGATCCGGTCGGCGCCGGCCAGCACGTCAAGGAAACGCTCGGGCCGAACGGCACGTGGCTGATCGTCGAGCCCTTTGCCCATGACCATCTCAAGGACAATCTCAATCCCGTCGGCCGCGTCTATTACGGCGCCTCGACGATGATCTGCACGCCGGCATCGCTCTCGCAGGAGGTGGGGCTGGGGCTTGGCGCGCAGGCAGGCGAAATGAAGCTTCGAAAGGTGGCGCTCGACGCCGGGTTCACGCATTTCCGTCGTGCGACGGAAACGCCGTTCAACATGGTGTTCGAGGTGCGGGCCTGACGGAATTGGCCTAGCTGGCGGCCGCTATCGCAGCTTGCCGATGCTGGCATACATGCCGGTGGTGCGGAATTCCGTCGGGTTGGTGCCGTAGACCCGGCGGAAGACCTTGGAGAAATAGTTCGGATCCTCGAAGCCGCACATGATGGCGACTTCCTTGACCGGCAGAAAGTCCGCCTTGGTCAGAAGCTTGACGGCGCGCTGCAGCCGCTGCTGCAGCACGAATTCGGCCGGCGGCATGCCCTCGCTCTCGGCGAAGCTGCGGGAGAAATGCGCGCGGCTGAGGCCGACGATGCCGGCGAGGTCGCTGACCGGCAGCGGCTTTTCGAGATTGGCATTGATATGGTCGATCACCGGCTGCATCAGGCTGAGCTCGGCGGCAAACGCCGGCGAGCCGAAGACGTCGTCGTAGAGCGCCATCGCCGCTTCATAGGCAATCGCCGAGGCAGCCCCCGGCGACGTCGCACCGGTGACGAGGCGCAGGCTGCAATCGGCGAGATGATCGATGGTCGAAGGCTGCAGTTTCAGCACCGGCCCGGCGGTGGACAGCACCATTTGGTGGATGCGCAGCGTTTCCTCGCCATTCATCGAAATCCAGAAGTATTCCCAGCGGTCGCCCTTCTCCAGCCAGTATCGATGATTGTGCGGCACCAGCACCAGCAGTGTGTCGCCACCCTGAAGACGATAATTGCGGTTCTGATAGCGCAGCCGGCCGGTGCCGCTGATCGTGTGCTGCAGCACGGTAAAGGGCGTCTGGCCGCGCCTTCGGCCATCCCAGTCATAGGGCTCGTTCTCGCGCACTTCATAGCCGGAGCTCGTCGGCATCGCATGCAATCGCTCCCGGCCGCGGGGCAGCGAAACCGTCCTCATCGACTGTCCGTTGGCAATCAAATTCTGCAGCACAAAATTACCCCCGAAAGCATAATCCTTCTCTGGTGGCCCTGCTGAATTCGGGCATAATCCCGCTCGACAAACAGGGAAGAGACCACGGCCGATGGAGCGGCCGGGAGGAAAACAGGCAGTTTTTCGGCTTTTTTAACCCCATGTTCCGGCATGCGGGCTGATCCTCCATAACCATCTTTTCTGTAGCATTTGATTGGGTCGAGGTGAAGATCATGAGTTTCAAAATAGCTATCATCGGTGCGGGCAGCGTCGGTTTCACCAAGAAGCTGTTCACCGACATATTGTGCGTTCCCGAGTTTCGCGACGTCGAATTCGCGTTGACCGATCTCAGCGAGCATAATCTCGAGATGATCAAGGCGATCCTCGACCGGATCGTCGAAGCGAACGGATTGCCGACCAAGGTGACGGCGACGACCGACCGGCGCCAGGCGCTTTCCGGCGCGCGTTATATCATCAGCTGCGTGCGGGTCGGCGGGCTCGAGGCCTATGCCGACGATATCCGCATCCCGCTGAAATACGGCATCGATCAATGTGTCGGCGATACGATCTGCGCCGGCGGCATTCTCTACGGCCAGCGCAACATCCCGGTTATTCTCGACTTCTGCAAGGACATCAGGGAAGTCGCCGAGCCCGGCGCGAAATTCCTCAACTATGCCAATCCGATGGCGATGAACACCTGGGCGGCGATCGAATACGGCAAGGTCGATACCGTCGGCCTCTGCCACGGCGTCCAGCATGGCGCCGAACAGATTGCCGAGGTGCTTGGCGCCAAATCGCTTGGTGAGCTCGACTATGTCTGCTCCGGCATCAACCACCAGACCTGGTTCATCGACCTGCGCCTCAACGGCCGCAGGATCGGCAAGGACGAGCTGGTTGCCGCCTTCGAGGCGCATCCGGTCTTTTCGCAGCAGGAGAAACTGCGCATCGACGTGCTGAAGCGTTTCGGCGTCTATTCCACCGAGAGCAACGGCCACCTTTCGGAATACCTGCCCTGGTACCGCAAGCGGCCGGAGGAAATCACCCGCTGGATCGACATGTCCGACTGGATCCATGGCGAGACCGGCGGTTATCTCCGCCATTCTACCGAAACCCGCAACTGGTTCGAGACGGAATTCCCGCAATTCCTGGAATCCGCCGCAAAGCCGCTCGACACCACCAAGCGCTCGAACGAACATGCCAGCCACATTCTCGAGGCGCTGGAAACGAACCGGGTCTATCGCGGCCATTTCAACGTCAAGAACAACGGCGTCATCACCAACCTGCCATCCGATGCGATCATCGAATCGCCGGGCTTCGTCGACCGCTTCGGCATCAACATGGTCTCGGGCGTCACCCTGCCGGAAGCCTGTGCGGCCACCTGCATCGCCTCGATCAACGTCCAGCGCATGTCGGTGCATGCCGCCATATCCGGCGACATCGATCTTCTGAAGCTTGCCGTGCTGCACGATCCGCTGGTCGGCGCCGTGTCGACGCCCGAGGAAGTCTGGCAGATGGTCGACGAAATGGTCGTTGCCCAGGCGCGCTGGCTGCCGCAATATGCCGATGCCGTGCCGGCCGCCAAGGAGCGGCTGTCGAAATCCAAGGTGCAGACCCGCGACTGGGCGGGTGCCGCACGCCGCAACGTTCGCTCGATCGAGGAGCTGCGCGCGGAAAAGGCGGCGCTGAAACAGGCCGTCTGATTTTCGTGAGAGAGGGGTCGCCATGGATTTCCGGGAGGGAAATCCTTGGGCCGCCGGCCCGCTTTCACGCCGTTTGAGGAAAAGGAGCCGCGTGCCCCGCGCTCCGGAACAAGAGGGAGAAACGATAATGAAATTCCGCAACCTTGGCATTCTGGCCGGACTGGCGCTTGGCGTCTCAGTCCTGGCGCTGAATGCATACGCCTCCGAGGCCACCGTTCCGCCGGCGCCGGCGGACTTCCCGGCCGAAGGCAAGATCAAATATGTGGCGCGCGACTCCATCCTGGAGTTCAAGGCGCTGCCCGAATATCACGAGCCCGACTGGGTCACGAAGAACTTCGTCTCAGCCGGCAAGCTGCCGCCGGTCAAGGATCGCCTGCCGAAGGAGCCGATGGTCTTCAAGACAGGCAATATGCCTGATGGTATCGGTGTCTACGGCGATACGATGCGCCACGTCATCGGCGGCCGGCCGGAAGGCTGGAACTACGGCGCCGGCCAGACGCAGGGCTGGGGCGGCATCGATATCGGTCTCTCCGAGTGCCTGACCCGCACCGCGCCGCTGTTCCAGGTGGAAGCCAAGGACACCGAGCCGTTGCCGAACCTTGCCAAGAGCTGGGATTGGTCCACAGACGGCCACAAGCTGACCATGCATCTGGTCGAAGGCGCCAAATGGTCGGACGGCGCGCCGTTCAACGCCGACGACATCATGTTCTACTGGGATGACGAAGTCGTCGATCCGAACGTCTCGCCGCTCGGCGGCGGCGCCTCGCCTGAGGCTTTCGGCGTCGGCACGACACTGAAGAAGATCGACGACTACACCGTCGAATGGACCTTCAAGGAAGCCTTCCCGAAGCAATATCTCTACACGATGTCCTACCCGAACTTCTGCCCGGGTCCATCGCATATCCTCAAACCCCAGCATCCGAAATATTCGAAGAACACCTACGACCAGTTCAAGAACGCCTTCCCGCCGGAGTTCATGAACATACCGGTCATGGGCGCCTGGGTGCCGGTGGAATATCGTTCCGACGATATCATCGTCATGCGCCGCAACCCCTATTACTGGAAGGTCGACGAGAAGGGCAATCAGCTGCCCTATCTGAACGAGCTGCACTATAAGCTCTCGACCTGGGCCGACCGCGACGTTCAGGCCGTGGCCGGGGCCGCCGATATCTCCAACCTCGAGCAGCCGGAAAACTTCGTCGCGTCGCTGAAGCGCGCCGCAGAAAAGACCGCGCCGGCCCGCCTGGCTTTCGGTCCGCGCCTCATCGGCTATAACTTGCGCATGAACTTCTCCGCCAACGGCTGGGGCAACCCGGACGAACGCGGCCAGGCGATCCGCGAGCTGAACCGCAACGAGGATTTCCGCAAGGCCGTCACCATGGCGCTCGATCGCAAGGCGATCGGCGACTCGCTGGTCAAGGGACCGTTCACCGCGATCTATGCGGGCGGGCTCTCCTCCGGCACCAGCTTTTACGACCGCAACTCCACCGTCTACTATCCCTTTGATCTCAAGGGCGCCAAGGCGGAACTCGCCAAGGCAGGCCTCAAGGATACCGATGGCAACGGCATCGTGAACTTCCCGGCCGGCACGCTCGGCGGCAAGGATGTCGAAATCGTCATGCTGATCAACAATCAGTACACGACCGACAAGAGCCTTGCCGAAGGTGTCGTCGCTCAGATGGAGAAGCTCGGTCTGAAGATCGTCATCAATGCGCTCGACGGCCCGAAGCGTGACGACGCGCATTATGGCGGCCGTTTCGACTGGCTGATCCAGCGCAACACGACGGAACTGTCGTCGGTGGTGCAGAATACCGAGCAGCTTGCGCCGATCGGTCCACGCACCAGCTGGCACCATCGCGCCGGCAAGGACGATCAGCTCGATCTGATGCCGTTCGAAAAGGAACTGAACGATGTCGTCGCCAAGTTCACGACCAGCCCGGACAATGATGCCCGCGTTGCGCTGATGAAACAGTACCAGAAGATCTCGACAGAGCACGTCAACACCGTGGGTCTGACGGAATATCCTGGCGCCCTGATCATCAACAAGCGGTTCTCGAATGTGCCGCAGGGCACGCCGATCTTCATGTTCAACTGGGCTGAAGATTCGGTGATCCGCGAACGCCTGTGGGTGGCCGCCGACAAGCAGGGCAAATACGAGCTGTTCCCAGAACAGCTGCCCGGCAAGCCTGGCGACAAGGGCCCTGTTAAGAACTAGTTCCCTCCCAGCTGAAGCGAGATTCAGGCCGCGCGTGGCGCGCGGCCTGATATGACCAACAAGCCGGCCGCGCTGACAAGGAGCGACTGGCGGCAAGGAAAAGCGGACCGTCCGATGTTACGATTCCTGCTCGTGCGCATAGCTTCCGCGATCCCCGTCCTGTTCATTCTGAGCGTGGTGACTTTCGCGATCATCCAGGCCCCGCCCGGTGACTATGCCGATTATATAAGATCCCAGCTGATCAACCAGGGCGGCGCATCCTATGCCCAGGCCGAAGAGCAGGCCCAGGCCTACCGGGTCGAACACGGTTTGGATAAACCGATGGTCGTCCAATACGTCAACTGGATCGGCGGCATCGTCACCCGCGGGGATTTCGGCTACAGCATGTTCTACAACAAGCCGGTCGCCGACGTCGTCGCAGAGCGGCTGCCGCGGACCCTGCTTCTGGCGCTTGTCTGCCACATCCTCGCTTCGGTGCTCGGCATCGGCTTCGGCATCTGGGCGGCGACGCGGCAATACAGCTGGATCGACAGCACGCTTTCGGCGATTTCCTTCCTCGGCATGACGGTGCCGCGGTTCCTGATGGCGCTGATCATCGTCTATCTGCTGGTCTTCCAATTCAACGTTGCCGAAATCGGCAGTTTCTTCTCGCCGCAATATGGCGGAGCGCCTTGGTCGTGGGCGAAATTCGTCGATCTCGTCCATCATGTCTGGCCGGTCGTGGCGATCGCCACCTTCGGCGGGCTCGCCTACAATATGCGGGTGATGCGCGGCAATCTGCTCGACACGCTGAACGCCCAATATGTCGAGACGGCCAAGGCCAAGGGGCTTTCCGGCGCGGCGGTGGTGATGCGCCATGCGGTGCCCAATGCGCTTCATCCATTGGTAATGTACCAGGGCGTCGTGCTGCCCTACATGCTGACCGGCGAGATCGAAACCGCCATCATCTTCGCGCTGCCGACCGTCGGCCCGGCGATCGTCGGTTCGATGGCGATCGGCGACGTCTATGTCACCGCCACCTTCATGATGGTGCTGTCGGCGACGCTGATCGTCGGCAACATCATTGCCGACCTGCTGCTGGCGCTGCTCGACCCGCGTGTCCGCCAATTTCAAGGAGCCTGAGATGCTGGCTTTCGACTCCTCGCCGCCACCGCCGACAACGACCGAACCTTCGGTCAACAAGCCATCGCGTGGCCATGAGAGCTATATCGCCCTGGTCTGGCGCCGGCTGCGGCGTTCCTGGACCGGCATGGCCGGGCTTATCCTCGTCGGGCTGTTGCTCTTCATGGCGGTCTTTGCCGATTTCGTCGCGCCGATGGACCCCAAGGCGACCGATGTCGGCTTTGCGCCGCCGCAGATGATGAGCTTTCACGACAAGGACGGCAATTTCGTCTTCCAGCCGCGCGTCTATGGCCTGGCCGATTCCGATGCGCTCGACCCGGTCACCTTCCAGCCGATCGTCGGCGTCGATTACGACAATCCGCGGCTGCTCGGCTTCTTCGTCAAGGGCGCCGAATACCAGCTTTTCGGCCTGATCCCGGCTGACCGCCACTTCTTCGGCTCGACCGATGGCGAGCCGGTGCATTTCCTCGGCACCGACAAGTTCGGCCGCGATGTGCTGTCGCGCGCCATCATCGGCTCGCGCATCTCGCTGACCATCGCGCTCACCGTCGTCTTCATCGTCACCGTCATCGGCACGACCGTCGGCATGGTCTCCGGCTATTTCGGCGGCACCTTCGATGTCTGGCTGCAGCGCTTCGTCGAGCTGGTGCTCGCCTTTCCGCAATTGCCACTCTATCTGGCGCTGACCTCGCTGATCCCGGTGACGGCGCCGACCAATGTCTTCCTTGGTTTCGTCATCGTCGTGATGTCGGCGCTCGGCTGGGCGCAGATGTCGCGCGAGGTGCGCGGCAAGACCCTGGCGCTTGCCCGCATCGATTATGTCCGGGCGGCGATGGCCGTCGGCGCCACCGACCGGCGCATCATCCTGCAGCACATCTTCCCGAACGTGATGAGCCACGTCATCGTCGCGGTGACGCTCGCCATACCGAGCGTGGTGCTGCTGGAATCCTTCCTCGGCTTCCTCGGCTTTGCCGTCAAGCCGCCGCTGATCTCCTGGGGGCTGATGCTGCAGGATACCGCGACCTATTCTGTCATCGGCTCCTATCCCTGGATTCTCTCCCCCGTCGGCTTCGTGCTCGTCACCGTCTTCGCCTTCAATGCGCTGGGCGATGGACTGCGCGATGCAGTCGATCCTTATTGAGGTGATTGATATGGCTCTTGCACTGGTCAATTCCTTCGCCCCATCCGTCCGCCATGACCATGACGGCCGCTCGGACACACCGATCATCGACGCCCGCAATGTGGCGGTGAATTTCAAGGTCGAAGACGGCATGGTCGAAGCCGTCAAGGACGTCTCCTTCCAACTCTATCGCGGCGAGACGATCGCCATCGTCGGCGAATCCGGCTCCGGCAAATCGGTGACGGCGCGAACGGTGATGGGGCTGCTGTCGAAGCGCGCCGTGGTTTCGGAGAAATCGACGGTCGCCTATGACGGCAGCAATATCCTGACATTTTCCGAGCGGGCCCGCCGCAAGCTGCGCGGCGACCGCATCTCGATGATCTTCCAGGAGCCCATGAGCTCGCTGAACCCGATCTATACGATCGGCAGCCAGATCGTCGAGGCGATCCGCGTCCATCGCCGGATCAGCAAACGGGACGCGCAAAAACGTGCGCTCGAACTGCTCGAACATGTGCAGATCCCCGATCCGGCCGCGCGGCTGATGCAATATCCGCATCAGCTTTCCGGCGGCCAGCGCCAGCGCGTAATGATCGCCATGGCGCTTGCCAACGATCCGGATGTCTTGATCGCCGACGAGCCGACGACGGCGCTCGACGTTACCGTGCAGGCGCAGATCCTCAACCTGATCCGCAACCTGCAGAAGGAAATGGGGATGGCCGTCATCCTCATCACCCACGACCTGACCGTGGTGCGGCAGTTTTCGGATTACGTCTATGTGATGCAGCATGGCGAAGTGCGCGAGCACAACACCACCGAAGCCCTGTTTGCCAATCCGCAGCACGCCTATACCAGGCATCTGCTTGCCTCCGAGCCGCGCGGCCAGGCCAATCCGCTGCCGGAGGGATCGGATGTCATCCTCGATGCCAAGGGCGTGCGCGTCTCCTTCATGATGCGCCACGGCACCTTCTTCAAGCCGGCGATGCGCGAGCTTGTCGCCGTCGACAGCCTGAGCCTGACGCTGCGCCGTCACGAGACGCTCGGTCTCGTCGGCGAATCCGGCTCCGGCAAGACGACATTCGGCCAGGCGATCCTGCGGCTGAACACGCCCGACAGCGGCGAGATCCACTTCGACCATCAACCGATCCACGGGCTTTCCAGGGCCGGGATGCGGCCATTCCGGGCCCGCATGCAGGTGGTGTTCCAGGACCCGTTCTCATCCCTCAACCCGCGCATGACGATCGGCCAGATCATCGAGGAAGGCCTCGTCGTCAACCGGCTGGGCGCCACCCGGGCCGAACGGCAGGACCGGGTGCGCGAGGCACTGATCTCAGCCGGCATGCCCGGCAATATCCTGTCGCGTTTCCCGCATGAATTTTCCGGCGGCCAGCGCCAGCGTATCGCCATTGCCCGCGCCATCGCGCTCGAGCCGGAGTTCATCCTGCTCGACGAGCCGACATCCGCACTCGACCTTTCCGTCCAGGCGCAGATCATCGAACTGCTGCGCAAGCTGCAGGACGAGCGCGGCCTGAGCTACCTCTTCATCTCCCACGATCTCAAGGTCGTCAGAGCCCTCTGCCATCGCGTCATCGTTATGCAGCATGGCAAGATCGTCGAAGAGGGTCCCGTCAACGAAGTACTATCCCATCCCAAGACCGCCTACACCGAACGGCTCGTCAAAGCCGCTTTCGAGGTAGCATGACTATCGAATGCCGGAGGTTATAATGGCAGCAAATCCCAAAATCACATTCATCGGAGCAGGCTCCACCGTTTTCATGAAGAACATCGTCGGCGACGTGTTGCAGCGTCCGGCCCTGTCGGGTGCGACGATCGCCTTGATGGATCTCAATCCGCAACGGTTGGAAGAAAGCGCCGTCGTCGTCAACAAGCTGATCTCGACGCTCGGCGTCAAGGCCAAGGCCGAGACCTATTCCGACCAACGCAAGGCGCTTGCCGGCGCCGATTTCGTCGTCGTCGCCTTCCAGATCGGCGGCTATGAACCCTGCACCGTCACCGACTTCGAAGTGCCGAAGAAATACGGGCTGCGCCAGACGATTGCCGATACGCTCGGCGTCGGCGGCATCATGCGCGGGCTTCGCACCGTGCCGCATCTCTGGAAGATCTGCGAGGACATGCTCGCCATCTGCCCCGAGGCGATCATGCTGCAATATGTCAACCCGATGGCGATCAACACCTGGGCGATATCGGAGAAATACCCGACCATTCGCCAGGTCGGCCTCTGCCATTCGGTGCAGGGCACGGCGATGGAGCTGGCCCATGACCTCGACATTCCCTACGAGGAAATCCGTTACCGGGCGGCCGGCATCAACCACATGGCCTTCTATCTCAAATTCGAGCATCGCCAGGCCGATGGTTCCTACCGCAACCTCTATCCCGATCTGCTGCGCGCCTATCGCGAGGGCAGGGCGCCGAAGCCCGGCTGGAACCCGCGCTGCCCGAACAAGGTGCGCTACGAAATGCTGACGCGTCTTGGCTATTTCGTTACCGAAAGCTCGGAGCATTTTGCCGAATACACGCCCTATTTCATCAAGGAGGGTCGCGAGGACCTGATCGAGAAATTCGGCATTCCGCTTGATGAATATCCAAAACGCTGCATCGAGCAGATCGAGCGCTGGAAGGGCCAGGCGGAGGCCTATCGCAGCGCCGACAAGATCGAGGTTCAGCCGTCGAAGGAATATGCTTCCTCGATCATCAACTCGGTCTGGACCGGCGAACCCTCGGTGATCTACGGCAATGTCCGCAACAATGGCTGCATCACCTCGCTGCCGAACAACTGCGCCGCCGAAGTGCCCTGCCTGGTCGATGCCTCCGGCATCCAGCCGACCTTCATCGGCGACCTGCCGCCGCAGCTGACCGCGCTGATCCGCACCAATATCAACGTCCAGGAACTGACGGTGCAGGCGCTGATGACCGAAAATCGCGAGCACATCTACCACGCCGCGATGATGGACCCGCACACGGCGGCCGAACTCGACCTCGACCAGATCTGGTCGCTGGTCGACGACCTGCTCGCCACCCACGGCAACTGGCTGCCCGAATGGGCCCGCACATCCAGTAAAGTCAAGGCTGCCTGACCTACTCTCCCTGGTCAGGCGTCAAAGAGCCCCGCGGTGTTGCAACAACCGCGGGGTTTCTTGCGGACGCCGGGTACAGCGACCGGTTGAGGAACCGACGGCGACGCGCTGTGGCGATCTGATCGCGTATCCGACGCGGTGCGCCTGGGAATGCGGTTCATGGGGCCGACATCAAGGACCGCACGACGTCGCCAGGAAGGGCTTCACGGCCAACGGTCAGGTCGACGGCACGACTGGAAAATCAAGGAATCAAGGGAATTTAGGGAGATTTGGCTGGGGAAGCTGGATTCTCACATGATTTCAATGGCGTAGCGAAAAACCTTATAATTCCCTATGTTTTCCCGCCGCGAGCGACCGTGGATGCCACCTTTGAGCCCTGGCTTTAGGCCTCAGTCAACCCCTCGGTCGATCGGCAATAATTTCCGCTCACGTTGCGGTGGCGCAGCCATAAAGCGCCCGTGCGGGAAGAGGTAGCAAAGTCGACCGGTCGGGCGTGCCGCTGCCCACAATTCTGCTGCGCGGGGCCGGCGGCCGGGCCGATCAGGAATTCAACAAGGCTTACGCTTTTTATCGGAATTCTGATGGATTGGCGCGGCGCGGCGGGTTCGATCTCAAGCTCTGCCGCCATCGCTCGGCAATGGCTTTCGATCGAAAGACCGATCCGCTCGGCAGCCAAAGACTGGCGGCGAAGCGGTTGGCGGATGATCGGGCGTTTCCTCATACATCGAAGGCTGGGTTTCGCGGGCGCGTGACCTTGGCATTTGCTATGATGACCGACCGCGAACAAATCTACCGCTACTTCCGGGATGCCCGAGAAATTCAAAGGCAATGCCGATTTCCCCCGCGCAACATCCTGTCGCGGACCAGCGCGGGCGGACAGCGTGGTTTCATTTGCTCATGGGTTTTGGATCGATACGCGCCAGCAGGGATTCGATGTCCCAGCGATCTTTTTCCGTCTCCTTTGCAATCGCGATGAGGCGCTCCATCGGCGTGTGCTTGCGCAGATCCTCGATCAGCGCCAGCAGTTCGTCGCGCAGCGCCGCCAGGGCCGATGGCAGACACAGGCTCATGTCGGCCGAGGGGTTGGCCTGGGCATGCGCCTTGCCCGCCGGACCGACAAAGGCGAGGCCGAGGATGGTGTGGCCGGGATAGGTCTGCGCCATCCATTCGAGATGGTCATGACCCTGCGAAATGTCTTTCTTGAAATAGGTCGCCGGATCATTTTTGTCCGTCTTCAATTCGAAACCGAACTGGCGCGGATTCGCGTCATCGCGCCACAACACGTCGGGTCCGGTGTCTCCGTCATTGTCGGGCCTTGTCGCGGTGAAGCCGAGTAGCTCCCCGAGGGCACGGACGCCGGCTTCCGCCTGCCTAGGATCGCCGTCATCGATGAGCGCGAGTGCCTGCGCGAGCTTTTCCACCTCCGCTTCGAACTTGTTGCCGTGGTTGTATGAGTTTCCCACAGATAATGCTAGGAGCGCTTAGTTTAGTCGTTCGATTTGTCGCGCCTTGAGTGAGAGCTTTGCGAGCGCAATGCGCTTTCGAAAGGCAGCCTATTCGTCGAGGTAGCGTTCGGTCAACCGCGCCCACATGGCAGCACCTGCCGTCAGACTTTCGTCCGCGAAGTCATATTTGGCGCTATGCAGGATCGCCGAGTTGACACCATTACCGAGACGCAGAAAGGCGCCAGGTTTGTGCTCGAGGAAATGTGAGAAGTCTTCACTGCCGGGTATGAGAGGGCAGGTCGTCACCTTGTCACTCATCAATGCGCTCGCCGAGCGCGGCGTCGAGGCCGCCCATGGCGGTGGTCTTTGCGCCTGGATCCCAGTGTCCTCGGAACCATTTGCGCTGGTCACACTCGCGGCGAGGGGCATCGCGGTTCATCCGGGAGCGAAATTCTCGGTTCTGCCGAGTAGCCACCTGCGTGTGGCGACCGCCAATTTGACCGATCGCTGCCAGGAAGTCGCCGACGGAATTGCGCTCGCGGCCGTGCATCGGTGATGGGGCGTTTTTCGCCGGGGGAGCGGCCGGTGGCGAGTTCCATCTTGCGAGGCACCATTATGCGCAAGACTCCGATAACCGCGATCCGTGTCCCAAGCGTAACTTTATCAGCGATCTGTCCGCGCCCTTCTGCTCGCCATCCGTACTGTCGAAAGCTTCTCGTCCGGCACTTGGTCGGTCGAGGTCGATCCAGCAATATCGCCAAGGCTGCGAAGTTCGACCCCGCCTGGCCAAGGCGCGTTTCCGGTTTACCCGCAAGATCAATAGGGTCGGTCATGCCATGTTGGAGAGCGCCTATCGGCACTTTCCCAAAGCAGGAATTTGGCTGGTCTCACCTAAGCGGGCCTGGCGCCAGGTTAATCGTCAATGCTTTGAACCCATTGCCGAGGTAAGCAAGACTCTTTCGGCGCTTAGCTGGCGATAAAGCGCGTTGAGTTCAGCGTGCCTTATCTCCTTGATATTCGGCGACGCCATTTCGGCATCCAGTTTTTTAAGGTGCAGGTCGATTTCTGCTGATCTTTCGGCGTTACCGTCCGACGATTTAAATTCGATCATGGGTATCTCCTTTGAGAGTGAGTTAGTCTTTCGGCGGGGATTTTCACCCGCGAAGATTTGTGGGCGATAGCCACTTGTGAACGGTTAGTGGGGGAATTTGCTCGGGTCTTGGCCCTGCTCGTTGTCGCTGAGATGTATCACCTGCAATCGGCTGATCCTTAGGGCTTTGAGCAACGCTGATTTCTCATCCTGCCCCCCTTTTTCCGTGGCCACAATCTTAGTGAACGCAATCTCGGTAAAGGCAGTCTTCTCGGCGGGAAACATGCGAATTGTTCGGCGGATCGGTGCTGCTTCATCGGAAGGCATAGAAAAACTCCTTGGTTGAGATGAGGTCTGCGTCGAAACAGAACCAACATCGGTTAGGCAGATCTTGCTCGGTGCCTGAAGCAGTCGCGCGTCGTTCAGCGAGGGTGGATCAGTGCGACGTAAGCGATGAAGGCTAGGCTGAAAGCAGGGGCCGACTTGATCAGGAATTCGATGTATCGAAACCGGCTAAGATAGACTGATGTGCTCTTCCATAAATAGAGCATTGATGTCTTGGACATTGGAGCCTTTCCTGATGGTTGGAAGAGAGCAAGCTGGCGGTGTCGACCAAGGTCTTGGGAACGCAGTGTGAAACTGCTAAAGCACGGAACGGCGAAGGGTAGGCCCATCTCACCTACAGCCATGCCGAGCGCGCGGGTGTCCACGTTGAACCAAAATCTGCTTATGCATATTCACACGCCCATGGTGAGAAGTCAGTCACGTAGGGCGTTAATGCGCGGTCTGCAGATTGCCACGGGGCAAACCGCGGATAGCAGATTGATGATGCGCGATGCTGAGAGGGATGATTGTCTTTTCCGAGCGGCCCAACCGGTACTCAAACGCTCCGCCAGGCTCAAAATCGAAAGCCTAGCAGCGGTGCCTGCGGAAGCGCACTTCCCGACGAATGTTGCGATCCATGGCCGTCAGGAACCGAAGGGAAATGTTGGAAGACATAACGTCCTCCTTTCAGTCGGGGCTAGGGTATGGTGACCCTAAAACAGCAGCGCCCTGAACATGGCTTACTGAAGTTCGGACCGTGCGCCTCTTGAGGCGGCAAAGCAAATGAAAAGAATGCGTGCCGACTAGGGGATTTTGCATCGCTAGCCAGACTGATACCGGATATTGGTCCGCCGGCTGGAAGTTTCTCAAAGACACGATCAGAGGGCGTGCTATGCCTAAGGAGCGATCAACAGTTGTTTCGTTTTGCATAGCGGATTGTCCGCTTCGGCTGACGGCCGCGCCGACGTAGATACCGCGCGTGAGATGGACCAATTTGCCGGCCTGCGCCTGGCGGTGGCCACGCGTTTTATCTATGTTTTCGCCGACGAGATAAACATGATGTAACTTTCGCGTATTTCAGATACGCAATAGTTTCAATTTCGAAATCTCTTAAACGGGTCGATGATTTGAAAGGAATAGGGCAGCCGAGCGCCCATCTCCCACGCTATTCTCGTATCTCGATGACCTTGACCGACACGTCCATTTCCACGAAATCTTCCGGCGTTCCAGCATATCCGCCGGTCACAGGCATGATCTGGCCATTGTTGCGAGCAAACGCCACGGGAATGAGACAGGCTGCTCCCACCCGTCGGTGGGTGGGATCAAACGCGATCCAGCCTGCTCCGGGAAGATAGACTTCCGCCCAGGCATGCGTTGATCCGCCGTCATCGACCGAGGCCTGAGGGTCGTAGAGATAGCCGGAGACAGCACGGGCACCGAAGCCCAGGCAGCGCACCGCCTCGATGAAGAGCGCCGCAATGTCCCTGCATGAGCCGCTTGCGAGTTCCAGTGTTTGTTCGGGCGACTGCGTGCCTTCTTCATCTCGGATACGGTAGGTGACATTTGTGAGAATGCCGGCGTTCAAATCCTTGAGGAGTGACAGCGTGTCGGTCGGGCGGCTGCGCACGAACGCTCCTGCCCAATCCGACACCGCGCCACGGGAAGATGTCGCAACAGCAAATGCGCCAAGGTCGGTCTTGTCTTCGCTTGAATAGGTGAAGGGATAGGTGTGGGCCGAAATGTCGATATTGAAAACAGGCCACGGATCGGCGGTCTGCTCGACAACGGCATCACTGGAGATCGTCAACTCCGAGGTTTGTTCAGAAAACGTCACCGTGGCTATTGTGTTGCCGAAGACGTCCTGCGCCCAGTCGATCGATCCCCGGGCAGAGCAGTCGATCCCGAAAGACAAGGTCCGCAGCTGTTGGGCGGTTCGGGGCGACAGCATCAATCGGTGTGCAAGCAGCCAGACGGGTCGCGCGTAACGGTAGCTCGTTCGATGCTTGATCTGAAGTTTCATTGTGGTCTCCCGAACGCAAGATCGTTCCGTTCAGCGAAGGCATGCGCTATCGAAACGGCACCCGCAACCGGGTTCTCGCGTTGCGGGCGCGATCGTGGCCATGGCGCTCCCCACGCGCGGCCGATCCTATCCAATTACACGTCGCCCCTCTCGAAGATCCTCTGCTGTGACCCAAATCCGGCCATCGACGGCGATCATGCCTTTGTCGAATTTTGAGCTGGCAATCGCTCCGATCGTGGCGAGGTCGGGTAGCGGAACTGAGCCGTAAACTATGGGGGCAGGCGGAGCATCTTTGAGTGCCGCCTTGGTCACGACGACGGCCTGCTTGGAGGAGCCGTTGCCCATAACCATGATGGCATTGTCGCCGGCCATATTTCGAAACGATTGGGAAGAATGTCCAGCGGCATGCGTGCTCCTTTCCGGAGTCGCAGCCCTTCTAACATGCTGCGCGGTCCAATGATATGCAGCACATTCTTAGGTGGGTGAACATTCTTTTCCCGCGATAGACCCGGAGTGCTGCATATTGTACGGCGCAGCAACCATACCGATTCTGGTGCGTTGCAGACTGCTGACCCTTCGTCTTGTCGGCCGCACGGAGATATTAGCCTTGCGACCGTTCTCCGACACAATTGCACGGTTAATTAACCTGACCGCTGGCTCGGTGCGCAGCCAACAGGCTCTCGTCTAAACACAGTATCGGCGCGGGCGATGGGCATCGTGCCAAGAGCTGGCGGCGGGAATTTTGCGAAACCCCTCACTTCCTCCAGGCTCGATCCGACTGCACTAGCGAGATATATCCGCCGCCCGATCCGCTTGCTGTGGTCCCACTGGTTCTTCGAATCCGAGAAAATGCAGGAAGTTTCGAAGACGTATCGATCACCCGTCCAGCGGATTGACGCGGAGCACTTTCTCGCGATCGATCGTGCCGGGCCATTTTTCTCAGGCCTCGCAGACTAATCCAATTTGCCTCCTGCTTGCCAAAAAACCACAATTGCCTCACTTAGATCACACATCCACCCTCGGCATGAAGAATTGGATCAACGCTGCATGCGCATAGCTTTCGTTTTTCTCGGTGCATTTCTTGCAATCGTACAGTCCGCCTCTGCTGAAGTCGCATCGCCGCCGGTTTTGGCGCCGCTGGAGCGACAGGCGCAAGCTGCTCAGTTGAGCGCACAATTTCTCTCGCGCTATAGCTACAAGCCGGTTCCGCTCGACGACGCCTTGTCGGCGAGGGTCATGGATCAGTTCATCAAGTCGCTTGATCCGGACCGCATGCTGTTCCAGCAGGCCGACATCGACAAGTTCATGGCTGACCGCAGCGAGATCGACGATGCGATCGAACGGAAGGACTTGAAGATCCCGTTTGCGATCTTCAACGCCTATGAACAGCGCGTTGTCGACCGCATGACCTATGCGCGCGGCCTGCTGAAGCAGGGTTTCGATTTCAGTACAAAGGAAGACTATTCGGTGCTGCGCGAAAAGGCGCCCTGGCCGCAGTCGCAAGCCGAGAGCGATGAGCTGTGGCGCAAGCGCGTCAAGAGCGATTGGCTGCGGCTGAAGCTCGGCGGCAAAACCGATGCGGCTATTCGCGACACGCTTGACAAGCGGTATGACAACACGCTCGAGCGCGTTTACAAATTCAAAAGCGACGACGTTTTCCAGTCGTTCATGGATGCCTATTCAAACTCGGTCGATCCGCACACGGATTATTTCGGCGCGGCCGCTTCCGCCGATTTCAATGTCTCGATGAAGCTGTCGCTGTTCGGGATCGGCGCGGTGCTGCAGGAGCGCGACGATTACACGACGATCCGTGAACTCGTGCCCGGCGGGCCGGCGCAGCTTTCCGGCAAGCTCGCCGTCGGAGACCGCATCACCGGCGTTGGCCAGGGCAAGGATGGGGCGATCAAGGAAGTTGTGGGAACGCGCCTTGATGAAGTCGTGCAGATGATCCGCGGCAAAAAAGGCTCCGTCGTGCGGCTGGACATTCTGCCGGCCGATGCCGGCGCCGATGCCACACATCGCGTCGTCAACCTGGTGCGCGATAAAATCAGTCTCGATAAGCAGGCTGCCCGGAAGACTGTGCTGTCGGTGAAAGTGGGCGATATCGAGCGAAAAATCGGGATCATTACCCTGCCGGTCTTCTATGAGGATTTCGAAGCCAAGGGCAAAGGCGACAAGGATTATAAAAGTGCAAGCCGCGATGTCGCCAAGCTTCTCGGCGAGCTGAAAGAAGAGAATGTCGACAGCGTTCTGATGGACCTGCGCAACAATGGCGGTGGTTCATTGGATGAGGCGATTGATCTGACCGGCCTCTTCATCGGCAATGGCCCGGTCGTTCAGCAGCGTGCCGGCAACGGCAAGATCGAGGTCAAGGATTCGGATTTCCCAGAGCCTGTCTGGGCAGGCCCGATGGGTGTGCTGATCAATCGCGGCTCGGCCTCGGCTTCGGAGATTTTTGCCGCGGCCATCCAGGATTACGGTCGCGGCGTGATTGTCGGCGAACCCAGTTTCGGCAAGGGTACCGTCCAAACCGTCGTCGATCTCGACCAGGTGGTTCACAACAGCAAACCCGAATTCGGCGAGCTGAAAGTGACGATCGCCCAGTTTTTCCGGGTCAATGGCGGGACGACGCAGCTGCGCGGCGTGACGCCCGATATCAGCTTGCCGGGACTGTCCGATCCCAGCAGCTTCGGCGAGACCAGTTATGACAATGCCCTGCCATGGGCCGAGATCAAGCCTGCGAACTATTCGCCGGCCGATACGGTTGCGAAACTGCTGCCGGCGTTGCAAAGCCGCCATGATGCGCGGGTCAAGGGCGATCCGGATTTCCAACGCCTGTTGAAGGACATTGCCGACCTGACGACGCAGCGCGAAAAGGGGATTGTTTCCCTGAATGAAGCTGAACGTCGCAAGGAAGCGACGGCTCGCGCGGAGCGGTTCAAGGCCCGGGCGCAGGAAAGCGGTGGCGACGATCCCGGTGGCGATGATGGCCTGGAGTCAGGCGAGCGCAGCCTGAGCGCCGATATTGCCATCGAAAATGCCCGCAAGAACGCAAAAGACGTGTTGCTCGACGAGGCCGCCGACATTCTTGCAGACGCGGTGGATCTGCAGGGCGGCTTCCTGAATGCAGCCACGAAACCATCGGGAAAGACGGACGGGAAATAGTCAGACCGACTACAGCGCCGCCCGGTTGCGCACATGACGGATTGCGTAACGATGATATTTTTACGATACTTTGTAAGATGACGTCGTTACGCTCTGTCGTGCCCAGACAGGAGTTTCCCATGCCTTCCTCACTCACGAACAAAAGTCCGGAAGTGCTGCTCGACCGGACCACATTCACGGTCAGCCCCGAAATCCATGCCGAATATCTTGCCCGCCTCGACGCGCCAGCGCATCCCAATGACTGCCTGAAACGGACCATGTCGACCAAAGCGCCATGGGACGAGGCGTGACCCTCAGCGCGCCGGCACCCCTGGCCGATCATCACGAACTGGCCGAATTCTGTTCCGCCGTGTGCCTGAACTCGATGACTGGCTGCGATCTATCCTACCAGGGGCGGGGTATCGGCAGGGCATTGGTGCGCGATGCGGGCCTGCGCCTGCTCAACGCCGCAGAAATCCTCGGAATCCGCGGTATGCTGGTGCATGCGATTTCGGACGGCGCGCGCCTTCTATGAAGCGGTCGGCTTCCTGCCCTCGCCATCCGACCCCATGATGCTGATGGTCGGGTTGCATGATCTCAGTAGCGCGCTGCGGTGAAGCCGCCCGCGACGAGCTGTTCTCGTTGACGTTCCCGTAATCACGGGAGGCGCCCTTGCTTGCCGCAGCCGGCCCTTTCCTCATAGGATTACTGCGCCATGTCATGCCAGGGCAACCAGACAGGGTTCGATATGGACGCGCTAGCCAAAAAGCTTCTCAACCTTTCCGCGCACACCGAAACGCTGATTGCGGTCTATGACAGCGATGACCAGCTGCAATATGCCAACAGCGCCTTTCGTTCGGCCTATTTCATCGAGCCGGATGAGGCGCCGCTCTGGCCGGATCTCATGCGGCGCAATTTCGAGCTGAGCCGTGGCACCGTCATTCGGACTGGTAATTTCGAGGCGTGGCTGCGCTCAACCCAGTCGCGCCGCGGCAAGATCGGCTATCGCGCCTTCGAGACGGACTTGTGCGACGGCCGATGGCTGTGGATGACCGAGGCGGTGCAGCAGAACGGTTGGATGTTGTGCATCGCAAGCGATATCACCAGGCTCAGGGCGCATGGCAGGACAGTCCGGCAGGATCGCGATCAGGCGATCAAGGCGTCCTACACCGACGAACTCACCGGCGTCGCCAACCGCCGCTTCGTCATGGCGAGGGTCGAAGACATGCTGGCCGCCGCCCACAATGGAAGCAGCGGCTGCCTTGCCGTCTTCGACATCGACAATTTCAAGCACATCAACGATCGGCTCGGCCACCACGCCGGCGATCTCGTCCTGCGCGATTTCGCCCATCGCATTCATCAGAGCGTTCGCCGCAGCGATTGTTTCGGCCGGGTCGGCGGCGAAGAATTTCTTCTCGTCATGCCGGCAACCGGCCCGGAAGACGCCATCGCCATTATCGAGCGCATGCTGACGGTGATCCGCTTCTCCCGGCCGCTCGCTGACTCGCCCGACTTCAGCTACACCTGCTCCGCCGGCATTGCCGCCTGTCTGCCGTCAGACAGCGCCTCGGAGCTTTACCGGCGCGCCGATCAGGCGCTCTATGCCGCCAAGCTGAGCGGCCGCGACAGGGTGCGCGCGGCGTAGGGAAAGATGCTGGCTGGTTTTCCGCAGTGATTCGAAGATCTCTGCCGCGGCGCGGGCGGCCCTCCCCAGCTACGCTACTGGGCTGAAATCCGCCGCCAGCACCGCCTCCTTGAGCGCACGCGAATAGGGATGCTGCGGATTATCCAGCACGGGGCGGGCCTGTCCTCGTTCGACGATTTCGCCTTTGCGCATGATGATGATGTTGTCGCTGACGTAATAGGCGGTGGCCAGATCATGGGTGATGTAGATGATCGACAGGCCGAGTTCGCTTTTCAGGCGGCCGAAGAGGTTGACGATGGCCATGCGCAGCGATGCGTCGACCATCGAGACCGGTTCATCGGCGACCAGCAGGCGGGGTTGCGGGATCAGCGCGCGGGCAATGGCGACGCGCTGAAGCTGGCCGCCTGATAGTTCGTGGGGAAACCGGCCTTTCACCTCTTCAAGCGTCAGGCCGACATGCGTAAGCGCGGCATCGGCCATCCGCTCCGCTTCTTTCCGGTCTATCCGTTTTCCCGGGCCCGACAGATTGCGGGCCGTCTCAAACAGGTAACGGTCGACCCGCTTCAGCGGATTGAAGGCTTCGAACGGGTTCTGCAGAACCGGCTGGACCTCCTTCATGAAGGCCTTGCGTTCGGATCGGCTATGGATGGAGACGGTTTTGCCGGAGAATTCCAGCTGCCCTTCCGTCGGTTCGGTCTGCCCCAGGATCATCGCCGCGATCGTCGATTTGCCCGAGCCGGATTCGCCGACGATCGACAGGATCTCCGGCTCCTCGCCAAGTTCGAAGCTGACATCCTTGACCGCCGTGACCAGGCGCCGGCCGAGCATGCCGCCCTGCCGGTAGATTTTCGTGACATGCGAGAGGCTGAGCAGAGCGGTCAAAGCTGATCTCCCGTAACTGCGAAACAGGCGACGCGCCGCCCTGGCTCGACGGTGACGAGCGGCGGCACCTTCTGTGAGCAGATATCCATCCGCTTCGGACAGCGCGGGTGAAACCGGCAGCCTTCCGGCGGCATGGCAAGGTTGGGTGGACGCCCCTCCAGCGAAGGCCTGGTCGTCGCATCGCCGATCCGCGGCAGGCTGCCGACAAGGTGCTGCGTATAGGGGTGCAGCGGCCTGCTGAAGAGCTTGGCGGTCGGCGCTTCCTCGACGAGACGCCCGGCATAGACGATGCCAATGCGGTCGGAGACCGTCGCGTGAACCCCCATATCATGGGTGACGAACAGAAAGGACGAGCCCATCTCGCGCTGGATTTCGCGGATCATCGACAGCACGTCGCGCTGAACGATCACGTCGAGCGCCGTCGTTGGTTCGTCGGCGATGATGAATTCCGGCGTCAGGATGGTGGCAAGCGCAATGGTCATGCGCTGGCGCATGCCGCCGGAGAGCTCGTGCGGATAGGCGTCGAGCAGCTGCGGATCGAGCTTCAGCCGCTGCAGATGGGCGGCGACTTTTTCGAAGAAAACTTGTTTGCCGACGGGCATGTGGCGAAAGGCGAAATCGGTGAAGGAATGGCGGATCCGGCGCACCGGATTGAGCACATTCATCGACCCCTGCATGATATAGGACAGATGCTTCCAGCGCAGCGCCATGCGCTCCTCCGGCTTCATCGCATAAATATCCTGGGTGCCGCCGGCGAAATGGAATTTCACGCTCCCCGACACGACCCGCAGCGGCGGCCGGATGGCGCCGGCAATGGTTTTGATCAGGGTGGTCTTGCCGCTGCTCGATTCACCGGCAACGCCATAAACCTCGCCGCGGCCGATCGTCAGGCTGATATCGTCGACGGCGCGCACCTCGCGATCGACGCCATAAAGGAAGGCACGGTAATAGGCTTTCAGATTCTCGATTTCGACCAAAGGGTCCATGCTAACTTCCCATCCGGTTCAGCCGGCTGCGCGGATCATTGTATTCGTTCATCGACATCGACAGCAGGAAGAGCGCCAGGAAGAGAACGACGATCGCGGCGACGGGTGCCGCCACCCACCACCATACGCCTGATATCAGCGCCGAATGCGCATTGGCCCAGTAGATCATCATGCCCATGGTCGGCGTCTCGATATCGGTGAAGCCGAGCACCGACAGGGTGATCTCCATGCCGATCGACCAGATCATGTTGTTCATCGTGGTGGCAAAGACGATCGGCAGAACGTAGGGCAGGTGCTCCTCGGCGAGGATCTTGCGCATGCTCATGCCGGAATAGACGCTCTGGGTGGTGAACGGCCTTGTCTTGAGGCCGATCGCCACCGAGCGGATGAGGCGCGCATCGTAGGACCAGCCGAGCGAGGCCATGATGACGATCAGCGCGGTCCAGGTCATGCTGTCCTTCAGCACGAAATAGAAAAGGATCAGCAGCGGAAATTGGGGGATGACCATGACGCTGTCGTTGATCGCCATCAGCACCCGGTCGACCGCACCGCCGGCATAACCGGCGACGAGGCCGACGACCAGCGAGATGATGCGTGAAATAAAAGCGACGCCGATGCCGAAATACAAGGTGTTGCGAAGGGCGGTCGTCAACTGCCAGAAAACGTCCTGGCCGCGCGATGTCGTGCCGAGCCAGTAATCGCCATCGGGCGGCATGTCGGGTGGCAGGAGATAGATGTCCGTCGGGGCGTAGGGCGAGAAATAGGACAGGATGATCAATCCGACGATGACGGCAAAGAGCAGCAGGCCGCAGAGGAATTCCATATTCTGGCGGGCGAGGTCACGGATAATGGTAAACATGCTCTATTCCACCTTGATACGCGGGTCGATCAGCGGGCTCAGAATGTCGATGATGAACACCGCGGCGGCGACGCCGACGATCGACAAGGCGCTGAGGCCGAGCACCAGGCTGTAGTCGCCGGCATGCACCGCCGAAATCAAAAGGTTGCCGATGCCGGGATAGCCGAAGACGATTTCGGTGATGACGGTGCCGTTGAAGATCGCACCGAGCGACATGGCAAGCCCGGTGAACTGCGGCACCATGGCATTGCGGGCGATGTAGGAGCGGAGAATTTTCCGCTTCGGAACGCCGCCGAGCTCGGCGAAGACAACGTAGTCATCGGTGATGATGTTGGATACCAGCGCGCGCATGCCGATCAGCCAACTGCCGGTTCCGACAAGGATCAACGACATGGCCGGCAGGATCGAATGTTCGAGGATATCGAGGACCAGGGAAAACGACAGGTTGAGATTGGCGTTCATCTCATAGCCGCCATTGATCGGCAGCACCGGCCAGAGATAGCCGAACAGGATGAGCAGCACGAAGGCGAGAATATAATAGGGAATGGGAAGCAGGGCGATGCAGACGAGGCTGACGGCCTTCAGCACCGTATTCTTCCGGTAATAACCGGCGAGCGCGCCGATCGCATTGCCGAGCACGAAGGTGATCAGGGTGGAGACCGTCATCAGCCCGATCGTCCAGGGCAGGGACCGCAGAATGATGGTGGAAACGGGTGTGGGAAAAGCCGACAGCGAGGGGCCGAGATCACCGGTCGCAAGCCGCAGCCAGAAATGCAGATATTGCTGCCAGATCGAGCCCTCCATGCCGTAAAGCTCGCGCAGTGACTGGCGCATCAGTTCGATCGCATTCGGATCGGACTGCCCCATCTGGGTAATGGCGCCGATGCTTTCTTCGACCGGATCGATCGGGGTCAGGTGGGTGACGAAGAATGTGATGCTGACGCCCAGAAAGACGACGAGCAGAAACTGACCGAACCGCTTCAGTACAAAGATCAGATAGGACGTCATAGAGCAGTGGTTCCTCTCTGGTTTCCTTTCATCGATGGGACAGCATCGACGGGAAAGGATCGGCGGGCAGAGCCCGCCGATAAGGGGCCGGCGCGATGGCTGCGCGCCGGCGTTGGGAGGATTATTTCGGTTGAGCCGGCTTCAGTTTGACCATCATCAGCCTGGAGTTGGCCCAGTTCGGCACCGGGTCGGTATAGGGGTCTTTGATGGTCGGATAACCGGTCCAATAGGTCGTGTCCATCGAGGTGAAGACGTTATAGGACATCAGCGGGATCGTCGGCATTTCGCGGGCGGCCAGCTTCAGATAATCCTTGCCGAGCTCGATGCCCTTGGGATCGTCGGCGCTGATGCCGCGAATGGTCTCGATGATCTTGTCGAGCTCCGGATTGCTCCAGCGCTGCCAGTTGCGCGGCGGCTGAACGTCACCCTTCTTGGCCACGAACTGCGAGTGCCAGCTGTCGAGGAAGAACGACAGGTCGGGATCGCCGCCCCAGGTCTCGACGCTCCAGGCAATCGCCACCTGGAAATCGCCGGGCTGGAGTGCCACCTGCCATAGGCTGGTCGTCGGCACGGCTTTGGCGTCGATGCCGAAGGCGGCCCATTGCTGCGCGATCAGCGTGCCTGCTCGGGTGAAGACGGAGCGCGAATCGCCCTCCACGGTCATCCGGATCCTGAACGGCTTGCCGTCCGGGGTCATCCATTTGCCGCCGGCCTTCTTGAAGCCTGCCTTCTCCAGCAGTTCGCCGGCAGCCTTCGGATCCGGCTTCCACCAGCCATAGCCGAAGGCCGTGCTGATTGCCTCAGGGTCGGTCGGGATCTGGTCCTTGAACTTCGGCTGCTTGCGCAGCAGATCGGCGATCTGCTGGCCGATGCTGGGGTCATAGGGCTTGATCTTCTGCTTGCCGGTGTCGACCTCGAAATCCTTCAGCCAATCCTGCATCGGCGCCTGATAGTCTTTCATGGCGATTGCCGTCGGCGGTACGCCGAGCGCCGAGAGCGTCGCAGCGCCGCGATAGCTCGCCATGTCGACGGCCTTGATGTCGATCAGCAGGGCCAGCGCCCAGCGCACATCAGGATTGTTGAAGGTCGGGTCCTGGGTGTTGAAAATCACCGCCGGAAGGGTCGGATCCGGATGGGCGAAGGGGAAGCCCGGGAACCAGGTCTCGATCGACTTGGATTTTTCCTTGAGGGTGAACATGCCCTCAGGGGTGTTGTCGTGGATGATATCGAGATTGTGCTCGAGCTGAGCGATGGTGCGTTTATCCGGCGGGCCGGGATCGGTGTAGGTCACATATTTCGGGGCCGGCTCGCCGAAGCGCGCAAGCGATGTTTTCTGCCAGTCCTCACGCTTTTCCCAGGTGTACCATTTGCCCTGGGGATCGTAAGCCTTGAGCTTGTAGGCGCCGAGCGAGACGGGGTTGGCGAAATCGTAGCGGATCGGATCGGCGACTTTCTCGAACACATGCTTGGGCATGATCCAGGCGCCGTTCCAGCGCACGGTGAACAGGGCATGGAAGCGCGAATTGGGCTTCTTCAGCTTGAACACCACCGTCTGGGGATCGGTCGCCTCGACGCTTGCCACCTGAACCGAGAAGGCAGCACTCCAGACCATGCCGGGATGATCCATCTGCGTCTTGACGGTATAGACCACGTCGTCGGCCGTGAACTCGACGCCGTCGCTCCAGAAGAGCCCCTTGCGCAGTTTCACGGTCATCTCGGTGAAGTCGGCATTATATTGCGGCTTGTCGGCGGCCAGGGAACTGTCCCAGGTCGAGCCGCCAAGCCCTTGTTCGGGGTCGATATACCAGAGCGTATCCATGGTCAGCTGCTGCAGGCCGGTGGAAACACCGCCGCCGCCATTGACCCAGATATTGAACCAGCCCGGATTCTTGATCGTCCCTTCCGGATTTTCGACGATGAGCGTCTCCTTGCGGGGCAAGGAGGTATAGTCATCGGCCTTGGCCGCCGCTGTCAGGCCGAGTGCGGCCAGCGCGACGCCAAATGCGAGCCTCTTCCACTGTTGCATGAACTCCTCCCTAGAAAGCGACGATACGGCGGCCGCAAAGGCACGCATGGGCACGTCGCGGTTGTCGGTTCGCGAAAGCATCAGGACTTGAAACACTCAAGGTCCAAGGCTCTAGCCAACCATCCCTCCAACCCGCCTGCCTCCTCGCAGTCGAGCCGAATCTCTTTAGCCGGGGGCCAATGGGCCTTACCCGGCGGCGGCTGTCAGACCGACAGCCGAATGACGTTGTAGGACAGCGGCTTCAGCGCCGCCCGCAACCTGCCGTCCTCGATCTTCGCAGTCTGGACATTGACCGGCGCGACCGTATCCTGCCGCGCAGCCGTGTTGACGGCTAGCAGATCGCTATGGGTCATCTCCACCTGCTCGATGACGCTGGCGGTCCCAAAACCTTCCAGGCGCACGTCGAAATCCAGTGCCGTCTGCGGATGACGGTTGACGGCAAAGAAGGTCAGCGTCTTGCCATCCTCGGAATGGACGGCGGAGACGTCGAGATAGGGGACGTCGTTCTCCTCGTCGCTGTCATAGGTCGGGCCATCGACGACCAGCTGCAGTGCCGATCCACGGCCATATCTTGAGGCGTAGTAGAAGGGGTAGTAGATCGTCTGGCGCCAGGCGGCCCCGCCGTCATCGGTCATGATCGGGGCAATAACGTTGACGAGCTGGGCGATGCAGGCGATGCGCACCCGGTCGGAACGGCGGATGAAGGTATTCAGGATGCCGCCGACCTGCAGCACGTCTTCGAAATTATAGACGTCTTCAAGCAGATGCGGCGCATCCGGCCATTCGTCGCGCGCCAGGATTTCCTTGTCCTGCTGGTTGGAATGATACCAGACGTTCCATTCGTCGAAGGAAATGCCGATCGTCTTCTTCGAGCGCTTCTTCGCCTTGATGTAGTCGATCACGCCGCCGATCGTGGTGATGTAGCGGTCGAGCTTCGTCGCCCGGGCGAGATAGTTGAGGGTATTCTTCTCGCGGTTGGCAAAATACATGTGCAGCGAGATATGGTCGGCGCTGTCGTAGCACTGCTCGAGGACTTGAGCCTCCCAATCCGGATAGGTCTGCATATCGGAATTGGACGAGCCGCAGACCACCAGTTCGAGCGACTTGTCGAAGCCGCGCATGGCTTTCGCCGTCTCGTCGGCCAACCGGCCATATTCATAGGCCGACTTGTGGCCAACCTGCCAGGGGCCGTCCATCTCATTGCCGAGACACCACAATTTGACGTCGTGCGGATCGGCCCAGCCGTGCTTGCGGCGCAGATCGGAATAATAGGTGCCGCCGGGATGATTGCAATATTCGAGGAAATTGCGGGCGGCATCCAGGCCGCGCGAGCCGAGATTGACGGCGAGCATCGGCTTGGTGTTCGCCTTCTTGCACCAATCGACGAATTCGTTGACGCCGATCTGATTGGCTTCACGGGTGCGCCAGGCAAGGTCGAGGCGAACCGGGCGTTCCGACCGTGGGCCGACGCCGTCTTCCCAATTATAGGCCGAGACGAAGTTGCCGCCGGGATAGCGGCAGTAGGGCGTGTCGAGATCACGCACCAGATCGAGCACATCGCGGCGGAAGCCGTCCTCGTCGGCGGTGGGATGTCCGGGCTCGTAAATGCCGCCGTAGATCGCTCTGCCGAGATGCTCGAGAAATGAACTGTAGAGCCTGGCGTCAATGGTCGCGATGCGGAAATCGCGGTGGGCAACGACATTGGTTTTCAACGGATCCTCCCGTTTATGTATCAGAAATTTTGTTTTCTTGCTCCTAACTTGATATCAGGAATGTCGTTCTGTCAACCGACCGCCGTTTTTAATCATACTAATGTAATTTTCGGGAAAATCATTTAATTACAATTCATTGTCTATATTTCGAGAGTCGCTAATTTGAAAAAGAAATGAAACTCGAAATCACGATTTATGATATTGATTTTCAGACATGCAGCCGCATGATGATATCGCGGCCATGATTTCCAAAGCTGCGGCCGAAAATATTGACGCCGCCTGTATGGCCGGCATTCTCGGCGATGCCGACACGCAGGCGGATGGAGGAGTGCTGGCCAAGCGCCAGGTCGCCGAGCGTGACATTCGATGCGGCGACACCGTCGATGAAGGTTCCGCGCGTCGAGATGCGCCAGGTCTTCATCATTCCATATTGCGAGCCTTCGAGCTTCCACCAGGCCGGCGTGAAGGCGCCGCGTTTGTCGCCATAGTCGCCGGGCGAGGTCCAGGTGCCAATCGCCATGCCGTTGACCCAGAGGGTGATGTCGGAAGGCCAGTCCGCATTGGTGCCGGGCACTTCCGACGACAGTTCCATCGAAAATTCGATGGCGCGGATATCCTTGTTCAACACCTTGGCATTGTTGGGGAATTTATACTCCACATAGCCCCGCCCGAACCAGACGAGCCCGGCCTGCATGCGCTGCGGATCAAGAAAATAGTCGGGCACATCGAGAGGGCCGATGACGCTCTCGGTCGAGCAAAGACCGCATGGCGCATGCACGTCGCAGCTGGTGTAGAGCCCGACAGGCATCTCGACTTCGATGATATTATTGGCCCGTTGCGCGGCACTTTCCTCGAAGCTGATCAGGATTTCGCTATAGACCGCCGAGCAGATCTTCTGGTTGCCCTTGCGGGCCTTGGCCAGCCGCGACTCGACCAGCCCGGCCTCTTCCAAAATCTGGATGCCGGTGGCGACGGTGGATTGCGGAAGCGAAAGCGCCTGCGCAATATCATTGATATTCGTCGGCCCTTTGGCGCAGAGCAGCTTGAGCATCTCAACCCGCGCCGGCGCCGAAAGCGCCCGTATCGCCGTATTATTCTCACCGGCGGCAATCGTCAAAAACGAACGTTCCATCATTCCCCCACTATTTCCGATGAAATGATGTATATCGGAAATTATGATACATCAAGGGGAGCAGTGCCGAATGGTGTTGGTATCCGAGAACAGTCACGCGTCAAAGTCCGGCTGTGACGATCAAGAGCGCCAGACGTCACTGCGACGTGGGTCGAAGTCGCCTTTCTCAGGGGATGCAGGCTGTCGCTGGAGGAATGAGATTCGTTTTAACCGCAGCGCATGCTTTTCCAGCAGATGCCATGAAAGCCAGCCGAGCAACCACGCTGTCGGCAGGGAAAGCGCTAAGACCGCCCACCACGTGCTGTACTCGCCGAGGGCATGGTTCATCGTCTGCTCCACTGGCCAGCCATAGAGATAGGTCCCGTAGGAGGCGTCGCCCAAGCGTTCGAGAGTCGGCAGGCGTATCACCGGCGAGGTTGCGATGTAGATAAGCGGATAGGCGAACAACATGCGGCCGTAAAGATAGCCGGGCCAGAAGACGAGGCAGAGCATACCGAGCGCTACGAAGATCAATGCCAGGACTATATTGGGCTGCCGCTTTTCCATCACGAACCTCAGAAGCGAACCGCAGAAGAAGTAGGGAGCGATAAAAGTAAAATCCGTCAGGAACCGTATCTTTGGCCACGGATGATCGAAGAAAAGCTGCCAGGTCACGCCTACGGCGAGGGCAAGTGCCATCAGCGGGGCTCGCAGAAGCCCGATTACCATTAATCCGGCGACGATGAGGTAGCAGAAGATTTCCTGCCCGATCGTCCAAAGAGAGCCGTTGACCGAGGTGGCAAGCCAAGAGATGGCGGGGTCATAAAACTGCACATGCGGCAGGGTCATGCCAAAGTTCGGGTCGAGCAACGAATGCAGTGTCGTCTTCATATGAAGCGACTTGAGCAAGTAACCACTGACGCCCAACGGGCTGTACAAGGCGCCCAAGACATAGACGCTGAGCAGCGTACAGACGATAAATGCCGGGTATATTCTCAGCGCCCGCCTCCAGAGAAAACCACCCGCGCTGCCGAACTGCGCGCTCTGCGTGACGAGGAAGCCGCTGCTGATGAAAAACACATAGACGCCGAAGAGGCCAAGGATATTGCCCTCTCCGAGCAAACGCTCAAAGGGCTCGTTCGCCGAGGTCTTTTCCGAGATAAGGAAGGCATGCGAGAAGATTACCGTGGAGGCTGCCACGAGCCTGATCATATTGAAGTTCGGGTAAAATGCCTTCTTGATTTCGCGCTCGTGCATGGAGCCTCCCGCACTTTTGCAGTTTAACTATTCATTAAGATAAGTTTTGAATGTTGTCACGCGCCGTAGTGAAACGGGGTTGAGCCGAGATAATCTCCGATCCGCCAAAATGCGCCTCTCACAAACCCTTGTTGTTCTACGAATGATCTCTCCTGGCCTGACACGGCATATACAACGGGCACTGCATTATACTTGGCGGTTGGGTTCTGATGAGAATGCTTGGCTCGAGCTTTTCACAACGAGAGCAAAGCTTCGCTTATCAGCGGGAGCGGTTAGAAGAGATACCGGCAGCGCAGGATCCGGGCATGTGGGATACGAAACGAGTTGAAGAAATCAGATAATGCGATCTGGCGGCCGGATTGAACTAGCAAAGAGGCGGCCTGAGATTGTGGTAATCTTCAGCCTGTTCGGCGATTGCGTCAGTGCCCGCTCGCCTTCGGCTGCAAGTCGGCATCCGTCAGTGTCCCCAAGAAGGCAACGATATCGTCGATCTCCGGATCGGTGAGGGCAGGTGCATCGCCCGGCTTCCTGCCGAAAGGCCGGTCCTGGTTGAGATTGGCCCAGTAGGCTTGCGGCAGGTCGTCATACTTACGGATCGTGCCGTCTGAATTTTTCGGATACCAGCGGCCGGGATCGCTGTCGCGGCTCGCGTAGAAGGAGACGACGTCGCGCAGCGTGTGGAAATAGCCGTTGTGGAAGAAGCTCTTTTTCAGCGCGACATTGCGCAGCGTCGGCGTGCGGAACAGGCCGCAATATTCGTTGTGTCCGGCGAGATCGCTACGCAGCGGGCCGCAGAGGCCGAGGTCGTGATAGTCGGGATCGGCGTTCGCCGGGATTGCCATGTTGCGGGGGGCGGCGAGCCCGAGGAAGCCGAAATCGGAAAAGAGCGGCGGCTCGCCGTCATTGGCCGGTTCGCTCAGATGGCAGCTCGAACAATTGCCTTTTTCCGGATCCTCGAACAGCTGCCGCCCGTGCAATTCCTGCGCAGTCAGCGTCGCCTTGCCGGCGAGAAAGGCGTCGTAGCGGCTGGAATAGGGATAAAAATCCGGGCCGCTTTGTTCGAAGGTGGCGAGCGCCTCGGCGACGGCATCGAAGGTATCCTCAGGATT
Organism: Rhizobium sp. NZLR1b; assembly: GCF_019685155.1. Taxonomy (NCBI): domain Bacteria; kingdom Pseudomonadati; phylum Pseudomonadota; class Alphaproteobacteria; order Hyphomicrobiales; family Rhizobiaceae; genus Rhizobium; species Rhizobium sp. NZLR1b. The sequence goes on from NZ_JABDWC010000004.1 coordinate 270,087, forward strand.
GCCGAACACCGTCTCGCCGAACGCTGCCTTGATGGCATCGGCGCAGGCCGTCTTGCGCAGCTTGGCCGCCACCTCGGCTGCATCCTTGTTGCCCATCTCGAAGGGCGAGAGCAGCGGGATCTTCGCCTGCTCGGCGCCGTGATCGACCCGGCCATCCCAGGTCAGGCCGCCGGTCGGGCCGTTGTCGACGCTTTCGTCGCCCTCGTCCTCGGAATCGTAGTAATGCTCGGTGAACGCCGGCACCGCTTGCAGATAGCGCAGCGCCGGAACGGCGCGCAGGCCTGGCTGGTTCATTTCCTTGCCGCCCATCTCGACCGGCTTGGCCGATGCCGGGCCGAAGGCGTGAGCGGGATCATGGCAGGAGGCACAGGCCTGCAGGCCGGAGGCCGACAGCGAGGCGTCTGAGAACATCTTGCGGCCAAGCGCGGTCAGTGCCTCGGCCCGGGCGAAGGCCTCGGCGCGGGACATCGGGCCGGGATGTACGCGGAAAGCCGCCGCCGCGCTGCTTTGCCGCAGCGGCAGAATGGCCAGAGAGAGCGCTGCAGCAACGATTCCGACCGCCAAGGCGGACCGCGCAAGCCAGATGGTATTCGTCGTCATGATAAGGATTCCAATGACTTGGCATTCGTTTCCTTCATGATCGAACCTCGCTGCAACAAATTGATGACGGTCGTTTCCCCGCCGCCTTGTGACAGGCGCTTGTCACAAAGTTGATAGATGGCGGGAATAGCTTCGGGTCGCCCCGAGCGCCCCCGCTCCCTCTAGCCAACGCCGCCAGCCATGAGGTACCCCCGTGAAAAGACTGAAACTCCTTCACTCCATCTGTCTCGCCGGATCGGCGATGCTGCCGCTTGCCATGGCGACGGCCGCCCATGCGGCGCCCGCCGGTTACGATAAGATCGACAACATCGTCGTCATCTATGCCGAAAACCGCAGCTTCGATAATCTCTATGGCAGCTTTCCCGGCGCCGATGGCCTTGCCAATGTCAGTGCCGAGCAGGCCCGCCAGCTCGACCGCAACGGCCAGCCGCTCGCCGAACTGCCGCCGGCCTGGGGCGGCCTGACAGCCAAGGGCGTGACGCCTGCCGTCACCGAAGCACAGTCGGCCCATTTGGCCAATGCCAGCTTCGCGATCGACGATCCCAAGGGCTTTGCGCAGACGCCTTCGGTCGTCACCCGCGACCTCTGGCACCGTTTCTACCAGGAGCAGATGCAGATCGACGGCGGCAAGAACGACAAATTCGTCGCCTGGGCCGATTCCGGCGGCCTGGTCATGGGCCATTATGACGGCTCCATCCTGCCGATGTGGCAGGTGGCGAAGAAATACGTCATTGCCGACAATTTCTTCCAGGGCGCCTTCGGCGGTTCGTTCCTCAATCACTTCGCGCTGGTCTGCGCCTGCGCGCCCTATTACCCGGACGCCGACAAGAGCCCGGCCAAGCCGACCATCGCCAAGGTTGATGCCGATGGCACATCGCTTGTTGTGGCCGACAACGCCCCGAAGTCGGCGCTGGAAGGCGCACCGAAATTCGTCTCGGATGGCGCGCTGACGCCCGATTTCTACGCCGTCAACACCATGCAGCCGCCCTACCAGCCGAGCGCCAATCCGCCGGCCAAAGATGGCGATCCGGCCTATGCCGATCCCGCGGCGGCCACGACGCTGCCGCCGCAGCATGCGGTGACCATCGGCGACCTCTTGTCGCTGAAAGGCGTCAGCTGGGCCTGGTATGGCGGCGCCTGGCAGGCAGCGCTCGACGGCAAGAATGCCACGCCGGTGCCGAACTTCCAGTTCCACCACCAGCCCTTCAACTATTTCGCCAATTTCGCGCCCGGCACGCCAGCGCGCGCTGAACATCTGAAAGACGGCGGCCTTGGCGGCGAGACCTTCCTCAAGGATATCGACGACGGCAAGCTGCCGGCGGTTTCCTTCTACAAGCCGCAGGGCAACCTCAACGAACATGGTGGTTATGCCGATGTCTCGAGCGGCGACCAGCATCTTGCCGATATCGTCTCTCACCTCGAGAAAAGCCCGCAATGGGGCCACATGCTCGTCGTCGTCACCTATGACGAGAATGGCGGCTTCTGGGATCATGTCGCGCCGCCAAAGGCCGACCGCTGGGGCCCGGGCAACCGCATCCCGGCCTTCATCATCTCGCCCTTCGCCAAGGGCGGCAGCGTCGATCATACCCAGTACGACACGACCTCGATCATCCGCCTGATCACTGCGCGCTACGATCTGCCGGTGCTGCCGGGCATCCTCGCCCGCGACAAGGCGCTCGGTGATAACGGCCGGCCGCCGATGGGTGATCTCACAGCCGCGCTCGACCTGACGCATTGACCGATCGGCAGCGGCCGTCCCTTTCCGTGTTGCCGTCACCGGCGCAGCAACGGCCGCAATGTCGCCTGGGTTTCCTTCAGCAATGGCAGATAGCGCTCCTTCATCTCCGCCGCCGGGACGAGGGCGGCCGGCGCCCCGATATTGATCGCCGCAACCGTTTCACCGCGGTCGCTTTCCACAGGCACGGCGATCGAGCAGAGGCCGACCTCCAGCTCCTGATCGATGATGGCATAACCCTGGGCGCGGACCCGGCGGAATTCGGCGATCAGCTCGTCCGGATCGGTCTTGGTATTCGCAGTGTTTTGCTTCAGCTCGCTGCGGGCAAGGATGGCGCGCGCCTCGTTCTCGGTAAGGGCCGCCAGCAGCACGCGCCCCATCGAGGCGCAATAGGCCGGCAGGCGGCTGCCGGGGGTGAGATTGATCGACATGACGCGGCGCTGCGAGGCGCGGGCGATATAGACGATTTCGGTGCCGTCGAGCACCGAGGCCGAGGCGCTCTGGCCGGCCTTTTCCGAGAGATGATCGAGATGCGGCTGTAAGAGCGCCGGCAGCGGCGTCGCCGCGAGATAGGCATGGCCAAGCCGTAGGATCTTCGGCGTCAGGGTGAAGAACTTGCCGTCATAATCTGCATAACCGAGCTCGGCCAGCGTCAGCAGCGAACGGCGCACGGTGGCGCGGTCGAGCTCCGTCAGCTTGGCGGCCTCGGCGATCGACAGCCGCTGGCGCGTTTCGCCGAAGGCCTCGATGACTTTCAGGCCGCGGGCAAAGCCGCTGACAAAATCCGTTTCACGCATCGGGCGAGTTCTCCAATCGATCCATCCATTCTGTGCGATATACGAACAAAAGTCAAATAACGCACAAATTTCTTGCCGTCCGTCGCCTCGGGCTTTATGGCTGACGCTGGAGAACCTGATCTAGCCAAGGAGAAATCCCGCATGGACAAGACAGTCAGGAGCACGGCGGAGGCCGTCTCCGAGATCGGTGATGGCGCGACCGTCATGATTGGTGGTTTTGGTGGTTCGGGCGCGCCGATCGAGCTCATTCATGCCCTGATCGACAAGGGCGCCAAGGGCCTCACCGTGATCAACAACAATGCCGGCAACGGGCGCATCGGTATCGCTGCGATGATCGACGCAGGCATGGTCAGAAAGATGATCTGCTCTTTTCCGCGTTCGTCGGACCCACGCGCCTTCACCGACAGATATCTGGCCGGTCAAATCGAGCTCGAGCTGGTGCCGCAGGGGACGCTTGCGGAGCGCATCCGCGCCGGCGGGGCCGGCATTCCGGCTTTTTATACGCCGACGGGCTATGGCACCGAACTTGCCGAGGGCAAGGTCATCGCCGAATTCGATGGCCGCCATTACGTGCAGGAGCGCTGGCTGAAGGCCGACTTCGCCATCGTCAAGGCTGAGATCGGCGATATCCAGGGCAATCTCACCTACAACAAGGCCGGCCGCAACTTCAATCCGCTGATGTGCATGGCGGCGGCGAAGACCATCGTCCAGGTCTCGTCGATCGTGCCGGCCGGCGGCATCGATCCCGAGCATGTGGTCACACCCGGCATCTTCGTCGACCGCGTCGTCGCTGTTATCAGTCCCCAGCAGGAAGAAGAACTCATTCGAGCCGGAGTGGCCTACGTATGACCGTCAACACCCGTCCCATCAACACTCGGGAAGACATCAAGCTTTCCAATGCGCAGATCGCATGGCGCGCCGCCCAGGATATTGCCGACGGCGCCTATGTCAACCTCGGCATCGGCTTTCCCGAAATGGTTGCCCGCTATCAGCCGCCCGGCCGCCAGGCAATCTTTCACACCGAAAACGGCATCCTGAATTTCGGCGAGCCGCCGGCCGAAGGTGAGGAGGATTGGGACCTGATCAACGCCGGCAAGAAGGCGGTGACGCTGAAGCCGGGGGCGGCCTTCTTCCATCATGCCGATAGTTTCGCCATGGTGCGTGGCGGCCATCTCGACGTCGCCATCCTCGGCGCCTACCAGGTCGCCCAGAGCGGCGATCTCGCCAACTGGCGGGTGGGCAGCAAAGGCGTGCCGGCCGTCGGCGGCGCCATGGATCTCGTGCACGGCGCCAAGCAAGTCTGCGTCATCACCGAGCACGTCACCAAGACGGGCGAGCCGAAACTGGTGGAGAAATGCACCTTCCCGCTGACCGGTGTGGCCTGCATCACCCGCGTCTATACCAGCCATGCCGTCATCGACATCGTCGACGGACACTTCGTCCTGCGCGAGAAGTTGGCCGCGATGTCGCCGGAGGAATTGCAGGCGATAACCGGCGCGCCGCTCCATATCGACGGGCCGGTTGCCGATCTCGTCGTCCCGGAACTCTGAGGAAAAGCCATGACCGAAGCCTTTATCTGCGACTATATCAGGACGCCGATCGGCCGCTTCGCCGGCTCGCTATCCCAGGTGCGCGCCGACGATCTCGGCGCCATCCCGCTGAAGGCGCTGATGGAACGCAACACCGCCGTCGATTGGGAAACCGTCGACGATGTGATCTTCGGCTGCGCCAACCAGGCGGGCGAGGATAACCGCAATGTCGCGCGCATGTCGGCCCTCTTGGCCGGCCTGCCGATCGCTGTCCCGGGCACGACGATCAATCGGCTCTGCGGCTCCGGCATGGATGCGGTAATCACGGCGGCGCGCGCCATCCGCGCCGGCGAGGCCGAGCTGATGATTGCAGGCGGCGTCGAGAGCATGTCGCGCGCGCCCTTCGTCATGCCGAAGGCCGAGACGGCCTTTTCGCGGGCGGCCGAAATCCACGACACCACCATCGGCTGGCGCTTCGTCAACCCGCTGATGAAGAAGCAATATGGCGTCGATTCGATGCCGGAGACCGGCGAGAACGTCGCCGAAGATTACAAGGTCAGCCGCGAAGACCAGGATGCCTTTGCGGTGCGCAGCCAGGCAAAGGCGGCGGCCGCCCAGGCAAGCGGCCGGCTGGCGAAGGAGATTACTGCGGTGACCATCCCGCAGCGCAAGGGCGATCCCGTCATCGTCGGCAAGGACGAGCATCCGCGGGCGACGACGATCGAGACGCTGGCGAAACTTGCCACCCCTTTCAAAAAGGAAGGCGGCACGGTGACGGCAGGCAATGCCTCCGGCGTCAATGACGGGGCGGCGGCGCTGATCGTCGCTTCCGAAGCGGCGGCTCGAAAATATGGTCTGACGCCGATCGCCCGCATCCTCGGCGGCGCGGCTGCCGCCGTTCCGCCACGGGTAATGGGTGTCGGCCCGATCCCGGCCTCGCGCAAGCTGATGGCCCGGCTTGGCATGACCCAGGAACAGTTCGACGTCATTGAACTCAACGAAGCCTTCGCCAGCCAGGGGCTGGCGGTGCTGCGCGCGCTCGGCATTGCCGATGACGATCAGCGGGTGAACCGCAATGGCGGCGCGATCGCGCTCGGCCATCCCCTCGGCATGTCGGGTGCCCGCATCACCGGCACGGCGGCGCTGGAGCTTCGGGAGACCGGCGGGCGATATTCGCTGTCGACGATGTGCATCGGCGTCGGGCAGGGGATTGCGATCGCGCTCGAAAGGGTTTGAGGCCGGTCGAAGAAGGCGCTTGCGTCGGTTCGCCAGCAGCCCTCGGCCAGTTGCGCGGCATATCAGCCTTCTGTAAAAATCGGGTATGCTGATCCGACCCACAGACAACGACGATCGAGGCGCCATCTGGAGGATCATTTCTCCGACGATCCGCGCCGGCGAAACCTATGCGCTCGACCGCGATCTCCCCGAAGCCGATGCGCTCGCCTACTGGATGGGGCCGGACCGCGAGACCTTCGTCGCCGAAGAGGACGGGGTCATCCTCGGCACCTATTACATCAAGGCCAATCAGGCCGGCGGCGGCCGCCATGTCTGCAATTGCGGCTACATGACCGATGCAGCCGCCAGCGGCCGTGGCGTCGCGCGCTTGATGCATCAACATTCCCTTGAGCACGCGCGCGCCAGAGGCTTTCGCGCCATGCAGTTCAATTTCGTCGTCAGCAGCAACCGCCGCGCCGTCCAGCTGTGGCAATCCCTCGGCTTCGAAATCGTCGGCCGCCTTCCCGGCGTCTTCCTCCATCCCACGCAGGGCTATGTCGACGCATTGGTGATGTTTCGGACTCTGTAGAACCGTGACGGCGAAAAAGATGTGAGCGCGCTGTCGAAATCGCAGCGGTTCAAACGTCTTTAGATCGCAGACGCGAAGTGCGGTAAGCTTGCCGTATGCGTCGCGATCACTCTGTCGGCAGGGAGGTTATGAAGCCATGGGTGTTTCCTATCGTTGGGTCATCGTCGCCTTAGGCGCATTGATGTCGTGCGTGGCCATCGGCGCGATGTTCTCGCTAGCGATCTTTCAAGAACCGATCGCCACCGCCACCGGCTGGTCGCATGTCGGGATCGCCAGCGCGATGACACTGAATTTCATCGTCATGGGTTTTGGCGGTTTCCTCTGGGGCGCGGCCAGCGACCGCTTCGGCCCGCGCATCGTCGTGATGATCGGCTCTGTGCTGCTCGGCCTGGCGCTTGTGCTGGCCAGCCGCGCCGAGACGTTGCTGCAGTTCCAGCTGACCTACGGCATCCTCGTCGGATTGGCTGCCAGCACCTTCTTCGCCCCGATGATCGCGGCGACCATCGGCTGGTTCGACGAAAATCGTGGGCTGGCGGTGTCGCTCGTTTCCGCTGGCATGGGCGTCGCGCCGATGACCATCTCGCCCTTCGCGCGCTGGCTGATCTCGGCCTATGAGTGGCGGCCGGCGATGTTGATCATCGGCATTGCTGCCTGGGCGCTGCTCGTGCCGGCCGCCCTGCTGGTCAAGCGCCCACCGGCCGAGACCACTGAAGCCGGCGCTGCGTTCGCCGTCGACGGCGCCCAGCCACGGCTGTCGAAAGTCTTCCGGTCGCCGCAATTCATCGTGCTCGGCCTGACCTTCTTTGCCTGCTGTGCGGCGCATTCCGGGCCGATCTTCCACATGGTGAATTATGCGACGATCTGCGGCGTCGCCCCGATGGCGGCGGTCAGCATCTATAGCGTCGAGGGCCTGGCGGGCCTCGGCGGCCGGCTGCTCTATGGCAGCCTTGCCGACCGGATCGGGGTGAAGCCGGTGCTGGTCGCCGGCCTGCTGGTGCAGGCGGCAGCCCTCGCAACCTATCTCTTCGTCAGCGAGTTGACCCAATTCTATGCGCTCGCCATCGTCTTTGGCAGCGCCTATGGCGGTGTAATGCCGCTCTATGCGGTGCTGGCGCGGGAATACTTCGGGCCGCGCATCCTCGGCACCGTCCTGGGCGCGGCGACGATGCTCTCCAGCCTCGGCATGGCCTTCGGCCCCCTTATCGGCGGCTGGATATTCGACACGTTCGCCAATTATTCCTGGCTGTTCATCGGCTCGGCGATGGTCGGGCTCGGGGCCGCGGCAATCGCGCTGGCATTCCCGCCACTCGCCCGCCAAAAACCGCAACCGGCTTTCGGTGTGCCTTCGTGACGAGAAATCCGGCGGCCGTCGGCAACGACGGCTGCCGGAAAGATCGTTCTGCCCGCCTACGGGCGATACAAGTCTCCCGCTTTCGTGCATTGCCCTTCGCCGATTTCGGCTGATAGACTTCCCCAATCTGTTTCATCACCTATGTCCTTGGTTTTTCGGGAGACTGTCTTAGCCATGGTAGAACTTGCGCAATCGCTCGCATCGATCAAACTGCCGGATCTCTCCGGCAAGGCCGTGCTGATCACCGGCGCCTCGACCGGCATCGGGGCGGCGCTCGCCCGCGCCTTTGCAGCGCAGGGCGCCAAGGTCGGCATCCACTACAATGCCAGCCGCGAGCCCGCGGAGGCGCTTGCCGAGGAGATCAGGAGTGCCGGCGGCACCGTGCATCTGATCCAGGGCGACGTGTCGCGGGAAGGCGAGACCGAACGTGTCGTCGAGGAGACGGCAAAAACCTTCGGCCATCTCGACGGGCTTATCAACAATGCCGGCGGCATGCTGGGGCGCAAGCCGACCTCGGAATATACCGACGCGCATTATGCCGCGGTGATGGATCTCAACGCGCGCTCGGTGCTGGCGGCAACGCGGGCAGCCCATCCGTGGCTGAAAAAACAGGGTGGCTTCATCATCAACACCACCTCGATCGCCGCCCGCAATGGCGGCGGCAACGGGGCGATCCTCTATGCGGCATCGAAGGGCTTCGTCTCGACGATCACCCGCGGCCACGCCAAGGAATTCGTCGCCGACAGGATCCGCGTCAATGCCGTGGCGCCTGGAGTCATCGCCACGCCGTTCCACGAGCGTTATACCAATGACGAGCAGATGGAACTGCAGCGCAAGTCGATCCCGATGGGTTTCGTCGGCACATCGGAGAATTGCGTCGGCGCCTATCTCTTCCTCGCCTCGCCGACGCTGTCCGGCTACATCACCGGCCAGATCATCGAGGTGAATGGCGGCCAGTTGATGCCGTAAGCGCACCCTCCGGCCGGCAACACCGTTGCCTTTTCCCATTCATGAGGGAACTTTAGAACCGCCATTACGTTTCCCGCTTGGTCTTTTCATTGAGCGGGGCATCATGAGCTTTTCATTTTCGGAACTCGACTTCCTCAAGCCGGAGCTGGGGGCAGAGTATACGGGTTCCGGTACCCATTTCGCCGTTTTCTCGGCTCATGCGGAACAGATAGAGCTCTGCCTCTTCTCCCCCGATGGAAAAAATGAAATCGCCCGGATGCCGCTACCGAAACGCGAGGGCGACATCTGGTCCGGGTATGTCGCCGGGGTCGGGCCGGGCACCGTCTACGGCTATCGCGCCCATGGCCCCTATGACCCCAACGCCGGCCATCGTTTCAATGCCAACAAGCTTCTGCTCGACCCCTATGCCAAGCAGGTAACGGGCGACTTGCAATGGGACGACGCGCTGTTCGGCTATCAGATCGGCGAGGACGACCTTTCCTTCGACGATCGCGACAGCGCGCCCTTCACGGTCAAGGGCGTGGTGCAGGATCCGGACTTCGATTGGGCGGGTGAAGAGGCGATCCGCAGGCCCTGGCCCGACACCATCATCTATGAGGCGCATGTGCGCGGCCTGACGATGACGCATCCGAAAGTGCCGGACCGACTGCGCGGCACCTTTCTCGGCATGTGCAGCGATCCGATCATCGACCATCTCGTCAAGCTCGGCATCTCAGCGATCGAGCTTTTGCCGATCCAGTATTTCCTCGATGATCGTTATCTCCTCGAAAACAACCTCAAGAACTATTGGGGCTACCAGACGCTCGGCTTCTTCGCGCCGCAATCGCGCTACATGTCCGGCGACAAGATCACCGAGATCAAGACCATGGTGCGGAAGTTCCATGCCGCCGGCATCGAGGTCATCATGGATGTGGTCTACAACCACACCGCCGAGGGCAGCGAGAAAGGACCGACATTGTCCTTCCGCGGGCTCGACAATGCCAGCTACTACATTCTCTCGCCCGACGATCCCCGCCATACTTTCGATACGACTGGCACCGGCAATACGCTGAATGTCGCCCATCCGATGGTGATGCGCATGGTGCTCGACAGCCTGCGCTACTGGGTGGGCGTCATGCATATCGACGGCTTCCGCTTCGATCTCGCCAGCACGCTCGGACGGCAGGACCTGGAATTCGACCGCCAGGGTGGCTTCTTCGGCGCGATCCGGCAGGATCCGATTCTCTCAGGCGTCAAGCTGATCGCCGAACCCTGGGATATCGGCGAGGGCGGCTACCAGGTCGGGGGCTTCCCGCATCCCTTCCGTGAGTGGAACGACAAGTTTCGCGACGACGTGCGCCGTTTCTGGAAGGGCGATGGTGGCATGGTGTCGGAGGTGGCGGCGCGCGTCACCGGCTCGGCGCCGCAGTTCAATCATTCCGATCGGGGCGCCACCTCTTCGATCAATCTCCTGTCGGCCCATGACGGCTTCACGCTGACGGATACTGTGTCCTTCGACGACAAGCACAATGAGGCGAATGGCGAGGACAACCGCGACGGCCATTCGGACAATCATTCCGACAATATGGGCGCCGAAGGCGCAACCGACAATGCCGAAATCAATGTCGCGCGGGCGCGGCGCCGGCGCAACATGATTGCGACGCTGATGCTCTCCCAAGGCGTGCCGATGATTCTCGCCGGCGACGAGCTCGGCAATAGCCAGGGCGGCAACAACAATGCCTATTGCCAGGACAATGAAATCGGCTGGACGGGCTGGGATGGGCTCGACGATCCCTTCCTCGATTTTTGCCGGCAGGCCGTCGCCTTCCGCAAGGCGCATCCGGTCCTGCGGCAGGAGCGGTTCCTGACCGGCGAGACCAGCGAGGACGGGCGCATCGAGATCGCATGGTACAAGCCGGACGGCAACTTCATGGATGACGACGCCTGGAACGACGACGGGTTGCAAGTGCTCGGCGTCTATCTCTCAAGGAGCGCACTTGCACCGGAAACCGAGGTGATGGACGACCTTTTCCTAGTCTTCAATGCCGGCGGCGATTGCGAAATATACCTGCCCGAGGTGAACGGGCTGGAACACTGGTCGCGGATCCTCGACACCGGGACAGAGACCAACGCCTTCGAGGTGCACGAGCAAGACAATCCGGTCATCGTCTATGCCCAGAGCGTCGCCGTCTTTGCGCCGACAGGCCAGACCCAACCGCCGGAGGGGGCGACCAAGGCCCAGCGCCGCCGCTGGTTCCAGTTCGGTCGCAGGAGCAAGTAGCAGGTCGCAGAGAAGATGAATGCCGAAGCCATCACCGAACTTGGTCTCGTCTATGTCAGCGATACCGAACCAGGCATCCGCAGACGAAGGAAGGGCAAGGGCTTCAGCTATGTGATGCCCGACGGCACGACGCTTGCCGATGAATTGCAGCGGGCGCGCATCGGCGCGCTTGGTCTGCCGCCGGCCTATGAGAATGTCTGGATCTGCCTCTACGAAAACGGCCATCTGCAGGCGACGGGCATTGATGCGCGCGGGCGCAAGCAATATCGCTATCACAAGGAATGGCAGTCTTTCCGCAGTGCCGGGAAATTCCATCAGCTGATCGAGTTCGGCCGGGCGCTGCCGAAGATACGCCGCACTGTGCTGCGCCATCTCGACACCGGCACCGAGGATGTCAACGGCGTGCTGGCGGCCCTGACGACGCTGCTCGACGAGGCGCACTTGCGCGTCGGCAACCAGGCCTATGTCAGGGAAAACGGCACCTATGGCGCAACGACGCTGCTCAAGCGGCACTTGAAGATCGTCGACGGGCAGATCGAGCTGAAATTCCGCGCCAAGGGCGGCAAGCGCGTCCAGCGCAGTCTCAAACATCCCAGGCTGCAGAAGATCCTGGAGGAGATCGCGGACCTGCCCGGCCGCCAGCTTTTCGTCTGGAAGGATGAAAACGCTGCGCTGAAGCCGATCGATTCCGGCCGGCTGAACGCCTATCTGGCCGAGATATCGGGAATCCCGATTTCCGCGAAGACCTTCCGCACCTGGGCAGGGTCGCTGGCGGCCTTCGGAGCGGCGCGCGAGGCGATTGTCTGTGGTTCCAGGCCGACGGTAAAGCAGATGTCGGAGGCCTCGGCAGAGGCACTGCACAACACGCCGGCGATCTCGCGCTCGAGCTATATCCATCCGGCGATCATCGCGCTCGCCGGCAATGATCATCCGCTGATCGAGAGCAGCAACGCGCCGCTGCGGGGCTTGCGGGCCGAGGAAAACAGGCTACTTGATTTTCTCACACGCGAGATCGAGGAATGAGCCCCAGAAATTCGCCGGCATCGGACGTAGTCCTGACCCATCCCGACCGGCTCTATTGGCCGGACGAGGGTGTGACCAAGCAGGCGCTCGCGGACTATTATGCGGCGGTCTGGCCATTCATGGCGCCTTATCTCGTCAATCGGCCCCTGGCGCTGCTGCGTTTGCCGGACGGAATAAAGGGCCACCAGCGGTTTTTCCAGAAACATGCCTGGAAGGGCATGAATCCACATATCGAGGAGATCGCCGATCCGCAGGATATGGACGGTGAAAAGCTGCTGCGCATCGTCGATTTCAACGGCCTGGTGGCGCTGGTGCAATCGGCCGTGCTCGAAATTCACCCCTGGGGCGTAACGACCGATCATTGGGAAAGGCCGGATATGATCACCATGGACCTCGATCCCGGCGAGGATATCGCCTGGAGCGCGGTGATTTCGGCAGCGCTTGACGTGAAGGCACGGCTGGAGGCCCATGGTTTGGCTGCCTTCGTCAAGACATCAGGAGGCAAGGGGCTGCATGTTGTGTCGCCGCTCGCGGCGAAGGCCGGCTGGGCCGAGGTGAAGGATTTTGCCCATTCACTTGCAGAAAGCATGTCGGCTGACGCGCCGGAAAAATATCTGTCGACCGCGACGAAGGCCAAACGCAGCGGGCACATCTATATCGATTATCTCCGCAACGGCCGCGGCAGCACGGCGGTCGCGGCCTATTCGACGCGGGCACGACTGGGGGCTCCGGTTTCGATGCCGCTCGATTGGTCTGATTTGAACGAAGTCAGCGGCCCGGCCGCCTTCACGCTTGCCAACGTGCCGCAGCAATTGAAGACCCGGCCGAAGGACCCATGGGGCGATTTCTTCGATGCGGCCATGCCGCTGGAATGAACCGCTCTTCACTCACCCCGCGCTGTCGAGCTCGGGATAATGCCGGAAAATCCCGTCCTCGTTGAAGGCCAAGCGGCGAGGCGAAGCGAGATAGCGGGCGATGTTCGGACGCTTTTCCACTCGATCATGCAGGGCGAGCAGTGCCGGGTATTCCGCCTTGCGCTTCGCCATGGCTTTCGGAAACGCATAGGTCAAGCCCTCGATTATCTGGAAGAGCGAGAGGTCGACATAGGTGAGCGCATTTCCCACAATATGGTCGAGGCCGTCAGGGTTCTGCCGCAGAACACGCTCGAAATAACCAAGGAATTTCGGAATGCGATCGCGGATGAAGGCGGCGGAGCGGGCTTTCGCCTCTTGCTTCTGATCCTCGTAGTAAAGCGACGTGTCGATCGGGTGATGCGTATCATGCACCTCGGCGACGAAATCGGTGATGGTGAGCTGCAACCCGTTGGCGACATGGCGAAGGCCTTCGTCCTCAGGCGCAAGGCCGAGTTTCGGGCCGAGGTAAAACAGGATGTTGGCGACATGCGGGATAATCAGGTCGCCGTCCTTCAGGAAAGGCGGGGCGAAGGGAATATGCGGTTCGCTTTCGCTATCCATGAGGGCGAACATGGCGTCCGTCCCCCGCGTAGGCTCGCGGGTGACGTCGGCATAGTCGGCGCCGGCTTCCTCAAGCGCCAGCCGGACGAATTCGCCGCGGCCTTGCAGGCCGTCCCAATAATAAAGCTCGTATGCCATGGTGCTCATTTCTTCGGTTGACGATCGAAGTCTTTTCGCAGTTCGTCCTTGGCTTTTTCAAGGGTGCCGCGCCGCTTTTTCGTCAGCTGGTCGCCGGCGCGGTTGATGTAGAAGGTTAGCATCGACATGGCCGCCCGGAACGGGCTCGACTTGCGCCGATGGCTCTCCTCGGCCGAGTGCTTGACGGAGCGGGCGATCTTCTTCGGATCGTCCGATTTGAACACGCCTTCCTTCAGGTCCATGGCATCGCTGTGTTCAGTGACATCTCGCGACCATTTTTTCTTCGACTTGGCCATGTCTAAAAATCCTTTGTCGGATGCGGCCGGCGGCAGATCACCGCCAGTCGCACCTTTTTGTTAGTGGTGGCTGTGGTGTTCATGACGCTTGCGCGTCGCGGCCGCCTTCTTCGCCGAAGCTGACCGTTCCTCCTTAGAGCGCGCGGCGGATGCAGCGCCGCCGATGTGACCACCCTTTTCGGCGGAGCCGTGCGTATCCGTCTTGCCGCGGCCGGAACCGGATTTATTGCCGCCGCCGCTTTCCTTGTTGACCGTCGCCCAGGCACGCCGCTCAGCCTCTTTCTCGGAGACGCCGCGATCCTCATAGCCCTCCTCGATGTGCTCGGCCTTGCGCTTCTGCTTGTCTGTATAGTCGGATTTGTCACCTCTCGGCATCGTCGCCTCCAATGGTGTGCAAAGGGATCAAACTGGTGCTGAGGCCAAAAGTTCCGGCGGTAGGGTCGCTCGGATATCGGAACGAAAGCCGCGTTCGCTCCATTCCAGATGGGAAAACCGCCCGCAAACAGGAGCCGAGAACATGGAAAACCACATCGTCAAAGCCGATGGAAACGGCGCGATCGACGTCAACGGCCAAGTGTCACCGGTTACCTATACCGTCAGCCTCAAGGAGCACTCCTACGAGGTCGACATCCGCCTGATGGCGCCGCGTGACTGGTTGCTGCAAAGAGGTTTCGAGCGGGATGCCGTTCTGGTCAGCCAGAGCGGCGCGCGTATTCCCGTCTATCACGATGGTGCCAACCATCACGACAGCGGCCGCCTTGATCCCGCCGACACGATCTCGATCGAACTGACGGCGCGCGACGACAGCTGCACCAGTGAGGTGGATCTGATGCGCAAATATCCCGAATTCGACGGCGCCGCTCTTGCGTAAAACGAGCTGGGAGGATGCCTGCGACCTGTTATTTTCGATAGAGCTTTTGCGATGCAGCGAAGGCACGGCCAATGTCGAAGGAGCGCGGCTGCACCGGTGCGCGGGGATCGCGGAAAATCAGCCCGACGAGATTGTCGACGACAAGGATGAAGCCGAGCGCGAGACCGAGGTAGAGCAGTGCGGCGATGATGAGGAGCGACATCTCCATCCCTCTAGACGAGCGCGGTCGAAGAGCGGCCGCTGGCTGCGACGAGCGGGACGGAGAGGATATCGGACTGGCCGTCGTTCATGGCAACTTCCCCGGTTTCGCCATAAACAACCGGTGTATGTTCTGGTTCCCGGTTAACGGGCGAGGGCTCAACTTTTTTGGGAAGCTTCAAAACTTGCAGCGTCATCCGGCCTCTGTTCACCCCGCGTGGAAGCCCACCTTTCAAATTCCATATAGCGCAACTAATTCAATCTTATGACGAAAACCATCAAAGGGCGCCGCGACGACGCCCTTTTTTAATCCAAGTGCTCGGTATTCAGGTTCAGAGCGCCGTTTTGCGGCTCGCGGTCCGTTTCGGCGCCGGTGTCACGACGCCGTTGGTCTTGCTGCCGGCGACGCTGCGCTTCGCCTTGGGCTTGACTTCCTTCCCATCGGAAGAGGCAGCAGAGCCTTCGAGCGCTTCGCGCTCGTGTCGTGCCTGTTCCCAATGGATGGATTCTCGCCCGGTCGGATAGCCCTCTTCTTCCCAGAGGGCATATGCACGCTTTTTGATCCACTCGTCTCGAGTTTCTGCCATCGCTGATCTCCAGTCACATGATGCGGTCGTTCGAACGCGATACTGCCTGGATGGTTCCAGATGAACGGAGCTGTTTCAAGCGAAATCGCCCCCACAACCGGAAATATTTCGCAATGCAGCATAATAGGGTTGAGAAGAGGCGCTCAGCGCGCCCCAAACTCCGCCGCCTTGTGCAGATCTGACACGAACTCCAGCCGCAGCCTGTGCCGTTCTGCCTCGTCGCGAATGCGCAAGAGATAGGAGGGGTGGATGGTGACCAGCACAGGCGAATGGTTTGCCGGCTGCAGAATATGGCCGCGCGCCGGCGTCAGCTTCACCTTCGGCCCGAGCAGCGCATAAACCGCGCTTGCGCCGAGCGCCACGACGAGTTTCGGTTGCAGGATGTTGAGCTCGGCGCCGAGCCACCAGGCGCAACGCCGGATCTCGCCGGCATTGGGTTTTGCATGCAGCCGCCGTTTGCCCCGCGGCGTGAACTTGAAGTGCTTGACGGCATTGGTGACATAGCAGCGCTGGCGGTCGAGACCCGCCTCTTCCAGACAGTGATCGAGCAACTGGCCGGCGGGACCGACAAAGGGCTTTCCGGTCAGATCCTCCCGATCGCCCGGCTGTTCGCCGACGAGGACGATCTCGGCTTTCCCCGGCCCTTCGCCGAAGACGATCTGCGTGGCGTTCCTGTAGAGATCACAGCGGGTGCAGCCTTCGGCCTGATGCCGCAGTTCGCCAATGCTGTCGGCATCGGCGACATCGAGCGCCAGGGCAGGACCGACGGTTGCGGCTATGTTCATGATGGCGATCCTCATCTCCTTGGGATCAATCGATCTGTGCCGGGATGGTTCCTGCCCTCGCGATTGATCTCGCCAGCCTGGAAAATGATCACCGCGAAAAATTTCGCGTCATGGGAGAGAGCCGGCGCGATTGAACGCTGCCGTTTCGCGGCTATATTGGCCAGCGATGTTCTATCTCCTGTCGACCTACTGGCCGCATATCCTCTTTGTTGTTTCGATCGCCATGGGGGCCGCGGCGGCGATCCATGCTGCCATGACCAAGGAGGAGGTGCGTGCGGCGATCGGCTGGGTCGGCGTCATCATCCTGTCGCCGATCATCGGTGCGGTGCTCTATGCGATTGCCGGCATCAACCGTATCCGCCGCAAATCGCTGAGCATCCGCCGCGACGCGCTGCTGCTTGCGGCCGAAATCGACGAGTTGGAGACGTTCGATGCCGAGGCCGAGACGGTGATCAGCCAGTTCGGCCGCCGCTTTGCGGCGCTGCAGGCGCTCGGTGACCGGGTGACGCGCAATCCGCTGACCTCAGGCAATACGATCGACGTGCTGGAGACCGGCGACGAGGCCTATGCGGCGATGAAATCGATCATCGACGAGGCGGCGCGCAGCATCCTGCTTGAAACCTATATTTTCGACCGCGACGTCATCGGCCTTCGCATCGCCGATGCGCTGATTGCGGCGGTAAAGCGCGGCGTCGAGGTCCGGGTGCTGATCGATGCGGTCGGAGCGCGTTATTCGGTGCCGAGCATTCTCGGCCATCTCCGGGAGGGCGGCGTCACCGTCGCCGTCTTCAACGGCAACGTCATCATGGGCTTGCGGCTGCCCTATGCCAATCTGCGCACCCACCGCAAGATCCTGATCGGAGACGGGAAGATCGCGCTGACAGGCGGAATGAACATCCGCGCGGGTTTCAGCGAGGAGGCGACGGGTGAGAGTTTTGCTCACGACACGCATTTCAGCGTCACCGGCCCAGTGGTTGCCGACCTTTTCGATCTTGCCGCCGAAGACTGGCGCTTTTCCACGCAGGAGCTGTTGAACGGCGAGGCCTGGCGCATCGAACCGCCGCAGCGCAGCCCCGGCGATCCGATCCTGATGCGCGTCGTCGCCTCCGGGCCGGATCGCAGCGTCGAGACCAACCACAAGATGCTGATGGGCGCTTTTTCCGTGGCGCGCCAATCGATCCGCATCATGTCGCCCTATTTCCTGCCGGACCGCGAACTGATCAGCGCCCTGGTGACGGCTGCGCGGCGCGGCGTCGAAGTCGATATCGTCGTTCCCTCAGTCAACAACCTGGTGCTGGTCGACCGGGCGATGACGGCGCAATTCGATCAGATCCTCAAGAATTACTGCCGCATCTGGCGCTCGACCGGCAACTTCAGCCATTCGAAGCTGCTGACGATCGACGGCACCTGGGCCTATGTCGGCTCTTCCAATCTCGATCCGCGTTCGCTGAGGCTGAATTTCGAGGTCGATCTCGAAGTGCTGAACGAGGGTTTTGCCGGCGAGATCGACGAGCATATCGAGGAAACCCTGAAATCGGCAACGCTGGTGACGCTGGACGGTTTGCGGGCGCGACCCTTCCCGGTGCGGTTGCTCGAGAAGGTGCTATGGCTGGGCTCACCCTATCTCTGAAGGATTATTTGTGATCGGACATGGCAAGTTCCCGTTGCCCTCCTATACTGCGGAGAGAAGCCCTTTTTGATCAACGGAATGACTGCGCCTTCCGATGCACGCCAGAAAAGTCAATCTTCCCGCCAGCATTCTCGCTTCGATCAGGAGCAGGAAAAAGCGGCTCGACCCGGCCTATACGGAGACAAGACCGCGCAGCGCCGGAACGCTGATCGCCTCCTATAACGTGCACAAGTGCATCGGCACCGACCGTCGCTTCGATCCGGAGCGTACCAGCCGGGTGATTCATGAAATCGGTGCCGACGTCATCGCCCTGCAGGAGGCCGATACGCGCTTCGGCGAGCGCACCGGCATTCTCGATCTCGGCCGGCTGGAACGGGAAACCGGGCTGATCCCGGTGCCGATTGCGGGCATGGCCAAGGCGCATGGCTGGCACGGCAATGTCGTGCTCTTCAAGAAGGGGCTGGTGCATGACGTGCACCAGGTCAAGCTGCCGGGGCTGGAGCCGCGCGGCGCGCTGGTCGCCGAAATCGAGCTCGAAGAGGGCGGGGTGCTGCGCATCATCGCCGCGCATTTCGGCCTGCTGCGCCATAACAGAGCCCAGCAGGCCCGAATGCTGGTCGACCTCATCAACGACAGGCAGGAGATGCCGACCATCCTGCTCGGCGACCTCAACGAATGGCGGCTCGGCGACCGCTCGTCCCTCAACACCTTCCAATCCGCCTTCGGAGAACTGCCGCCTGCCGTCCCCAGCTTCCCCGCCGGCCTGCCGCTCCTCGCCCTCGACCGCATCATCGCCAACCGCAAGGGGATCATCTCGGAGGTGGAAGCGCATGACACGCCGCTGGCGCGTATTGCCTCGGATCATCTGCCGATCAAGGCGCTGATCGATCTGGGGCCGGCAGCCGGCGGCTAAGTGCGAAATTCCCGCAGCAGAATCCGCTACCGGCGCTGCGTTGTAGTTGTTTCCAGCGCAAAGTCGCGGTATTGGTGCAGAGGTCGGCCAAGCAATGCAGTCAGGCGCGCCACATCGCCGGCCTCGGGAAGCATCCCGTCGGTCATAAATCGTTCGCCCATCAGACGCATGTCGTAGGCCATCCAGGCTGGTACGAACTGCTTCAGATTCTGCTCGAAGCCTTCAGTGTTGTCGCCGCCGTAGTTGATCGAGCGGGCAAGCACGTCTGACCAGATGGCGGCAATATCCGTTCCGGTCAACACCTGTGGGCCGACAAGGTTAATCCGGTCGATTGGGAGCGGCTCTGAAGCATTTTCACGACGCAGCAGCTCAAGGGCAGCAATTTCGGCGATATCACGAACGTCGATCATGGCAAGGCCTTTGGGGCCGATCGGCATCGTGTAAGCGCCGTACCCGGTAATGACGTCCTTCACCATCAGATCGTTCTGCATGAAGTAGGCCGGACGGAGGATTGTGGCCTTGAAATCCATCTGCTCGATCATTCGCTCGACGCTGAACTTGCCAGCGAAATGCGGTACGTTCACGTAGACGTCGGCATGGATCACGGAGAGGTAGACGATGCGCTCGATGCCAGCCGATCGGGCGACGTTCAGCGCGATGAGGGCCTGCGTGAATTCGTCCGGCACGACCGCGTTCAAAAGGAACAAGGTGGAAACGCCGGACATGGCGGTGCGTAGCGAATCGACATCGAGAAAGTCACCCTGGACGACGGACACACCGTCCGGAAACGTGGCTTTCGATGGGTCGCGAGCGAGGGCGCGAACATCCGCACCGCGCTTGACAAGGTGTTCGACGACTTGACGGCCAATGTTGCCTGTAGCGCCGGTAACGAGAATAGTCATAGGGTTTCTCCTGTTAAATTGATTGACATGTCCAATGTGTGTGGTTCACTGACGGTGCGATAGACGGATAATTTGGACACACTATCTCACTGATGGGACACCTATGGATCTTCTTGCGCTTGCTGATTTTAATTTGGTCGCCCGCCACGGGGGGGTCGGCAAAGCCGCAAGAGCGACCGGAAGGCCCAAAGCAACACTGTCCCGCCGCGTCGCAGAGTTGGAAAGCAGCCTTGACCTTCGGCTGTTTGAGCGGGGCGCGCGGAACCTCAAACTGACCGAAGAGGGGCGTGCGCTTTTCGAGCGGACAGGGAGATTGCTCGCCGAACTCGACGAGACCACGTCGGCGATCGCATCCGGCGGCCAAACACCCAAAGGAAAGCTGCGCATTAGTGCGCCTGTGCTTTTTTCTCAGAGCGCGATGGGTAAAATCGCAGCTCAATTCGCACTGAAATATCCCGAGGTACGGCTGGAGGTCACATCCGAGGATCGACCTGTCGACATGATCGAGGAAGGTTACGATCTGGTCATTCGGGTCAATCCAGATTCTGATGAAAGCCTGATCGGGCGAGCATTTCTTCGGGATCGGCTTGTCGTCGTAGCAAGCCCCGACCTGCCGCGTCCAACAAAAGATGCTGTCGCTCCTGGCGTCATACGTGGGGCGGGCGAGCAACAAACATGGCGCCTGAAGACACCCAATGGTCTCTCCTCGATTTCAATCGATCCTGTACTCGGTCTCGCATCTCTTATCATGGTCAGGGATGCGGCACGTATCGGTGTCGGTGCGGCACGTCTTCCTATCTCGTTGGTGGCGCAAGATATCACTGACGGGAGGTTGGTGAATTGGGGCGATTTCGACGGTCCCGAGATAGCCTTATGGACGTTGTATCCCTCTCGCCGACTGCTAAGCCCAAAAGTCTCCGCGTTCCTGGATTTTCTAAAACAGGCTTTTCCAAACGGAACACCTGACGAACTGGCCGCCTTTATCGCCAGATGATGAGAGGGCAGCTTTCGGGCCTGAATGTCGTTCAGACCATAATTGCCCACTGCTTAATAATAAGACTAAACGCGTTGCAGAAGCGGTTAATACAGACATCGTCCAATCTGAGTGAGACTTTCAGAGGCGTACTTCGTCCCGAATCCTATCCCCTAAGGGGGCACACTTCACCAGCAGATAATCAGACAATGTCGAGCATGCCAACTGGTGGCTAGCGCCACGGTCTGCCGAATCAAAGGCACGCCTGAAGACGATGTGTCTCTTCTGCGAGACGGACTGTCCCATTGCGACGACTTGTGGCTCAAATTTTGGACTCATATCTTTCACCCCAGAAGGAGATCCACATGAACAATTCGCCTGATTTCGAACCCACCGATCCAAACACTACACCGCTTGCCACCGGCCGGGCCTTACGTCTTCAAGCCTATGGCGGGCCCGAATCCCTGACAGTCGATAGGGTATCCTCGCCCGAGCCGGGCCCGGGCGAGGTCTTGGTGTCGGTCAAGGCCGCCGCAGTAAACGGCATCGACTGGAAAATCCGTGAAGGCTATCTCCGCGAGCGCTTCAAGCTAACCCTGCCCGCGACGCTTGGCATCGAAATGGCCGGCGTCGTGCTTCGGACCGGCCACGGCGTCACAGGCGTGAAGGCTGGGGATCGGGTCATGGCCGCCCTCGGTGGCGTCGGAGCCTACGCCGACCATCTTGTCATCGAGGCCGGCAAACTCGTCCAGACCCCGGAGGGCCTGTCTGACGTCCAGGCTGCAGCTATCCCAGTGGCCTCTATGACGGCTTGGCATGTCATTCAGGCCGCGGATCTCGACCTGTCTGGACAGCGGGTGCTGATTCAGGGTGCGGCTGGCGGGGTGGGCGGCTTTGCCGTTCAGTTCGCCAAATCGGCGGGAGCGTTCGTCTATGCCACTGCCTCGACCACAAGCCTTCTGCATGTGGAAGCCCTGGGTGCAGACGAGGTGATCGATTACCGCCATCAGACCCTGGAGCACCTCACAGGCAAGATCGACTTCGTCGTCGATCTGGTCGGCGGCAAGGTTCTGGACCCATCTTGGGCGCTGTTGTCATCTAACGGCCTGCTCGTGAGCATCGCGGCACCAGACGTCGCATCGCGTGCGCCGGATGGTCGGCGGGGCGTCTTTCTGTCGAATAAGCCCGACACCTCGCGTCTGGCTGCCATCGCTCAGCAGGTCGACGCGGGCACTTTGCAATCGACAATCGCCGAGGTAGTCGGGTTCGATGATCTTGCCTCTGCAATCGAGCGCAATCGTACCGGCCACGCGCCGGGTAAGATCGTCGCAGACCTCACCCGCTGATTACTATTCTCGCGCTCTTCATTCCGACTGAGGCCCTACATCCTTACCGGAAGGCGTTCTCATGAGCGACGCCGTGTTCAAGCCCATCCTCTACCTGCTGCATGGCTGCCCCCTTCTGGGTGATTCTCCCGATCTCCGAATATCTTACGAGGGGTTTTTCGAAAGTTCTCCAATATTGTCCGGAAATTCTGAGCAACTCGACACCAACAACACCCCTTGACGCCTCCCCCACTTTGAGAAATGCTAAGATGTCAGACCAATTCAAGAGCCTGACTGCCTGATAAGAAAATGGGGAACCATGAAGGCAAATCGTAGCGATAGGCCGGTGATCCGGCCGCTTCCCGCCATGGACCGCGCGCGTCAGGTGACCGATGCGCTGGCGGATTATGTTGAGGAAGCGCGGCTGCAGGCGGGAGACCGGCTGCCGACCGAGCGTGAGCTGATGGCGGCCCTTGCCGTCGGGCGTTCGACCATTCGCGAGGCGATCCGTCACTTTCAGGCGCTCGGCGTTATCGAGACGCGCAAGGGCAGCGGCACCTATCTGCTGAAGCCGGTGTCCAGAGCGACGATCCATATGCCGCTGTCGTTCGATGCAGTGCATCTGCGCGATGCGCTGCTGCAGACGCTGGAAGTTCGCCGCGGCATCGAATGCGAAGCGGGCATGGTCGCGGCGCGGCGGCGCACGGCGAAGGACCTCGTCGTCATCGAGGAAAAGCTGAACGCCATGGAGCACGTGCACCTGGAGAAGGGCACCTCCGGGCCGGAGGATCTGGCCTTCCATCTCGCCGTCTACGACGCCACCCACAATCCGCTGTTTCGCCAGTTGCTCGAGCAGATGCGCGAGACCTTCGAGCGCTTCTGGGAACATCCCTTCGACCGGCAGGATTTCGCCCGCCGGTCCTTCCCTTTTCACCGCACCCTTTTCAACGCGATCGCGGCCGGGGATGCCGAGGCGGCGCGCGTGGAAACATTGAAAATTCTCGATATCGTCGAGGAAGACATCAAGGAAATGTCCAAATGAGCAGCGGCGCAGACCCGTTCGATCTTGCTTCCCTCATCACCGCCCACGACGACGGCAATTTTGCCGACGCCGTCGTGCCGCCGATCTTCCAGACCTCGCTTTTCACCTTTTCCGATTACGACGAGATGATCACCGTCTATCGCGGCGAGAAGGTGCGGCCGACCTATACGCGCGGGCTGAACCCGACGGTGCGCGCCTTCGAGGAAATGCTGGCCAAGCTCGAGGGTGCCGAGGATGCGCTGGGTTTTGCCAGCGGCATGGCGGCGATCTCGTCTGCGGTGCTGAGCTTTGTCGAACCGGGCGACCGCATCGTCGCCGTCAAACACGTCTATCCCGATGCCTTCCGCCTGTTCGGCACGATCCTCAAGCGGATGAAGATCGAGGTGACCTATGTCGATGGGCGCGACGAGGAAGCGGTCGCCAGGGCGCTGCCCGGCGCCAAGCTCCTCTACTTGGAAAGCCCAACGAGCTGGGTGATGGAGGCGCATGATATCGGTGCGCTCGCGGCCCTCGCCAGGCAACATGGCATCGTCTCGATGATCGACAACAGCTGGGCAAGCCCGTTCTTCCAGCGGCCGCTAACGCTCGGCGTCGATCTGGTCATCCATTCCGCCTCGAAATACCTCGGCGGCCACAGTGATGTGGTGGCGGGGATCGTTGCCGGCTCGAAGGCGATGATCGCCCGCATCAAGGCCGAAGCCTATCCCTATCTCGGCGGCAAGCTATCGCCGTTCGACGCCTGGCTCCTGATCCGCGGCCTGCGCACGCTGCCGCTACGCATGCGGGCGCATGAGGCATCGGCGCTTGAAATCGCCAGGCGCCTGCAGAAGCTCGAGGTCGTGGAGACGGTCTGCCATCCCGGCCTCGCCAACCGTCTGCCCGCCGGGCTCAATGGCACCTCGGGCCTGTTTTCGTTCATCTTCCGCGAGGGTGTCGATATCCGCGCCTTTGCCGATCACCTCAAGCTCTTCAAATTGGGTGTAAGCTGGGGTGGACATGAAAGCCTGATCGTACCGGGCGAGGTGGTGCTTCAGCAGAAGGCACAGCCGAATTCCGCACATGCCTTCGGCATCCATGCGCGATCCGTACGCCTCCATGTCGGCCTCGAAGGAACCGAGGCCCTGTGGAGAGACATCGAGGAGGCGCTCGCCGCCGCCTCACAATCCTGAAACCTGAGAGAAACCTAACAAGGGGGAACCGAGCATGAAAAAGCTAATAATCTCAACGCTCTTTGCTTCGATGATGGCGGGCACGGCCTTTGCCGACACGACGCTGAAGCTCGTCGAAGTCATCACCAGCCCGGAGCGCACCGAAACGCTGAAATCGATCGTCGGCAAGTTCGAAGCCGCCAATCCCGGCACCAAGGTCGACATCATTTCGCTGCCCTGGAACGAAGCGTTCCAGAAGTTTGCGACCATGGTATCGGCCGGCGATGTGCCCGATGTGATGGAAATGCCCGATACCTGGCTGTCGCTCTATGCCAATAACGGCATGCTCGAAAGCCTCGAGCCCTATCTCGCAAAGTGGGAGCACACCAAGGAACTGACGCCGCGCGCGCTCGAACTTGGCCGCGACGTCAAGAAGACCGCCTATATGCTGCCCTACGGCTTCTATCTCAGGGCGATGTTCTACAACAAGAAGCTGCTTTCCGAAGCCGGTGTCGCAGCACCACCGAAGACGCTGGAGGAATTCACCGCTGCGTCCGAAAAGATCTCCAAACTTTCAGGGAAATACGGCTACTGCATGCGCGGTGGAGCGGGCGGCCTCAACGGCTGGATGATCTTTGCTGCCTCGATGGCCGGTTCGAACAAATACTTCAACGACGACGGCACCTCGACGATGAACAGCCCCGGCTGGGCCAAGGGCATCGAATGGATGGTCGATCTCTACAAGAAGGGTTATGCGCCGAAGGACAGCATCAACTGGGGCTTCAACGAAGTCGTCGCCGGTTTCTATTCCGGCACCTGCGCCTTCCTCGACCAGGATCCGGATGCGCTGATCGCCATCGCCGAACGCATGAAAAAAGACGATTTCGGCGTCATGCCGCTGCCGAAGGGCCCGGACGGCAAGTCCTTCCCGACCATCGGTTATGGCGGCTGGTCGATGTTTTCGACCAGCGGCAACAAGGATCTCTCCTGGAAGCTGATCGCCACCCTCGAAGGGCCGGAAGGCAATATCGAGTGGAACAAGCGCATCGGCGCCCTGCCGGCTTATACTGCGGCCGAGAAGGATCCCTTCTATGCCGGTGACCAGTTCAAGGGCTGGTTCGAGGAACTGGCGGACCCGAACACGGTACCGACGGTGATGCCGACCTACCTCGAAGAATTTGCCTTCTTCAAGGATTCGCTGGCGATCAAGACCTCGCAGCAGGCAATGCTGGGCGACATCTCGGCGAAGGATCTGGCCAACCAGTGGGCGGAATACCTGACCAAGGCGCAGCAGAAGTTCCTGACTAAGAAATAAGGATAGAGGGCTTTGTGGCAGAAGCCCCCTCATCCGCCTGCCGGCACCTTCTCCCCGCTGGGGAGAAGGGACGCGTGGCGGCGCCTCATTCCCCTTCTCCCCCAGCGGGGAGAAGGTGGCCCGTAGGGTCGGATGAGGGGGCTCCGGTCTCTCCATTCGGAAACGTCACCAATTCCCGACCGGTAAAGACAATGGAAACTGCAATCTGATGACCACTTCCGCCGATACGCTCGACATGCGTCGCGACCGCAGGCCATGGCTGCGTCGTCTTGCCGATGCTTCGGAGCCCTATCTCTACAGCGCGCCGTCGCTGATCCTGATCATCGCGGTGATGCTGGTGCCGCTGACGGTCGGCGTTTCCTATGCCTTCCGCGATATTCAGCTGCTCAATCCGTTTTCCGGCGGCTTCATCGGGCTCGATCATTTCCGCGAGCTTTCCACGGATCCGGCCTTCTATGGGGCGCTGCGCAACACCCTTTGGTGGACCGGCGCCTCCGTCGTCCTGCAGTTTACCTTCGGGCTCATCCTGGCGCTGCTGCTCGACAAGCCATTCCCAGGCCGGGCAATCGCCCAGGCTCTGGTCTTCCTGCCCTGGGCGGTGCCGTCCTTTCTCGCCGGCCTCAACTGGGCCTGGCTGTTCAATCCGGTCATCGGGCCGATCCCGCACTGGCTCTTCGCCCTCGGGCTGATGCATGAGCCGGGCAATATCCTTTCCGATCCGAATTATGCGATGTGGGGGCCGATCGTCGCCAATGTCTGGTGGGGCATTCCCTTCTTCGCCATCACCCTGCTTGCCGCCCTGCAGGCAATCCCGCGCGATCTCTACGAGGCGGCGTCGATCGACGGCGCCGGCTGGTTCCAGCGTTTCGGTTCGATCACCCTGCCGTTTCTGGCGCCGACGATCGCCATCACCGTGCTGCTGCGCACCGTCTGGATCTCCAACTTCGCCGATCTCATCGTCGTCATGACCAATGGCGGGCCGGCCGACCGCACGCAGATCGTTGCGAGCTACATCTTCACGACGGCGTTCAAGCGGCTCGATTTCGGTTATGCCTCGGCGATCGCCCTGGTGCTGCTCGGGCTGCTGCTTGCCTATTCGATGCTGATCATCCTGCTGCGGCAGACGCTGCTGAACAAGGATTGAGCCAATGAGACGATCCCTCATTCCCACCATCGCGCACCGTCTGGCAATCCTCTGCTATATCGCTTTCGCGCTCTTCCCGCTGTTCTGGCTGCTCAAGGTCTCGGTGACGCCGAACGACCTGCTCTATAGCGAAGGCGTGCGGATGTGGCCGTCGCGCACGACCTGGGAGCACTATGCCTTCGTGCTGCAGCACAGCGCCTTTCCGACCTTCTTCAAGAACAGCCTGATCGTCTCGACGTCGACGGCGGTGACGGTGACGATCTGCGCCTCACTCTCCGGCTACGCGCTGTCGCGGTTCAATTTCCGGGCCAAATACTGGATCGTCGCGCTGATGCTGCTGACCCAGATGTTTCCGCTGGTCATGCTGGTGGCGCCGATCTTCAAGATCCTGTCGCCGCTGCATCTGACCAACAGCCTGACCGGTCTCGTCATTGTCTACACCGCCTTCAACGTGCCGTTTGCCACCTTCCTGATGCAGTCCTTCTTCGACGGCATCCCGAGGGATCTCGAAGAGGCGGCGATGATCGACGGGGCGACGCAGTTCACGGCGTTTCGCCAGATCATCCTGCCGCTGACGCTGCCGGGGATCGCCGCCACGCTCGGCTTCGTCTTCACCGCCGCCTGGAGCGAGTTGTTGTTTGCGCTGATGCTGATCAACGGCAATGACGCGGCGACTTTCCCGGTCGGCCTTCTCACCTTCGTTTCGAAATTCTCGGTGGATTTCGGGCAGATGATGGCGGCGGGCGTCATGGCGCTCATTCCGGCCGGCCTCTTCTTCCTGCTCATCCAGCGTTATCTCGTCCAGGGCCTGACGGCCGGCGCGGTCAAGGGTTAAACAAATGGCATCGATCGATATCCAGAATATCCGCAAAGCCTATGGCCATGTGCAGGTGCTGCACGGCGTCGACCTCGAAATCAAGGATGGCGAGTTCGTCGTGCTCGTCGGTCCGTCCGGCTGCGGCAAGTCCACGCTGCTGCGCATGATCGCCGGGCTGGAGGAGGTCACATCAGGCGAGATCCGCATTGCAGGCGCCAGAGTGAACGAGCTTCATCCCAAGGACCGCGACATCGCCATGGTGTTCCAGTCCTATGCGCTCTATCCGCATATGAACGTCGCCGGCAATATGAGCTACAGCCTCAAGCTGCGGAAGACGGCGAAGGAGAAGATCGCGAGCGCTGTGGCTTCGGCCGCCGCCAAGCTTGGCCTCGATCCGCTGCTCGAACGGCGGCCGAAGGCGCTTTCCGGCGGCCAGCGCCAGCGCGTCGCCATGGGCCGCGCCATCGTGCGCCAACCGAAGGCCTTCCTGTTCGACGAACCGCTTTCCAACCTCGATGCGCGCCTGCGCGAACAGATGCGCGCCGAAATCAAGAAACTGCATGGCGACCTGAAGGCGACCTCGATCTACGTCACCCACGACCAGATCGAGGCGATGACGCTGGCGGACCGGATCGTCGCCATGCATGGCGGCGTCGTCCAGCAGGTCGGCAGTCCCCTGGAACTTTATGACCGCCCTGCCAATCTTTTTGTCGCCGGCTTCATCGGCTCGCCGGGAATGAATTTCCTCGAGGCGAGCTATGTCGAAGGCGGCGTCAAGCTGCAGGACGGCACGATCGTGCCGCTGGCAAAGCCGCTGCCGCTGGGAGACGGCGCCAAGGTGACGCTCGGCATCCGGCCGGAGCACGTGCTGATGACCAATGACGGGGCAGGACTTGCCACCGATGTCGAACTCGTCGAACCCACCGGTTTCGGCATCATCCTGCACCTTGCCCTGCACGGCCTGCCGTTCAAGATCTTCACGCTCGATCGCGAAGCGCTGAAGGCAGGCCCGAAGGTGAACGTGGCCTTCCCGGCCCAGTATCTGCACGTCTTCGACGGCGAGGGAAAGCGCATCGACTGAACGGCAATTCTCTCGCGTCGCGAGCGGAAAAATCTTTTGCCGCATCCTCCGCGAGGATTATATCTCTCGGGTGATCTT
Organism: Rhizobium sp. NZLR1b; assembly: GCF_019685155.1. Classification (NCBI taxonomy): domain Bacteria; kingdom Pseudomonadati; phylum Pseudomonadota; class Alphaproteobacteria; order Hyphomicrobiales; family Rhizobiaceae; genus Rhizobium; species Rhizobium sp. NZLR1b. The sequence continues at coordinate 298,873 of NZ_JABDWC010000004.1, forward strand.
TCTGGATTGGATGCCATGACCGATACCGTTCTCGACCGCTTTCTCCGCTATGTCGTTATCGACACGCAATCCGATCCTGCCTCGTCGACGCAGCCGACCACCGAAAAACAGAAGGATCTCGGCCGGGTTCTGGTCGATGAACTGCTGAAGATCGGCCTTGCCGACGCGCATCTCGATGAACACGGTTATGTCTACGCGACCATTCCTGGAAATAGCGACAAGACGGTGCCGGTTATCTGTTTCTGCTCGCACATGGATACGGCGCCCGATTTCAGCGGCACGAATGTCAAGCCGCAGATCATCCGGAACTATGCCGGTGGGGATATCAGGCTTGCCGGCGATGCAAGCCGGGTCATCCGCGTTTCCGAGCATCCCGAGCTGAACAATCAGATCGGCAACGACATCGTCACGACCGATGGCACGACATTGCTCGGCGCCGACGACAAGGCGGGACTGGCGGAAATCATGACCGCGGCCCAGTTCCTTGTCGACAATCCAGCTCTCCGGCACGGGACGATCAAAATCCTGTTCACGCCCGACGAAGAGGTCGGGCGCGGCGTCAACAAGGTCGACCTCAGGAAACTCGGCGCCGACTTTGCCTATACGATGGACGGCGAGACCGCCGGCCATATCGAGGACGAGACCTTCTCGGCCGATGGTGTGGAGATCGGCATAGCAGGCGTGGCGATCCATCCGGGTTTCGCCAAGGATCGTATGGAGAACGCCATCAAGATCGCCGGCGCCATCATCGACCGGCTGCCGAGGGAGATGGCGCCCGAGACCACCGAGGGAAAGCAGGGTTTCATCCATGCGACAGGGGTGACCGGCTCGATGGAGAAGGCGTCGCTCAGCCTCATCATTCGCGACTTCACCGACAAGGGGCTGGTGGAAAAGGAAGCCATGCTCGAAGCCATCGTCAAGGAGGTCATGGCTGGCTATCCCGGCTCGACCTATCATTTCCAGGTCAAGGAGCAGTATCGCAACATGAAGGTGGTGCTCGACCGCCACCCGCAAATCGTCGACAACGCCATCGAAGCGGTGCGCCGGGCCGACATGACGCCAGTGCGCGGCAGCATCCGCGGCGGCACCGACGGCTCGCGCCTCTCCTTCATGGGTCTGCCATGCCCAAACATCTTCGCCGGCGGCCACGCCTTCCACTCGCCGCTCGAATGGGTCAGCCGCCAGGATATGGAAAAGGCAGTCAAGACGATCGTCGAGCTTGCCAGGGTCTGGGAAGAGCGCGCTTAAGGCGCGCGTTCACTTCAAAATCGAAACTGGTTTAGCCGCCGTTCGCTGCAATGCTGCCGCGCAGCATGACGCTGTCATAGGCGGGGCGGGGAATGGGGATCGCGATCGGCATTCCCGGGTCGGGTTCGATCGAGGTTTCCGGCGAAGTCACCGGTGCGGTGATCTGCATCGGCATGGGATTTGCGATGGGCGCCATACGTGCTGTGGGCGCCATATTTATCGCCGATATCGTGCTCGCCGTCGCCAACGGATCCGGAGCCGGGAGAGGAACGGGAACAGCCGAGGGGATCAGCGCCTCGAATTGCGGCGGCAGCATGCTTTCGCCCGGTACATAATTCATCGCCACCTCATAGGCGGGCAGCGGCGGCGGTGTCTCGAGCATGCCGTCGGAGTCGCGCTTCTCGTAGAAGGCGTTGCCGCCGGCGACCGTCACATAATGCATGTTGTTGTAGGGGAATTTCAGCCCGTCGGTGTGGAAGAACATTGCATCCTTCACCGCCGGATGGCGTGCGCCCTTCAGGATCGCGTCGGCGGCGGTCGCCAGCTCGGTTTCGGCCTGCGGCTTGACTTCGCGCGTCATCACGCCGGGCGCAAACTGCTTTTCCTGGGCGACGACGCCGCAGATCGAAGGAGGATAGGCGCCGGAGGTGAGCCGGTTCATGACGACGGTTCCGACAGCCATATAGCCGTCCTCATCCGAATGCTGCGATTCGAAATACATCGCGCGCTGCAGGCAGTCGCGATCCTTGGTCGTATAATTGAAAGTGACCTTCGCCGCGTGAACCTGCTTGGTCTTCGCCGACGTTGCCGCCGGTTTCGATGTCGTCGTGCAGCCTGCGGCCGCCAGCCCTGCGAACAAAATCCCGATCAGGGATTTTCCAAAGGAAATCTCCGCCCTCAACGCCAGGTGCCTCCTGTGGGATTAGTCCTACTTTTTATCGTGAAAATCTTTTACTCGTCATGTGACTAAAATACAAACAACCATAGATCACAAAAAGCCAAATGGACTCTCGCGACATGAGAGTCCTGCAAGGAGCCGGGTCATTGGCGACAACCTCCATCAGCTGCGGAACAGCTTCCAGCGGGTCGGCTTGAAGGCCACGCGGTTGCGGTCGAGCCTGTCGGCCTCGCTCGGCGGCAGCTCGATCTCGATATGCGGGCGGTCATTGCCGATATCCAATTCGATATGGCGGGTACCGGCCACGCGGCGGCTGGAAACCGGCTGGCCGGCAATGCAGTTTTCAGCCGATTCGCAGAGCCTGACGTCATGCGGGCGGAAGTAGAGCTGCGCAGGGCCCTCCGGCTCACTATCGGCATTGAGGCCGAGCGAACGGCCTTCAAAGCGGATGTCACCATCGGAGATTTCGACCTGCAGGCAGTTCGACTGGCCGATGAAGCCGAAGACGAAGGGAGAATTCGGGTTGTCGTAGACCTCATCCGGCGTGCCGACCTGTTCGATCGCCCCCTGGCTCATGACGACGACGCGGTCGGCAAGCTCCAGGGCCTCGTCCTGGTCGTGGGTAACGAAGACGGTGGTGTGACCGGTGCGGTCATGGATATCGCGCAGCCATTTACGCAGATCCCTGCGCACCTGGGCGTCGAGCGCCCCGAAGGGCTCGTCGAGCAGCAGCACGTTCGGCTCGACGGCCATGGCGCGGGCAAGCGCCACACGCTGGCGCTGACCGCCGGAAAGCTGGGCGGGGTAGCGTTTTTCGAGACCGGAAAGCTGGACGAGGTCGAGCAGTTCCAGCGCTCGCTTGCGGATATCGGCCTTGGCGGGCCGCCGTGCGCTGTTCCTGACCTTCAGGCCGAAGGAGACATTGTCGAGCACCGTCATGTAGCGGAACAGAGCATAGTGCTGGAAGACGAAGCCGATATTGCGCTGCTGAACGGTTTTCTTCGAGGCGTCCTCGTCGCCGAAGAAGATCAGACCCTCCGTTGGGCTTTCGAGGCCGGCGATCAGCCGCAGCAATGTCGTCTTGCCGGAGCCCGAAGGGCCGAGCAGTGCGATGAGCTCGCCGGAGCGGATGTCGAGCGAGACATCGTGCAGCGCCGGAAAACGATCGAATTCCTTGCGGATGTTTTGAACGCGTACTTCCATTCCAAATCCTTCAGTGCCGCCGGCTGGCGGCGATTTCAGCGCTATAGCGCATTTCCAGCAGCGTCTTCAAAACAAGAGTGACGAGCGCCAGCAAGGCCAAAAGTGTGGCGACGGCAAAAGCGCCGGTGAAATTATACTCGTTATAGAGGATCTCCACCTGCAGCGGCATGGTGTTTGTCTGGCCGCGGATGTGGCCTGACACCACCGAGACGGCGCCGAACTCGCCCATGGCGCGGGCGTTGCAGAGCAGCACCCCGTAGAGCAGGCCCCATTTGATATTCGGCAGCGTCACGTGCCAGAAGGTCTGCCAGCCGCTGGCGCCGAGCGAAAGGGCTGCCTCTTCGTCGGCCGTTCCTTGTTCCTGCATCAGCGGGATCAGCTCGCGGGCGACGAAGGGGAAGGTGACGAACATGGTGGCGAGGATCAACCCCGGCACCGCAAACAGGATCTTGATGTCATGAGCGCTGAGCCACTGGCCGAGCCAGGTATTGGCGCCGAACAACAGCACGAAGACCAGGCCCGATATGACGGGTGAGACCGAGAAGGGCATGTCGATCAGCGTCGTCAGAAAGGCCTTGCCCTTGAACTCGAACTTGGCGATCGCCCAGGCGGCGGTGACCCCGAAGACGAGGTTGAGGGGAACGCTGACGCCGGCAACGATCAGTGTCAGGCGGATCGCCGAGAAGGTCTCGGCGTCTGCGAGCGCCTGGAGGAACGGGCCGGCACCCTTGCGGAAGGCCTCGACGAAGACGGCCGCGAGCGGCAGCAGCAGTATCAGCAGCAGGAAGACCATCGAGACGATGATCAGCGTGCGGCGCGCGATCCGGTTTTCGGTGGTCACCGAACGCAGCTTGACCGGTTGAACGGTTGACTCAAGCGCCATAGCCGTACCTCCGCCTGCTCCAGCTCTGGATGAGGTTGATGACGAGCAGCATGGCGAACGAGATGATCAGCATGATCGCCGCAATGCCGGTCGCTGCCGCGTAATTATACTCTTCGAGTTTGATGATGATCAAAAGCGGTGCGATCTCCGATTTGAACGGCAGGTTGCCGGCGATGAAGATGACCGAGCCGTATTCGCCGACGCCGCGGGCAAAGGCGAGCGCAAAGCCGGTGAGCGCGGCAGGCGCCAGCCCCGGCAGCAGCACGCGGAAAATCGTCTGGAAGCGATTGGCGCCGAGCGTTGCGGCTGCTTCCTCGACCTCCTTGTCGATTTCCTCCATGACCGGTTGCACCGTGCGCACCACGAACGGCAGGCCGACGAAGATCAGCGCCACGACGATGCCGGCCGGGGTGAAGGCGATCTTGATGCCGAGCGGCGTCAGAAACTGGCCGATCCAGCCATTCGGCGCATAAAGCGTCGTCAGTGCGATGCCGGCAACGGCGGTCGGCAGCGCGAAGGGAAGGTCGACCATGGCATCGATGATGCGTTTGCCGGGAAAGCGGTAGCGCACCAGCACCCAGGCAAGCAGGACGCCGAAGACGGCATTGACGATCGCGGCGATGAAGGCGCTGCCGAAGCTGATGCGCAGCGCGTTCAGCGTGCGCGGATCGAGCGCGATCGACCAGAATTTCTCCCAGCCGAGCGCGCTCGACCGGACGGCAAGGCCCGAGAGCGGGATGAGGATCAGAAGGGTGAGCCAGGTCAAGGTAAAGCCGAGCGTCATTCCGAAACCCGGAATGACGCTCGGCCGCCTGAACCGCCACCGCGTGGGGCTATGTGCTTTCATGAAGTCTATTATTGGGCCGGCTTGTAGATCTGGTCAAATACCCCGCCGTCGCCGAAGAATTTCGGCTGCGCTTCTTTCCAGCCGCCGAAGTCGTCGATGGTCGCGAGCGTCAGCTTCGGGAAGCGGGCTATGTCGGCCGGATCGGCGGCTTCCGGCTTGATCGGCCGGTAATAGTGCTTGGCGGCGATCTTCTGGCCTTCGTCCGAATAAAGGTAGTTGAGATAGGCTTCGGCGACCTTCCGTGTACCCTTCTTGTCGACATTGCCGTCGACGATGGCAACCGGCGGGTCGGCGCGGATCGAGAAGCTCGGCGTCACGATCTCGAACTGGTCGGGACCGAGTTCTTCGAGCGAAAGATAGGCTTCATTTTCCCAGGCAAGCAGCACGTCGCCGAGGCCGCGCTGGACGAAGGTGGTCGTGGCGCCGCGCGCGCCGGTGTCGAGAACTGGAACGTGCTGCAGCAGTTTCGCAACATAATCCTGCGCCTTGGCTTCGTCGCCGCCATTCGCCTGCTTGGCCCATGCCCAGGCAGCGAGGAAGTTCCAGCGGGCGCCGCCCGATGTCTTCGGGTTCGGGGTGATGACCTGCACGTCGTCCTTGACCAGGTCGCCCCAATCCTTGATGCCCTTCGGGTTGCCCTTGCGCACGAGGAAGACGATCGTCGACGTATAGGGCGTCGAATTATTGGGGAATTTTGTCTTCCAGTCGGCCGGGATCTTGCCGGTCGCCTTGGCGATGGCGTCGATATCACCTTCGAGCGCCAGGGTGACGACGTCGGCGTCGAGACCGTCGATGACGGAGCGGGCCTGGGCGCCGGAACCGCCATGCGAGGCTTGGATCGTCACGGTTTCACCGCTGTCCTTTTGCCACTTGGCAGCAAAGGCAGCATTGAAATCCTTATACAATTCGCGAGTCGGATCATAGGAAACGTTGAGCAGCGTCTGATCCGCGAAAGCGGGAGCAATGCTCCCGATCGCGAAGCTGCCCGCCATGACCGCGGCCGCGAGGAGCCGGGTGAGCCGTTGTGTCTGCATGGGAACCCTCCTGTTTTCTGTCTTAACTCTATCAAGTCAGTCGTATAATGAAACAAAGGTTCTTCCGGTTCCGGCCCTGCCGTTAGAATGTCATTCCATTTGAGGGGTGATTTTGAAATAGACGTGTCGAAGTTGGCCGCGGCCAATTCGTTGCCGCCGCCGTCGGCCGCGGGACCGTGTTTTTTTCGCCACAGTTCCTCCACTAAAGCGCCGTGGTGCTGCTGATTTTTGCCCAGATTTTGCCGCGATGACACTTGCGGATTCCTATATGGCCCCCGTGCGGTCGTATTCTCCGACCGCTACGTGGGGGCATCCCTTGAAATGCGCCTCGCATTCCAAACCTGTTAGGGCCATTCAAAATGAATATCAGAACTATCCTTTTTGCCTCCGTTGCCGCCCTTGCCGCGGCCTCCGGAGCCCGCGCAGCCGACGCCATCGTGGCGGCGGAACCCGAGCCCGTGGAATATGTTCGCGTTTGCGACGCCTACGGTACCGGCTATTTTTATATTCCGGGGACGGAAACATGCCTTTCGATCGGCGGCTACATTCGTACCGAAGTGCGCTTCGGTAAGCAGATCTCCGGCGATTCCGACGTAGACTTCTGGACTCGCGGTCAGGTCACCTTCCAGGCCAAGAACGACACCGAGTACGGTACGCTGACCGGCGTCATCACGCTGCGTTACAATGTCGACAATGCCACCGACCAGGAAGCATTGCTGGATGAAGGCTATATCGATATTGCCGGATTCCGCGTCGGTAAGCTGTACAGCTGGTGGGATGACGACATGAGCGGCGAGACCGATACGCTCGCCAGCAACGAGACGACCCACAACTCGATCCGTTATCAGTACGAGTCCGGCGCTTTCGCCGCCGGCATCTCGGTCGACGAACTGGAAGACGACTACGCCACCAAGCCGGGCGACGGTCCGAACAATTTTGGTGTCGCAGGCCAGGTCTCCTACAAGGCCGGCGCCATCAGTGCTTACCTGCTTGCCGGTTATGACACCGACACCAGCGAAGTCGCGGTCCGTGGCATCGTTTATGCCGACATCGGCCCGGGCACGCTCGGCATTGCCGGCGTATGGGCAAGCGGCGCCAACTACTACTACGAAGAGTCCGAATGGACGATCGCAGCAGAATACGCCTTGAAGATCAATGATAAGTGGTCGGTCACCCCCGGCTTCCAGTACTTCGAAAATATCGCTCTCGACGCTGACGGCAACGGCTTCAGCGGCGGCAGCGCCTACACCACCGGCGTCACGATCGACTACCGTATCGTTGACGACCTCAGGACGAAGCTCAGCGTGCAATATCACGATGAGGACGAAGGCGACGACGAAGTGTTCGGCTTCCTGCGCTTCCAGCGCGATTTCTAAGATAGTCTGATTGCAGACGAGGAGGCGCGACCTTTGGGCCGCGCCTTTTTCATACCCTGGAATCGGCGATGAAATCGGAATAGAATTCGTCGACCGTCCTTGCCTTGCGCATGGCGGCAAGCACGCCGTCCGATTGCAGCCGCCGGGCGATGGCGGAAAGCACGTTCAGATATTCACCGCGATTGTTTTCCCCGAAGAGCAGCACGAAGGCGATGTCGGTCGGGATATCGTCGATCGCCTCGAAATCCAGCGGCTGGGCGAAGCGGAGGAGAAGGCCGCGCGGGCTGGTCATGCCGTCGATCGCCGCATGCGGAATGGCGATACCGTTGCCGATCCCCGTGGAGCCGAGCTTCTCGCGCGTTTCAAGCGCTTTCAGGATGGTCTGGCCGTCGACAGAGAAGGCCTTGGCCGCCTTATCCGCTATACCCTGCAGCGCGCGCCATTTCGTCGGCGCCGACACGCCGATGAAGGTGTGCTCCGGTCGGATGATGTTGGGAAGGTTCATGTCATTCTCTATGCTGTCTGGGCTCGATGCTGTTCTGGTTCGTTCGGGCAGCGGGAGGGAAGGGCGTTCAGTCCGGTTCCCTGAGCCGGTAGCCGACGCCGGTCTCGGTGGTGATATAGTGCGGCTGGTCGGGAATCTGCTCGACTTTTTGCCGCAGCTGCCTGATGTAGACGCGCAGATACTGCACATCCGCCGCCGGTCCCCATACCTGCTTTAGAAGAAACTGGTGTGTCAGCACCTTGCCCGCGTGCTGGGCGAGCACCCGCAGGATGTCGTATTCCTTCGGCGACAGCTTTATGTCCTGGCCGTCGACCTTAACGATACGCTTGACCAGATCGATCGACAGCCCGCCCGTCTGAAAGATCGCCTTTTCGCCCTGCTGCTGCAGGCGGTGGCGCAGCGCCACGCGAATGCGGGCGCCGAGTTCGTTGACGCCGAAGGGTTTGGTGACGTAATCGTCGGCCCCGCTTTCCAGCGCCTTGACGATGCCGGCCTCGTCTGTGCGGCTGGAAAGGATGACGATGGGCATGGAATGCCCTTGGTCGCGCCACTCCTGCAGCAGGTCGTGGCCCGATGTATCGGGCAGGCCGAGGTCGAGCACGATGAGGTCGGGCATGGCGTCGGCGACCGACTGACGGGCGTTGGCCGCGTTGGCCGCCTCCTGTACCTCGTAACCCTGCGCGGTCAGGCCGACGCGGAGCAGCTTGCGGATCGGAGGCTCATCGTCGACGACAAGGATTTTGACGGTTGAGCCGCTCATCAAAGTTCATCCAGTTTCGGAATGTCGGTGGGTTTTGGCAGGCGGATGGTGAAGACCGCGCCTGGGCGGCCCGGCCGGTTGCTGGCGGTAATCGTGCCGCCCATCGCCTCGATGAAGCCGCGGCAGATGGAAAGGCCGAGGCCGGTGCCGGCGCGCACCTGATCGCCCTTGCGCACACGATAGAAGGTGTCGAACACACGGTTGAGATCGGCCGGCGGGATGCCCAGGCCTTCGTCCACGACCTGCAGAACGACGTAATCGGCATCCGCCCAGCCCCCGATGTCGATCACCGATCCCTCGGGCGCGTATTTTGCGGCATTGTCGAGCAGGTTGAACATCACCTGCTCGAACAGGACAGGATCGACACGCACCATCGGCAGGTCGGCGGGGATATGCATCTCGGTTTTGTGGCGCTCGAGGATCTTTGCGGCGCGACGGAGTGCGCTGCCGGCGATATCGCCGGCATAATGCAGCGCATGGTTCGGTTCCATCGCGCCGGATTCGATCTTGGTCATATCGAGCAGATTGGCGATGAAGCGGTTGAGGCGCTCGGATTCGTCGACGACGGTGGCAAGCAGGTCGCTACGATCCTCCTCCGGCATCGAGGCAAAATAGTCGCGCAGCGTGCCGGCGGCGCCGAGGATGGCGGCAAGCGGTGTCTTCAAGTCGTGCGAGATCGAGGTGAGCAGCGCCGAGCGCAGCCGGTCGGCTTCGGCCGCGAGCCTTGCCCGATCGACATCGGCGACAAGCTGGACACGCTCGATGGCAAGGGCCGCCTGGTCGGCCAGTGCATCGAGCAGCCGCTGCTGCTCGGGTGTCAGCAGCGGCCCGTCGCGGCGGTCGCTGTCGAGGCCGATGACGCCGACGGCGGTGCGCCCGGTTCTGAGCGGTACGTAGAGGCGTTTGGCGCCGGGCAGGGTATCGGCGCCGCGACCGGCGGCGTGATTGTGTTCCCAGGCCCAGCGAGCGGCGGCGATATCGGCATCGTCGAGCGTATCGTCGGGTGGGTAGCCGGCCTTGACGGCGATGCCGCCCTCTTCCGGCAGCAGCAGCACGACGCGGACCTTCAGCATCGAAGCGAGCTGGAAGGCGGTCGCCCAGAGGACGTCGTCGAGCGTGCCGGTGCCGGCGAGCTTTTTCGAGAAGAGATAGAGGTCTTCGGTCGTGCGCGCCCGCTGCCTCGCGGCGGCGGCCTGGCGCTGCACGGTCGCGGTCAGGTTGCTAGCGATGATGGCGACGCCGAGGAAGAAGAACAGGGCCAGCACGCTTTCCGGATCGCTGATCGTCAGCGTGTAGCGCGGCGGCAGGAAAAAGAAATTGAAGGACAGTGCGCTGAGGATGCAGCTGTAAAGTGCCGGCCGCAGGCCGTGAAGCACGGCGGAGGTCAGCACCGCCATCAGGAAGACCAGGGCGAGGTTGCGGACGTCAAGCACCTGGTCGAGCACGACGCCGACGCCGAGCGCAATAGCGACATAGACGGTCGCCAGCAGGTAGGCTCTGAAATCCAGTGGCGGTGCGATGGCGGCCGCCCTGACCCCGCGCGCGGTGGTGCCATCCTTCTCGCTGCCTGAGATGACATGGACGCTGATCTCGCCTGTCTTGCGGATCAGTTCGTCGGTGATCGAGCGGTTCCACCAGTCGCGCCAGGTCGGCTTCTTCGGGGCGCCGATGACGATGTGGGTGACGTTGTTGGCGGTGGCGTGGCGGACGAGTTCTTCGGCCACCTCGCGGCCGGGAAGGGTGATCGCCTCGCCGCCGAGCTGTTCAGCAAGGCGCAGGGTGGCGGCGACGGTATCGCGCTCGGCTTCGCTGAGATTGATCGAGCGGTTGGTCTCGATATAGACGGCCGCCCAGGGGGCGCGCAGCCGCGAGGCCATGCGGGCGGCGTAACGCACCAGCGAGGCGGAGCGCGGGTGATGGTCGACCGAGACGAGGACACGTTCGCCCGCCGCCCAGGGGCCTGAGATGGCGTGGGCCTGCATGTGGGTCAGCAGTTGGTCGTCGACGCGCTGCGCCGTCTTGCGCAGCGCCAGTTCCCTGAGCGCCGTCAGGTTGCCGGGGGTAAAGTAGTTGGTCAGCGCCCGCTCGGCGGTGCGCGGCATGTAGACCTTGCCGTCGTGCAGACGCTTAATGAGATCGTCCGGCGTCAGATCGATAATCTCGACGTCATCGGCAATGTCGATGATGGAGTCCGGCACCGTCTCGCGCACGCGGATGCGGGTGATTTGCGAGACGACGTCGTTCAGGCTTTCGACATGCTGGATGTTCAGCGTCGTATAAACGTCGATGCCGCGATCGAGCAATTCCCTGACGTCGAGGTAACGTTTCGGATGGCGGCTGCCCTCGGCATTGCTATGGGCGAGTTCGTCGACCAGCACGAGATCAGGCCGGCGGGCGAGGATTCCGTCGAGATCCATCTCCTGGAGCAGCCGGCCCCTATAGTCGATTTCGACGCTGGGAATGATTTCGAAACCGGCGACGAGCGCCTCGGTCTCCTTGCGGCCGTGGGTCTCGACGACGCCGATGACGACATCGAGGCCATCGGCGATCTTGGCGCGGCCGGAGATCAGCATCTCGTAAGTCTTGCCGACGCCCGGGGCGGCACCGAGAAAGATCTTCAGACGGCCGCGCGTTTCCGCCCGGGCTTTTTCGAGAAGCGCATCGGGCGATGGCCTGCCGGCCTGGTCGCGATTGTCGTCTGGCATGGGTGTGGTCTTTCATGTCGGCGAGGCTTGCTCCACTTTCCCTCATTGCTGTGACGAGCACAGCAATGAGGGAAAGGCTGTGGCCCGCCTACCTTCACTCAGTCATAGAAGCATCAAGCCGCTGGTTCAACGCCAGAACATTGACCGTGGGCTCGCCGAGAAGGCCGAGTTCACGGGCCTGAACGACGCCGTCGACCAGCGCCTTGACCTTGGCCTCGTCCAGGCTTCGCGCCTTGGCGACGCGGGTCACCTGGAAGTAGGCCGCCTCCGGCGAAATATCGGGATCGAGGCCGCTGCCCGACGCGGTGACGAGGTCGGCGGGCACCTCCGAATTCGGGTTCGCCGCCTTGGCGGTCTCGTAATCGTCTTTGACGCGGTCGATCAGTTTCTTGCTGGTCGGGCCGAGGTTCGAGCCGCTGGAGGCAGCGGCATTATAGCCGTCGCCGGCAGCCGAAGGGCGGCCGTGGAAATACTTGTCGCTGCTAAAGGCCTGGCCGATCAGCGCCGAGCCGATCACCTCACCGTTCTTCTCGATCAGGCTGCCGTTCGCCTGGCTGGGAAAGAGGGCTTGGGCAGCACCGGTCATGGCGAGCGGATAAAGAAGCCCGGTGATGGCGGTGGTGGCGACGATCATGACGACGGCCGGGCGAAATTCTTTCAACATTGTTGTTACTCCTTGGAGTGTTTCAGGCGAGGCCGAGGGCTGCGACGGCCATGTCGATCGCCTTGATGCCGATGAACGGGACGATGATGCCGCCGAGGCCGTAGATCAGCAGGTTGCGCGATAAGAGCGCGCCTGCGCCGATCGGACGATAGCGCACACCTTTCAGCGACAGCGGGATCAGCGCGACGATGATCAGTGCGTTGAAGATGATCGCCGAGAGAATGGCGCTTTGCGGCGTCGAAAGCCCCATGACGTTCAGGACGCCGAGCTGCGGATAGAAGGTCAGGAACATCGCCGGGATGATGGCGAAGTACTTGGCGATGTCGTTGGCGATCGAAAACGTCGTCAGCGCGCCGCGCGTCATCAACAACTGCTTGCCGATCTCGACGATCTCGATCAGCTTCGTCGGGTCGCTGTCGAGATCGACCATGTTGCCGGCCTCGCGGGCGGCGACCGTGCCGGTGTTCATGGCGACGCCGACATCGGCCTGGGCGAGCGCCGGCGCATCGTTGGTGCCGTCGCCGCACATGGCAACGAGCTTGCCCTTGGCCTGTTCCTCGCGCATCAGCGCCAGCTTCATCTCCGGCGTCGCCTGGGCAAGGAAGTCGTCGACGCCGGCCTCGGCAGCGATGGCGGCTGCCGTCAGCGGGTTGTCGCCTGTGATCATCACGGTGCGGATGCCCATGCGGCGCAGCTCGGTGAAGCGCTCGCGGATGCCGCCCTTGACGATGTCCTTCAGCTGGATGACGCCGAGCAGCCTGCCGTCGCGGGCAACGGCCAGCGGCGTGCCGCCCGATTTGGCGACCTCGTCGGCGGTCGACTGCAGTTCGCGCACGACCTCGCTGCCATTCTTTGAAGGCGCGTCGCCATTGACATAGGTCAGCACGGCATCGACCGCACCCTTGCGGATCGAGGCGCCTTCAAGATCGACGCCGCTCATGCGGGTCTGGGCGGTGAAGGGCACGAAGGTCGCCTTGAGGCTCGCCATGTCGCGGCCGCGGATCGCATATTTCTCCTTGGCGAGCACGACGATGGAGCGTCCCTCGGGCGTTTCGTCGGCCAGCGAGGCGAGCTGGGCGGCATCGGCGAGATCCTGTTCGGAGACGCCGCGAACCGGGCGGAAACTCGTCGCCTGGCGATTGCCGAGGGTGATCGTGCCTGTTTTGTCGAGCAGCAGCGTGTCGACATCGCCGGCGGCCTCGACGGCGCGGCCGGACATGGCGAGCACGTTGAAGCGGACCAGGCGGTCCATGCCGGCAATGCCGATTGCCGACAGCAGCGCGCCGATCGTCGTCGGGATCAGGGTGACGAAGAGGGCGACGAGCACGATGATCGGGATCGAGCCGCCGGCATAGATGGCAAAGCTCGGGATCGTCGCGGTGGCCAGCACGAAAATCAGCGTCATGCCGGCCAGCAGGATGTTGAGCGCGATCTCGTTCGGCGTCTTCTGGCGTTCAGCGCCTTCGACCAGCGCGATCATCCGGTCGATGAAGGTCGAGCCGGCCGCCGCGGTGATACGGACACGGATCCAGTCGGACAGCACTTGGGTGCCGCCGGTCACCGCCGAGCGGTCGCCGCCGGATTCGCGGATGACGGGGGCGGATTCGCCCGTGATCGCCGCCTCGTTGACAGAGGCCACACCTTCGATGACTTCGCCGTCCGAGGGAATGATGTCGCCAGCCTCGACGAGCACGACGTCGCCGACCTTGAGGCTGGTGCCCGGCACCATGCGGTAGTCGCTGCCATTGTTGGCAGTCAGCAGCTTGGCCTGGGTCTCGGTGCGCGCCTTGCGCAGCGAATCCGCCTGCGCCTTGCCGCGGCCCTCGGCAACCGCCTCGGCGAAATTGGCAAACAGCACGGTGAACCAGAGCCAGAGATTGATCTGGAAGGAGAAGCCGAGATTGCCGTTGCCGGCCGCGAGGTCGCGCAGGAAAAGCACGGTGGTCAGCACCGAGACCGTGGCCACGACGAACATGACCGGATTTCTGGCAAGTGCCCGTGGGTCAAGCTTCTTGAAGGCGGCGCCCATGGCCGGAATGAGAATGCGACTATCGACGATACTCGCGGATTTTGCCTGGCTCATAAGAGGCTCCAGCTTGGAAAGAGGATGGCGAACCGGATGCCGGTCAGCCCTGTCAAATCGTGAGGATCGCTGCGGCATCACCTCAAAAGGTCTGGCCGGCGATCATCACCAAGTGCTCGACGACGGGGCCGAGCGCCAAGGCCGGGAAGAAGGTCAGGCCGCCGACGATCAGGATAGTGCCGACGAGCAGCCCGACGAAGAGTGGACCATCCGTGGGGAAAGTGCCTGCCGAGGCCGGAACCGTCTTCTTGCCGATCAGCGAGCCGGCGATGGCCAGTGCCGGGATGATGACCAGGAAGCGGCCGGCGAGCATGCCGATGCCGAGCGTCACGTTGTACCAGGGTGTATTGCCTGCCAGCCCGCCGAAAGCCGAGCCGTTATTGGCCGCAGCCGAGGTATAGGCGTAGAGGATTTCGGAGAAGCCATGCGGGCCGGCGGTGCCGATCGAGGCGACGGCGGACGGCAGCACCGTGGCGATCGCGGTGAAAACCAGCATGGCAAGCGGCAAGCAGAGGATGGCGAGAACGGCCATCTTCATTTCCTTCGCCTCGATCTTCTTGCCGAGATATTCCGGCGTGCGGCCGACCATCAGGCCGGCGACGAAGACGGCGACGATGATGAACAGCAGGATACCGTAAAAGCCGGCGCCGACACCGCCGACGATGACTTCGCCGAGCTGCATGTTGATCAACGGAACGAGGCCGCCGAGCGCGGTGAAGCTGCCGTGCATCGCATTGACCGCGCCGCAGGAGGCGGCGGTGGTGATGACCGCAAACAGCGAAGACAGGGCGACGCCGAAGCGGACTTCCTTGCCTTCCATGTTGCCGCCGCCAAGACCGAAGGCGTGCATCGATGGGTTACCAGCGGCTTCCGCCCAATAGGTGACGGTGACGCCGGCGAGGAACAGCACGCCCATCGTCGCAAGGATCGCCCAGCCCTGGCGCTGGTTGCCGACCATGCGGCCGAAGACGTTGGTCAGCGCCGCGCCGATTGCGAAGATCGAAACCATCTGGATGAGGTTGGAGATCGCATCGGGGTTTTCGAAGGGATGGGCCGAATTGGCGTTGAAGAAGCCGCCGCCATTGGTGCCGAGCATCTTGATCGCAAGCTGCGAGGCGACGGGGCCGACGGCGATCGTCTGCTGCGCGCCTTCGAGCGTCGTCGCATTGACATAGGGTCCGAGCGTCTGCGGCACGCCGAGATAGACATAGACAAGCGTCAGCACGATGCAGATGGGCAGCAGCACATAGAAGGTGGCCCTCGTCATATCGACCCAGAAATTGCCGATGGCCTTGCCCGACGTGCGCGCGAAGGCGCGGATGAAGGCAAGTGCGATGGCGATGCCCGTCGCCGCGGAGGCGAAGTTCTGGACGGTGAAGCCAGCCATCTGGGTCAGATAGGACATCGTGCTTTCGCCGCCGTAGTTCTGCCAGTTGGTGTTGCTGACGAAACTGACGGCGGTGTTGAACGAAAGCTCCGGCGGGACGGCCGCCATGCCGGCCGGATTATAGGGAAGGCCGGCCTGCAGGCGCTGCAGCGCATAAAGCACGATGACGCCGAGAAGGTTGAAGAGCAGCATGGCAAAGGCATAGGAGGTCCAATGCTGTTCCTCGCGTTCGCCCGTGCCGGCCATGCGGTAAAGTCGCCGTTCGATCGGAACGAGGACGGGTGACAGGAAAGTGCGCTCGCCGCTGAAGACACGCGTCATGTAGCCGCCGAGCGGTTTGACGAGCACCAGGATGATCCCGCAGTAAAGCAGGATCTGAAGCCATCCGTTGAGGGTCATGGAGGTAAACTTTCAATACCCGGCTGCTTCTCGGTCGCATGCGCGACCTCAGAAGCGCCAGTTCTTTTCAGAAGCGTTCCGGGCGAAGCAGAGCGTAGGTGAGGTAGACAGTGAGAAACACGGTTACGGCACCGCTCAAGACATAATCGAGGGTCATCGTCGTTTCTCCTGTCAAAGCCTGTCGCAGGCTCTTGTGTAGGCAAAGCACAGCGCGAAGAATATGATCGCGGTGCCAAGCAGAATGATATCCATCATGATCGTGACTCCTGTTGTTCTTGTTGGAGTCAGACAAGACAAAGGGCGCACACCCTGGGGGGGTCGCCTTTCATGCTTTCTGGCGTGGAGATGATCTTTTCGATCTCTCGGAGATCAATATGGAACCGAAGGGCATAAAGGTTCGAGACGAGCAAGGAGCCGTCAATATAAAAATCTCATAAATGCTTTTCAGCGAGCGAGCTAAGGATCGATCCGGAACCGGTATTGGCCTTGGGCGCTGCGGCCGTCCATCGAGAGGACACGCCAGTCGATGGTATAGAGGCCGGGCGCCATGGCAGGGTCGAGCGGGACCTTGAAGATCGATCCTTCAGGACCGGAGAGAAATGGCTTGCCGGTGGGAAGCGCCAAACCCTCAGCATCGAACAGGATGGCCGTCGAGCGGGCAAGATTGACCGGGCCGGTGAAGGTGAGCGCGAGATTGGCCGGCACCACCCTTTCTTCCTGCTGCGGCGGGAGCGATGCTTGTTCGAGGGCCGCAGACGCCCCACTTGCGGCAAAGAGCAGGGATGCGAACAGACAGAATGACACGATCGATTTCATGATGGTCTTCCTTATCTTGCTGATCCGCATCTGCCCGGAGTCATCATGCTTCCGTGGCGCCGTGCCGGCTCATGGCTAATAACGCTGTCGGTGGCGATTTCGATCCCTCGTCTCGACGACAACACGCACCGGCCGCGGCTGGCGGCCCTTCGGCAGTTCGACAATCGGGTCCACAAGCCGGCGCCAGAATTCCCGCAATGACCTTGATATCGTCAGGCCGCAAGACCGATTTCCGCCGACATTATCGGGATCTTTCTTCATCTCTCTGCCTGTCCTCATGGTCGGGATCTCGTATGGAGAATGTACTCTCCGACGGTCTCGGCTGGAATCATACAGAGGTCTTGGAACACAAATCTTTCGGATTATAGAGGCGGGCATTTCATCGCATGTTGAGCAAAAGCTTAATCTCTAAGATTGAATTGCCGCCCCTTCCCGTTTTATAGTCGCTTCAACGGCACTCGATGAACCGAGGGGCCATAGGGAAGGAAACCGACGATGACCAAAGTCCGTGCGCTTGTCCTCGAGCGCCAGCATGAGCTTGCGCTTCGTGATATCGATCTGCCGCTCGAAACCGGCCCGGGCGAGGTGAAGATCAGGATCCACACCGTCGGTGTCTGCGGTTCCGACGTGCATTATTACACGCACGGCAAGATCGGCCCCTTCGTGGTCAACGCGCCGATGGTGCTCGGCCATGAAGCAGCAGGCACGGTCGTCGAGGTCGGGGCCGGCGTCACGCATCTGAAAGTTGGCGACCGCGTCTGCATGGAGCCCGGCATTCCCGATCCGAATTCCAAGGCAAGCCGGCTCGGCATGTACAATATCGATCCGGCGGTGACCTTCTGGGCGACGCCGCCGGTCCATGGCGTGTTGACGCCGGAGGTCGTGCATCCCGCCAACTACACCTTCAAGCTGCCTGACAATGTCAGCTTCGCCGAGGGCGCCATGGTCGAGCCCTTCGCCGTCGGCATGCAGGCGGCGAGCAAAGCGAAGATTACACCCGGCGATACCGCCGTCGTCCTCGGCGCCGGGCCGATCGGCACGATGGTGGCGATTGCTGCCCTTGCCGGCGGCTGCGCCCGGGCGATCGTCGCCGATCTCGCCCAGCCGAAGCTCGATATCGCCGCGCAATATCAGGGCGTCATTCCGGTCAATATCCGCGAAAAGAACCTGAGCGAAGAGGTCGGCCGGCTGACGGACGGCTGGGGCACCGATGTCGTCTTCGAATGCTCCGGCTCACCGAAGGCCTGGGAGACGATCATGGCGCTGCCGCGCCCGGGCGGCGTCATCGTCGTCGTCGGCCTGCCGGTCAACCCGATCGGCTTCGACGTTTCGACGGCATCGACCAAGGAGATCCGCATCGAGACGGTGTTCCGCTACGCGCATCAGTATGAGCGCTCGATCGCCCTGCTCGGCTCGGGTCGCGTCGACCTGAAACCGCTGATTTCCGAGACCTTCACATTCGAGGATTCGATCAAGGCGTTTGATCGCGCCGTCGAGGCGCGGCCGAACGACGTAAAGCTGCAGATCGTGATGGAATAGGCCGTCTCATCGCCTTTACGAGCGCCTGGCGCTGAGTTTCATTTTGCGAAAGACCAGAGCCGCGCCTGCGACGACAGCCGCGCCTCCGGCTGCGACCAGCAGATGGCGGTGAAGGGGAAGGTGGCCTAATATCTGTTCGATGCCGTGTCCGAACAGGTAACCGAGCGCCGTGAAAAGCTGCCCCCACACCAGCGCGGCCGCGGCATTCAGGAGGACGAATTTTCCGGTCGGTATCCGTGTCGTGCCGATGACGATGGGGCTGATCGTCCGCAGCCCAACCAGAAAACGAAATGCAAGAATGAAACCGGTGGGATATTTTTCCAAAAGCGCGGTTGCGCGCGCCAGCGCCGGCTTTTCCTTCAGCCGGCGGACGAGGCTCCAGCTAGCCGCGTAACGACCGACGAGGAACCATAGTTGATCGCCGGCGAAAGATCCGGCCGTGGCCGCGAGCGACGCCGACCAATAGGGCAGCAGCCCGCGGTGTGAAATCACGCCGCCAAGGAACGCGGCCGTTTCGCCTTCAAAGGCGGCGCCCAGAAAGATCGCCAGCAGGCCGTAATTCTCGATCAGCAGTTCGATAGACACGCGGGGTCCGCCTCCAGCTGTCGATTTCCAAACATCACAGCTAAACCGGCTTCAGATCGCCAAGCAGCGTTGGAATCAACTCCGATACCGTCGGATGGATCGGTACCGACCATTGCAATGCCGGATAGGTCGTTCCCGCATTCATCGCATCGATCAAGCCGTGGATCACCTCGTCGCCCTCGATGCCGAGGATCGCCGCGCCGAGAATCTGCTTGGTCTCGGCATCGGCGATCACCTTCATGAAGCCCTTGGTCTCGCCGCGCTCGTTGGCGCGGCCAACCCGGCTCATCGGCCGGGTCGATACCATGATCTTGCGGCCGGAGGCGCGCGCCTGCTTCTCCGTCATGCCGACGCGGCCGAGTGGCGGGTCGATATAGAGCGCATAGGCCGGGATGCGGCTTGAAACCTTGCGGTCGTCGCCGTCGAGGAGATTGGCAGCGGCGATCTCGAAATCATTGTAGGAGGTGTGGGTGAAAGCGCCGTGGCCGTTGCAGTCGCCGAGCGCCCAGATGCCCTCGATATTGGTGGCGAGCCTGTCATCGACCGCGATGAAGCCGCGTTTGTCGGTGATGACGCCCGCGGCATCGAGGCCGAGATCGTCGGTGTTCGGCTTGCGGCCGGTGGCGATCAGCACATGGCTCGCATCGATCTTCGCCGGGCCGGCGGTGACGCTCACCCCGCTGCCGTTTCTGGCGAAGGCGATATTGCCGGCGTCGGTGTGGATGCCGATGCCTTCCGAGCGCAGGATGTCGGCGATCGCGTCTGATATATCCTCGTCCTCGCGCGATGCGAGCTTCGGGCCATGCTCGATGACGCTGACCCCGGCGCCGAAGCGGCGATACATCTGCGCGAATTCCAACCCGATATAGCTGCCGCCGATCACCACGAGATGCCGGGGCAGCGTGTCGAGATGGATGATCGAGGTGCTGGTGAGGTAATCGATTTCATTGATGCCCGGCAGGTCGGGAACGACGGGCCGCGCGCCGACATTGAGGAACATGCGCGGCGCGGTCAGCGTCTCGCCATTGACGCTGACGGTGTTGGGGCTCTCGAACCGGGCATGGCCGTAGATTACGCTCATGCCGTCCAGGCCGCCCAACCAGTCGATCAGGCCGTTGCGGGCATTCATCGTGACTTTTTCGGCGCGGGCTCTGACCACCTTCATGTCGACGGCGATCTCGCCGGGGATCCTGACACCATAAGCGGCGCCGCTTCTTGCGACATGGGCGGCGCGGGCGCTGGCGACCAGCGTCTTCGTCGGCATGCAGCCGGCATTGACGCAGGTGCCGCCGAGGAATTTTCGCTCGATCAGCGCCACCTTCATGCCCTTTTCGACCATGCGGGCGGCAAGCGACGGGCCGGCCTGGCCGGCGCCGATCACGATAGCGTCGAAGCTTTTCATCCGACGGCCCCCACGATCAGCACCGCGCCGATGACGGCGACGGCATCCTCGATGAGGGCGGCTGGCAGGTCCTTGCCGAAGGAGGCGGCAAGCCGGCTGCGGAGGGCAGCGCCGCCATAGGTGCCGATGACGGCGCCAATTACGCCGGCGATCAGCCCGCCGAACAACAGGCTGCTGGCCGCCCCGATGGTTGCGCCTGCCAGCGCGCCGGCGACGATGCGGGCGCCGAACTGCATCGGCACCTTGCGCGACGGCGTCGACGGCAACTGGTCGGCGATCAGTTCGACGACGGCGAGAACCGTGAAGATCCACGGCGTCCACTTGTAACCCATGAAGGCAAGCGGCGTCTGCGAGACGTCGAACCAGCCAAGTGCCGCACCCCAGGCGACGGCGGCCGGCGCCGTCATGGTGCGAAGGCCGGCAACGACACCGATCAGCAATGCAAGAAGCAGAAACATGCGATCCCCCTCTTTGCCGGCTTTGTGCCGCGAGAGGAAAGGTTGCACATTGTCAGGCGCCTGGCAATTCGCCTTGACGGGCCGGTGAATTAGTTCGCGAAAGCCGCGATGCCGGTGATCGCCCGGCCGATGATCAGCGCATGGATGTCGTGCGTACCCTCATAGGTGTTGACCACTTCGAGATTGACGAGATGGCGGGCGATGCCGAATTCGTCGGAAATGCCGTTGCCGCCGAGCATGTCGCGGGCGGCGCGCGCAATCTCCAGCGCCTTGCCGCAGCTGTTGCGCTTGAGGATCGAGGTTAGTTCCACCGGCGGATGGCCTTCCTCCTTCATGCGGCCAAGCCGCAGGCAGCCCTGCAGGCCGAGCGAGATCTCCGCCGCCATGTCGGCGAGCTTCTTCTGGATCAGTTGGTTGGCGGCGAGCGGCCGGCTGAACTGCTTGCGCTCCAGCGTGTATTGCCGTGCCCTGGCATAACAATCCTCGGCAGCACCGAGCGCGCCCCAGGCGATGCCGAAACGGGCCGAATTCAGGCAGGTGAACGGGCCCTTGAGGCCGGTGACGCCGGGCAGAAGATTTTCCTCGGGCACGAAGACCCCGTCCATCACCACTTCACCGGTGATCGAGGCGCGCAAGCCCACCTTGCCGTGGATGGCGGGAGCCGAAAGCCCTTTCCAGCCCTTTTCGAGGATGAAGCCGCGGATGAGGCCGTCCTCGGTCTTGGCCCAGACGACGAAGATATCGGCGATCGGCGCATTGGATATCCAGGTCTTCGAGCCGGTGAGGCTGTAGCCGCCGTCGACTTTTTTCGCGCGTGTCGCCATCGAGCCGGGGTCGGAGCCGTGATCGGGTTCGGTCAGGCCGAAGCAGCCGATCCATTCGCCGATGGCGAGTTTCGGCAGGTATTTCAGCTTCTGTGCTTCGGAGCCGAATGTTTCGATCGGCACCATGACCAGCGAGGACTGCACGCTCATCATCGAGCGGTAACCGCTATCGACCCGTTCGACTTCGCGGGCGATCAGGCCGTAGGCGACGTAACCGAGACCGGCGCCGCCATACTCAGGCGAGATCGTCGGGCCGAGCAGGCCGAGTTCGCCCATTTCGCGGAAGATCTGAGGATCGGTCTTTTCATTGCGGAAGGCGTCGAGAACGCGGGGCGCAAGTTTTTCCTGCGCATAGGCATGGGCCGTATCCTGCACCATGCGCTCCTCGCTGGTGAGCTGCTCCACCAGGCGGAACGGGTCGGCCCAGTCGAAAACCTCGCGCGTATGCTGCATGTCGGCGTCTCCTCACCCTTGAACTCAGGCTTGCCTCGCTCAAGCTCGCATAGACCCGCCAGCCGACCGCGTCAACAGAAGGCGGCCGTATCGAAAAGACAGCGCCCGCCATCTTTTCAAAAGCGTCGGCATGATCCACTTTGCCGGCGATCGATTCTGGAATGAGGAGACGGAAATGTCGTCAAGCGATCTGTTCGTATCGGCCGAAGGCGCCGAATGGGTCAACCCCGAGCCCGGCGTCGTCAGGCGCATCATGACCTATCTGCCTGAGATGATGATGGTGGAAGTGGCCTTCGAAAGCGGCGCTGTCGGTGCTGCTCATTCGCATCCGCACATCCAGGCAAGTTATGTCGCCGAGGGCAGCTTCGAAGTGACGATCGACGGCCGGACTGAGGTGCTGCGCCAGGGCGGCAGCTTCATCGTGCCCCCCAATCTCGTCCACGGCGTCAAGGCGCTGGAAAAGGGTCGGCTGATCGATGCATTCACCCCGCACCGGGCCGAGTTTCTCAAATAGTCAAGTTTCGGCTTCGGACCGGCGCGGCGCGCCTGCGGCGGTGACGTAGGGCGGCACGAAGCGCACATCCTCGCCGCGCACCGCCTCGCGCAGGAAATCGATGACGGCGCGAACGCGCGGCGCCTGTTTCAGGTCGCGATGGCAGGTGATCCAGTATTGGCGCTTGAGGTCGATTTCCTCGGGCAGCACGCGCACGAGCTCGGGATAACGGCTGGCGAAGAAGTAGGGCAGGATGCAGAGGCCGAGGCCGTTTCGGGTGGCGGTGAGCTGCGCGAAGATGCTGGAACTCTGGAATTGCGGCTTGATGCGCGGATGCACATCGCTCAGATAATCCAGGCCCGGCGCGAAGATCATTTCCTCGATATAGCTGACGAAGGGATGGCCGAGCAGGTCCTCGCGGCAGGTGATCTCAGGCGCCTTTGCCAGATAGTCGCGCGAGCCGTAGATCTGCAGGTGATAGTCGGTCAGCTTCTCGGCAAAATAAGGCCCGCCCTTCGGCTCGTCGAGCACGACGGAAAGATCGGCGTCCTTGCGTGACAGCGACATGATCTGCTGGATCGTTACCAGTTCCAGCGCCAGGTGCGGATGCTGGGCGGCAAACCGCGGCAGCACGGTCGCGAAGAAGAAATTGGCAAAACCTTCAGGCGCGCTGAGGCGCACGAGGCCGCGCTGCGCCATCGAGCCGTCGGCGAGATCGGCGCGCAGCCGCTCGGTCTCCTGCTCCATCCGCTCGGCTGTCTCGATGAAACGCGTGCCCATGGCGGTCAGCACATAGCCGCGCGGATTGCGCTCGAAGAGCTTGACCTTGAGGGTGAATTCCAGCCGGTCGATGCGGCGCGAGACCGTGGCATGGCTAGAGCGCAACTGCCGGGCCGCCGTCGAGAGCTGTCCAGTGCGGGCTACGGCTAGAAAAAACTGCAGATCGTCCCAAGTAAACTGCGGTGGATTGTTCATGGCGATCCCCTCTGTTCAAAAATGAACAGATACTGTTTGGAATTAGTTGTAAATCACCCGTTGCCTCAAGGCGGAATTTCCTTGATCGTAGGCTAAGGGTCGGCCGCTCCGAGGAGTGCGGCTGGCCAAATCTGAACAGATCCGCAATCTGGCCAATCTCTGGGAGGAGAGAATATGCGTAAGAATCTCATTGCATCAGTTGCATTTCTGCTTGCAAGCAGCACTGCGGTGCTCGCGCAGAGCGCGACCGACGGCAAGGTCAAGATCGGCATCCTGAACGACCAGTCGGGTGTCTATGCCGATTTCGGCGGCAAGTCTTCGGTCGAGGCTGCCAAGATGGCGGTCGAGGATTTCGGCGGCAAGGTGCTTGATGTGCCGATCGAGATTGTCGATGCAGACCACCAGAACAAACCGGATATTGCCTCCAACATCGCCCGCCAATGGTACGACACCGAGCAGGTGGATGCGATCATGGAATTGACGACCTCGTCGGTGGCGCTCGCCGTGCAGGCTATCGCCAAGGAGAAGAAGAAGATCGACATCGTCACCGGTGCGGCGACGACCGATCTCACCGGCAAGGCCTGCTCGCCTTACGGGTTCCATTGGGCCTACGACACGCATGCGCTTGCCGTCGGCACCGGCGGCGCCCTCGTCAAGCAGGGCGGCGACAGCTGGTTCTTCCTGACTGCCGACTATGCCTTCGGTTATTCGCTGGAACAGCAGACCAGCGATTACGTCAAGGCGAGCGGCGGCAAGGTCGTCGGCGCCGTCCGCCATCCGCTGTCGACCCAGGATTTCTCGTCCTTCCTGCTGCAGGCGCAATCATCCGGCGCCAAGGTGATCGGTCTCGCCAATGCCGGCCTCGACACCTCGAATGCCATCAAGCAGGCGGCCGAATTCGGCATCACCCAGGGCGGCCAGCATCTGGCGGCGCTGCTCTTCACGCTCGCCGAAGTGCATGGTCTTGGCCTCGAGGCGGCACAGGGGCTGACGCTGACGGAAGGTTTTTACTGGAACCGCGATGACGAAAGCCGCGCCTTCGCCAAGAAGTTCTTCGCCCGCACCGGCAAGATGCCGAACATGATCCACACCGGCACCTATTCGGCAGTGACGCAATATCTGAAGGCGGTGCAGAAGGCCGGCACCGACGAAACGGAAGCCGTCGCCAAGCAGCTGCATGAAATGCCGGTCGACGACGTCTTCGGCCGCGGTGGCACGGTCGGCGCCAATGGCCGGATGATCCACGACATGTACCTGCTGCAGGTCAAGAAGCCGGCTGAAAGCAAGGAGCCGTGGGATTATTTCAACGTGCTTGCCACCATTCCCGGCAAGGAAGCCTACATCGATCCCGCCAAGAGCGGTTGCGATCTGGTGAAGTGAGCGCAATGGCGGTTTCCGCAATTGAAACGCAGGAAAAGCCGCGGGTGGTATTGTCCGCCCGCGGCCTGCGCCGCGATTTCGGTGGCTTCACGGCCGTCAAGAACGTCGATCTCGACGTGCATGATGCGAGCGTGCATGCGCTGATCGGCCCAAACGGCGCCGGCAAGACGACGGTGTTCAACCTGCTGACCAAGTTCCTGCAGCCGACATCGGGCACGATCACGCTGATGGGCACCGATATCACCAAGACGCCGCCTGACAAGGTGGCGCGCATGGGACTGGTACGCTCCTTCCAGATCTCGGCGGTCTTCCCGCACTTGAGCGTTCTCGACAATGTGCGCGTGGCGCTGCAGCGGCCGAACAATCTTTCCACCCAGTTCTGGCGGCCGCTCTCGGCGCTCGACCGGCTGAACGCGCGCGCCGAGCAACTGCTTGCCAGCGTCGGGCTTTCCAAGGAGCGCGATCAGATCGCCGCCGATCTCTCCTATGGCCGCAAGCGGGTGCTGGAGATCGCCACCACGCTGGCGCTCGATCCCAAGGTGCTGCTGCTCGACGAACCGATGGCCGGCATGGGGCTTGAGGATGTCGCCGTCGTCTCATCCATCATCCGCGACGTCGCCCGCGACCGGGCGGTGCTGATGGTCGAGCACAATCTCTCCGTCGTCGCCAATATCTGCCAGCATGTCACCGTGCTGCAGCGCGGCGAAATCCTCGCCGAGGGCGACTACGCCACAGTCAGCCAGGACGAGCGCGTGCGCGTCGCCTATATGGGCACGGAGGAGCATTGATGGTCGCTCTCCTCGAAGTCCAGGGACTGAACGCCTGGTACGGCGAAAGCCACGTCCTGCACGGTGTCGACATGCGAGTGGCCGAAGGCGAGACGATCACCATTCTCGGCCGCAACGGCGTCGGCAAGACGACGACATTGCGCACCATCACCGGCATCGTGCGGTCCCGCAAGGGCAGGATCAGCTTTGCCGGCAGCGACATGATGCAGGTGCCGCTGCACAGGACGGCCCACCGCGGCATCGGCTTCGTGCCGGAGGAGCGCGGCATCTTCTCGACGCTGACGGTCTCGGAAAACCTGCTGCTGCCGCCGGTCGTGGCGAAGGGCGGCATGACGCTTGACGAGATCTACGAACTCTTCCCCAATCTCTACGAACGCCGCAGCAGCCCCGGCACTAAACTTTCCGGCGGCGAACAGCAGATGCTGGCGATCGCCCGGATACTGCGCACCGGCGTCAGGTTGCTTATTCTCGACGAACCGACGGAGGGACTTGCCCCCGTCATCGTCCAGCGTATCGGCGAGGTGCTGCAGACCCTGAAAGGACGCGGCATGACGATCCTGCTGGTCGAGCAGAACTTCCGTTTCGCCAGCCGTATTGCCGATCGCTTCTATCTGATGGATCATGGGCAGATGGTGTCGGAATTCCCGGTCGGCGAACTGCCGCAGCGCATGGATACGCTGCACAAGGTTCTGGGAGTATGACCAGATGACGATGATCTTCGGCATTCCCCTGCAGGCGTTGCTCGGCCAGCTGTTGATCGGCCTGATCAACGGCTCGTTCTATGCGCTGCTCAGCCTCGGCCTTGCCATCATCTTCGGCTTGCTCAGGGTGATCAACTTCGCCCATGGCGCGCAGTACATGCTCGGCGCCTTCGTCGCCTATCTGCTGCTGACCTATGCCGGCATCGGCTACTGGCCGTCGCTGATCCTGGCGCCTGTCATCGTCGGCCTTGCCGGTGCGATCATCGAGCGGCTGTTCCTGCGGCGGCTCTACGATCTCGATCCGCTCTACGGCCTGCTCTTCACTTTCGGGCTGGCGCTCGCGGTCGAGGGCACCTTCCGTTATCTCTATGGCTCGTCCGGCCAGCCCTATGCGACGCCGGCCGCACTGGCAGGCGGTGCCAATCTCGGCTTCATGTTCCTGCCGATCTATCGCGGCTGGGTGGTCGTCGTCTCGCTCGTCGTCTGCCTCGGCACATGGCTGCTGATCGAGAAGACCAAGCTCGGCGCCTATCTCCGCGCCGCCACCGAAAACGCGACACTGGTGCAGGTCTTTGGCGTCAACGTGCCGGTGCTGCTGACGCTCACCTACGCGCTCGGCGCCGGCCTCGCCGCCTTTGCCGGCGTGCTGGCCGCGCCGATCTACCAGGTCTCGCCGCTGATGGGCTCGAACATGATCATCGTCGTCTTCGCCGTGGTGGTCGTCGGCGGCATGGGATCGATCATGGGCGCGATCATCACCGGTTATGTGCTCGGCATCGCCGAGGGCCTGACCAAGGTCTTTTATCCCGAGGCTTCCAACATCGTCATCTTCGTCATCATGGCGATCGTGCTTCTCATCAGGCCTGCGGGCCTCTTCGGCCGGGATGCCTGACATGACCGACATCACCGACACCATTCAAACGGAAAAAAGCCGAACCGCCCTTTCGGTGCAGGCGGGCTTCCTCGCCATTGGGCTTTTGCTCCTGCTGCTCGCGCCGTTCTTCTTCTATCCGATCTTCCTGATGAAGCTGCTGTGCTTCGCGCTGTTTGCCTGCGCCTTCAACCTGCTGCTCGGTTATACCGGCCTGCTGTCCTTCGGCCATGCCACCTTCTTTGGCGGGGCCGCCTATTTCACCGCCTATACGGTGAAGGAATGGGGGCTGCCGCCGGAGCTCGGCATTCTGATCGGGGTGGCGGGTGCGGCGTTTCTCGGGTTGGTGATGGGCTTCTTCGCCATCCGCCGCCAGGGGATTTATTTCGCGATGATCACGCTGGCGCTGTCGCAGATGTTCTTCTTTTTCTGCCTGCAGGCAAAATTCACCGAAGGCGAGGACGGCATCCAATCGGTGCCGCGCGGCCATCTCTTCGGCTTCATCGATCTGAACAGCTCGACCAACATGTATTATTTCGTGCTGGCGGTGTTCATCATCGGCGTGCTGATCATCTGGCGTTTCATCAACTCGCCCTTCGGCATGATCCTGAAATCAATCCGCGAGAACGAGAATCGGGCTGTCTCGCTCGGCTATTCCGTCGCGCGTTACAAGCTCGGCGCCTTCGTCATGTCGGCAGCCCTTGCCGGGCTTGCGGGCGCGGTAAAATCGATCGTCTTCCAGTTTGCGACGCTCACCGACGTCGCCTGGCAGATGTCGGGCGAAGTAATCCTGATGACGCTGCTTGGCGGCATCGGCACGCTGGTCGGCCCGCTCTTCGGCGCCGGGCTGGTGGTGGCGTTGGAAAACTACCTCGCTACCTCGGAATTTCCGGTGACGATCATCACCGGCATCGTCTTCATGGTCTGCGTGCTGATCTTTCGTCGCGGCATTATCGGCGAATTCTACGCCTCGCGGCTGGGGCGCAAACTGGGATTCGTCTATCGCCGCTGAGCGGGCGAACCTCTTCCCGTCCCGCGGGGAGAGGGAAGCGGCAGGCATCTGAGGTTTCGTGTGGGGCACATGGATCATTACGACTATATTATCATCGGGGCAGGCAGCGCCGGCTGTGTGCTCGCCAACCGGCTGTCAGCCGATGGCAGGAGCCGGGTGCTGCTGCTCGAAGCCGGCGGCAGCGACAATTACCACTGGATCCACATTCCTGTCGGTTATCTCTATTGCATCAACAATCCGCGTACCGACTGGTGTTTCACCACGGCGCCTGAAGCCGGGTTGAACGGCCGGGCGCTGAGCTATCCGCGCGGCAAGGTGCTCGGCGGCTCCTCTTCGATCAACGGCATGATCTATATGCGCGGCCAGGCGCGTGATTACGATCTCTGGCGGCAGATGGGCTGCAGCGGTTGGGGTTGGGACGATGTCCTGCCCTTCTTCCGCAAGTCCGAGGATTTTTATCGCGGCGAAGACGAGATGCACGGCGCTGGCGGCGAATGGCGGATCGAGAAGGCGCGGGTGCGCTGGGCCGTGCTCGACGCTTTCCAGCAGGCGGCGAAGGAGGCAGGCATTCCGGAGACCGCAGATTTCAACCGCGGCAGCAACGAAGGTTCCGGCTATTTCGACGTCAACCAGCGTTCCGGCATTCGCTGGAACACCTCGAAGGCCTTCCTGCGCCCGGCGATGCGACGTTCTAACCTGACCGTGCTGACCAAGGCGCAGGTTCGGCGGCTGCTGGTCGAGGAGGGCGTCGTTGCCGGCGTCGAATTCCAGCATCGCGGCGAGCCGCAACGTGCTTATGCGGCAAAGGAGACCATTTTGTCAGCCGGGTCGATCGGCTCGCCGCATATCCTGGAATTGTCCGGCATCGGCAAGGGTGAGGTTCTCCGGCAGGCGGGCGTCGATGTCGTCACTGAGGTGAAGGGTGTCGGCGAGAACCTGCAGGACCATCTGCAACTGCGTCTGGCCTACAAGGTGACGGGCGTCCCGACGCTGAACGAGAAGGCGACGAAGCTGATCGGCAAGGCGGCGATCGGGCTCGAATACCTCATCCGCCGCTCCGGGCCGATGGCGATGGCGCCGAGCCAGCTCGGCATCTTCACCCGCTCGGGGCCGGACCGGGAAACGCCGGATCTTCAGTATCACGTTCAGCCGGTATCGCTGGAGAAGTTCGGCGATCCCGTCCATCCCTTCCCGGCGATCACCGCGAGCGTCTGCAATCTAAGGCCGGAAAGCCGCGGTTCGGTGCATCTGTCGAGCCCGGATTTCGCCGCCCAGCCGACGATCAGCCCGAAATACCTCTCGACGCAACGCGATCGTGACATAGCTGTCCGTTCAATACGGTTGACGCGCAGGATCGTCGCGCAGCCCTCGTTCGCACGATTCAAGCCGGAGGAATTCAAGCCGGGGCCGAGCTACCAGACCGAGGCCGATCTGGAGCGGGCGGCGGGCGAAATCGGTACGACGATCTTTCATCCTGTCGGCACCTGCCGCATGGGCGCCGACCGGGACAGCGTCGTCGATCCCCGGCTGAAACTGCGGGCGCTCGGCAAGCTCAGGATCGCCGACGCCTCGGTGATGCCGTCGATCACCTCGGGCAACACCAATTCGCCGACGATCATGATCGCCGAAAAGGCAGCGGCGATGATCCTCGAAGACAATCGATAGGAGAAGACCATGGCAAGGATCGCATTCATCGGGCTTGGCAATATGGGCGGGCCGATGGCGGCCAATCTCGTCAAATCGGGTCACGAGGTCCTCGGTTTCGATCTTGCGGCCTCGGTGCTGAAGGCGGCCGAAGAGAGCGGCGTCAAACCGGCAAGCCATGCCAGCCAGGCGGTCAAGGACGCCGAGATCGTCATCACAATGCTGCCTCAGGGCAGGCACGTGCTGACGGCCTGGACCGATATCCTGCAGACGGCGGCTCAAGGAACGCTGGTCATCGATTGCTCGACGATCGATGTCGAGAGCAGCCGCAAGGCGCATGAGATGGCCAAGGCCGCAAGCTGCCTTTCGCTCGACGCGCCCGTCTCCGGCGGCACCGGCGGTGCGACCGCCGGCACCCTGACCTTCATGGCGGGCGGCTCGGACGAGGCCTTCGCCAAGGCGAAACCCATTCTCGAGGCGATGGGCAAGAAGATCGTCCATTGCGGCGAGGCCGGTGCCGGCCAGGCGGCGAAAATCTGCAACAACATGATCCTCGGCATCTCGATGGTCGGCGTCTGCGAGGCCTTCGTGCTCGCCGAAAAACTCGGCCTCTCGCATCAGGCGCTGTTCGACGTCGCTTCGACCTCATCCGGCCAGTGCTGGTCGATCAATACCTATTGCCCGGTGCCCGGGCCGGTGCCGACCTCGCCGGCGAACAACGACTACAAGCCGGGTTTTGCCGCGGCCCTGATGCTGAAGGATCTGAGACTGTCGCAGGAGGCGGCGCTGGCGAGCGGCGCGTCAACGCCGATGGGTGCCGAAGCGGCCCAGCTTTTTGCGCTCTTCGAAAAGCAGGGCAACGGTGGACGGGATTTTTCCGCCATCATCGAGATGTTCCGCGAGAAGCCGTAAACGATACTACAGGAGATAGCTGACCGGCTCGTTGCGCACCGGATGCGGAAAGACACCCATGCCGACACCGAAAATCGACTGCAGCTTGTCAGCCTGCATGATCTCAGTAGGCGTGCCTTCGGCGGTGATCCGGCCGCAGTTGAGCGCGACGATCGCGTCGCAATAGCGTGCAGCGAGATTGATGTCGTGTAGCACGATGATCACGGTCAGCCCGCGCTCATGGCTGAGTTCCTGCACCAGTGAAAGGACGCTTGCCTGATGGGCAAGATCGAGCGCCGACGTCGGCTCGTCCAACAGCAGGCAGCGGGCGTCCTGTGCAAGCATCATGGCGATCCAGGCGCGCTGACGCTCGCCGCCGGACATGTTGGCGACGAGACGGTCGGCAAAATTCTCGAGCTCGGTGCGGACAATCGCCTCCTCGACCTTGTTGCGATCGCTGGCGGTAAAGCGGCCGAGCGTGCCGTGCCAGGGAAAACGGCCAAGCGCCACGAGTTCGCGTACGGTCATCCCATCGGTCGCCGGCGTGAATTGCGGCATGTAGGCGACGTGCCGGGCAAATTCCCGGGCGCCCCAATCGCCCGCCCGTTTGCCGTTGAAGGCGATGGCGCCGGATTTCGGCGCGACCTGGCGGGCGATGATCTTCAAAAGCGTGCTCTTGCCGGAACCGTTCGGCCCCACCAGACCGTAGATGCGGCCCTGCTCGAGCGTCAGGTCGATGCCATGCAAGATGGATTTCGGCCCGATGGCATAATCGACTCCCGACAGGTCAAGGAAAGGCGAAGGCATGGTCTGCTCCGGGTTCGGTGTCGCACGGGTTCGAGAGGGCAAGCCCTCCCTTTCCCTGCAAAACTTAACCTGAATTGTCAACTTATGCTTTCTGTCCGACACGGTTCCGCGCGCCGACCGGATGCGGTGACATCCTCCCGTCGGCTTCAAATCAACACTTCGACACCGAGAAACTTAGCCTGCTGTCGCCGAACAGGATATCGATCTCGCCGGGTTCGGTCAGTTCGACCGCGCCGCTCAACGTGCCGGTCGTGATCAGCGCGCCTGCCTTCAGCGATGTCTCTGGGCGCAAGCCATCATTGGCGTAATCGACGAGCCAGGTGAGAACGTCGCCCTTCGGATGCTGCGCCGGGCCATCATAGATCGTGCGGCCGGCATGGGTGACCTTGAGCGGCGTGCCACCGGCTTTGTCGACAAAGCTTTTTTCGAGCTTCGGGCCGAGCACATAACCGCTATTGCCGAGCCGGTCGGCGACGAACAGCAGGAAGGAAACGCCGCCGCTTTCCCTGAGGGCGCTGACCAGCAGTTCGGCGCCGAGATAGGCAGCGGAGATCGCTTCGACCACGTCGGCGCGGCTGTAGGGAGCACCCGGGCGGATCGGCAGGTCCTTGCCGAGACGGACGGCGATCTCGGTCTCGAATTTCAGGCCCGGATACCAGGGGATGCTGGCGCCGGCGGCAGCCTCGGCATAGGGATGCAGGGGAGCAGTAACCGCCTGGCCCTGCGGCGAGACCGTCACTTTCCAGGCATTGCTGGAGATGCCATCTGCGGCGGCAAGGAAATTCTGCGCTTCCATCGCCTGATGCAGATCGGCCGGCAGGGTGAAACTGCCGGTTTCCTCCTGCCTGCCGGCTTGGCGCAGGCTGTGAAACCTGACTGCGAGCCCGCGCGGATCGAATGTCTCTGTCATGCTGTCTCCTCGACTTGGTTTTCGAGGGGCACACTAACCGCAAGGCAGGGGCGAGCAAGACCGTTCTTGGGCCGTATTTGGAAAGACTCTTATTCCATCGCCGCGTACCAGTGATCGCGATACGCCGAGAGCCCTGGGATCTCGGTCGGCGGAACATGCGTCTCGGCACCCGATAACGGCCGGATGCCGGTGAGGAGGGCCGCGCCCTGGCTGGTGCCGGTTGTACCAGGAACGGCCATGACCTCGCGGCCGGTAAGGGCGGCAAGCAACTTGAGATAGGTCTCGTTCAGGGCAAAAGGCCCTTCGACGATGACGGGGCCTTTGGCGCCAATCAGCCCGAGGCAGGCATCGGTCATCAAAGCGAGATAGAGGCAGGCCGTGGCATAACGCTCCTCGCGGCTTGCCTGCTCGGCGCCGATCCAGCGGCTCACCTTTCCCGGAAACGGCCCGGAACCGGGGCCGATATTGGGCAACAGCATCATGCCTTTACCGATGACAGGGCCGATCGCCGCCTGGGCCGCCTTTTCGTCGACAGGACCGATCTCGGCCGAAAGGATTTCGAATTCCCGCCCGCCCATGAAACGCGAGGAGGGAACGGCCCGGCCATAGGCATCGACATTGGCGAGCGCGTCGCGTTTTTGATCGAGATGATCGAGGTCGCCGCCGACGCCGAAATTGATGACCCAGGTGCCTGTGGAGACGACGGCGAAGGGTGCTTCCCGATGGACCAGATGCGGCAGCAGCGAGGCATTGGAATCGTGAATGCCGCAATAGACCGGCACGGGTGCTGCAAGGCCGAGCTCGGTGGCGATCTCGGGCAGGACCGGGCCGAGCGCATCGAAGGCGGAGCGGATCGGCGCCATCAGCGCGCGAATGCCGAGCCTGTCGACCAGCGAGGAATAGTCGCCGGCCTTCGGGTTCCAGAGGTCGGTATGGCAGCCGAGCGAGGTCAGCTCATTGGCGGCGATACCGGTCAGCCGCGCCGTCCAATATTGCGCATAGGTGAGGATGGTGGCCACCCTGGCGAATTCCTCGGGAAAGGCGGTCTTCTGATGGTGCAGCTGCGCGCCGATATTGAGGCCCATCGCGAGGCGTGGGGAGAAGGTTTCGTCGAAGGCGGGACGCAAGGCCGTATAGGCATCACGAATTTCCTGCGGATATTCGTGTTCGTAGTCGATCACAGGCATGGCGAGCGTGCCGTCCCCGCCAAGCAGCGCGGCGGCGGCGCCATGGGTGGTGACCGAGATGGCATCGAAACCCGTTTCCCCCGCAAGCCTCTTCAGCGCATCGAGCGCAAAGGACCAAAGCGCCTCAATGTCGTAATGCGGGTAGGGACCGGTTTTGATCGCGATGTTCGGGCGCTTCAGGACGGCGATCTCGGCGCCGGTTTCGCTGTCGAGCACGACGACCTTGGCATTGGTCTTGCCGATGTCGAGTACGGCGATGCGGCGATAGGAGGTGGCGTTCATGGCATATGGAAGAGCGTGACGAGGTCGCTTTGCACCGGCGAATTGTCCGGGTTGGTCGCCATGATATCGGCCATGTGCGCCCACCATTTCTTCATGACCGGATGCTCCGGCAGGCTTGCCATGGTGTGATCGGCGGGCCGCGTCAACACGCCAAACAGCGTGTTGGTCTCGCGGTCAAGATGGATGGAATAGTCGCTGGCGCCCGACCTATGCAGGAGATCGACCAATTCCGGCCAGATTTCGTCATGTCGCTTGCGGTATTCGGCTTCCATGCCGGGATTGAGCTGCATCTTGAAGGCGTGTTTTTCTCTGGTCATCGGGAGCTCATGAGCTTGACGCGGCGGGCGATGATCGGGATGGCGATGGTAATGATCAAAAGCAGGCCGATGAAGATCGACATGACGATGCCGGGCACGTTCAACAGGCCAAGGCCGAAGGTGACGAGGCCCATGACGAAGGCGGCGATGACGACGCCGCCGATCGTGCCGGAGCCGCCGAGGATCGAGATGCCGCCGAGCACGACCATGGTGACGACTTCGAGCTCCCAGCCTTGGGCGATCGACGGCCGGGTCGAGCCGAGCCGTGAGGTGAGGCAGATGGAGGCGACACCGCTAATGACGCCGGTTAGCAGGAAAAGGATGAATTTGACGCGCTCGACCGGGATGCCGGAGAAGCGGGCAGCGAAATCATTGTTGCCGATCGCATAGACCTGCCGGCCGAAATTCGTCGCGTGCAGCAGGATGGCGAACAGGATCGCCAGCACGAAGAACAGCACGAATTCGAAGGAGAATACCCAGACGACGTAGCCCTGGCCGAAATAGGCGAAGTCGGCGGGGTATTTGCCATAGGCTTGGTCGCCAAGCACGATATAGGAAATGCCGCGGAAAAGGCTCATCGTGCCGATGGTGACGACGATCGACGGCAGTTTCAGTACCGAGACCAGCACGCCGTTAAAGGTGCCGCAGGCAAGGCCGGTGCCGATGCCGATCAGAACCAGGCCCGGTGTGCCGATGCCGGCTTGCGCTGCCGCCCCCATCGCCGTCGAGGCGAGCGCGATAATCGCGGCGACCGAGAGGTCGATCTCGCCCGATATGACGAGCAGCGCCATGGCAAAGGCGATCATTGCCTTTTCTGTGAAGTTGAAGGTGGCGTCCGAAAGGTTCCAGGCGTCGAGGAAATAGGGCGAAGCCAGGGAATTGAAGATGAAGATCAGGATCGCGACGGCAAAGAGCAGCACTTCCCAGCTGGCGGCGATGCGGCGGAAGGGCGTGCCGAGACGATCGGGGATGACCCGCTTTTCGCGTGTGGGCACGGTGCTCATGCTGCGGCCTCCGTTCTGATCTCGGCTGCGGCGCGGTCGCGCAGGATGATGCGGCCGCGGTTGCGCTCGCGCCTGGCGTTGAAGGCGACGGCGAGAATGATGACGGTTCCGGAGATCGCCATCTGGGTGAAGGGTGAAATGCCGATGACCGGCAGCGCGTTCTTGATGACGCCGAGGAAGAGTGCGCCGAGCACGGTGCCGGCGACCGAGCCGACGCCGCCGGCAATCGAGATGCCGCCGATGACGCAGGCCGCGACGCTGTCGAGCTCAAAACCGCTTGCGATATCGACATAGGCGACGGCATAGCGCGACACCCAGAGATAGCTTGAAAGCCCGGCGAGCGCGCCTGACAGGACGAAGGCGAGGAATTTGGTCCAGCCGGTATCGATGCCGGCATAGACGGCCGCGGTCGGATTGCCGCCGGTTGCATAGGCCGAGCGGCCGAACTGGGTATATCTGAGCAGCACATACATCAACAGTACGATGATGATGCCGACCCAGCCGAGGACGGGCAGGCCGAGGATCGGCGTGCGCGGCACCGACAGGAAGACCGGCGTCATCTGGTGGGCATTGACCCACGCCCCGCCCGAGAGCACGAAGGCCATGCCGCGATAGATGGTCAGCGTGCCGAGTGTGACGACGATCGGCGGGATTTCCAGCGCCCAGACGAGAAAGCCGTTGATGGCGCCGAGACAGGCGCCGATGACGATCGCCGCAAGGATCAGTACGACGAGCGGCAGATCGGGATAGGCGGCATTCATCATCGCGATCGCCATGCCGGTGAAGGCGAGGTTAGCGGCAACCGACAGGTCGATCGACTTCGTCAGGATGACCGTCATCTGCGCCAGCGCCAGGATGATCAGGATCGAGGTATCGTTGAAAATGCCGGCGAGATTGTCCGGCGTTGAGAAATCCGCAGCCCGCGTCGAAAAGATCGCAATCATCACCACAATGATGAGGAACAGCAGGGTTTCGCGTTTTCTGATCAGTCTTGCCATGCTCTTGCCTTATGCATTGTGGGCCTCATGCATTGCCGGTGGCGGCGCGCACCAGCGCTTCCGGCGTCAGCTCGGCGCGTTCGAAAATCCCGGCCGCCAGGCCTTCCTTCATCACCAGAACGCGGTCCGACATGCCGATGATCTCGGGCAGTTCCGACGAGACCATGATGATCGACAGGCCTTCGGCGGCGAGTTCGCTGATAAAGCCGTGCACGGCGGCCTTCGAGCCGATGTCGATGCCCTTGGTCGGTTCGTCGAGGATAATGACCTTCGGCGACGTCGCCAGCCACTTGCCGATGACCACCTTCTGCTGATTGCCGCCCGACAGCGTGCCGACCGGCACGGAAAGGGCGGCGGCACGCAGATCCAGCCGCTCGGCATATTTGCGCGCCAGCGCGAATTCTTCTGCCGCTCTCAGGAAGCCGCGGCGCGAGGTGCGGGCGAGCGAGGGCAGCGTCATGTTCTGGAAGATCGGCATCGGCAGCGCCAACCCGTGGCGGCCGCGCTCCTCCGGCACGTAGACGATGCCGGCCCGGATCGCGTCCTGCGGCGAATGGATCGAGACCTCGCGGCCTTCGAGCATCATCGTGCCGGAGAGCGGCCTGGTGATGCCGAACAACGATTGCGACAGCTCCGAGCGGCCGGCGCCGATCAGACCGTATATGCCGAGAATCTCGCCCTTGCGCAGGGTGAAGGAAATGTCGCGGAATTCAGTGCGATGGCTGTAGTTGCGGATCTCCAGAACCGGGCCGCCGATAGCGACATCGATCTTCGGAAAGGCGTTCTCGACGTCGCGGCCGACCATCATCCGGACGATCTCGTCCTGCGGCGTTTCCTTGAGCCGGCCCTGGCCGATGGCGCGGCCGTCGCGGAAGACGACGAAATCATCGGCGATTTCGTAAACCTCGTCGAATTTGTGGCTGATGAAGAGGATCGCCTTGCCCTGTTCCTTCAGGCTCCGGACGATGCGGAAGAGATCGTCGATCTCCTTGCGGGAAAGAGCGGCCGTCGGCTCGTCCATGATGACGATGCGGGCCTCGATCGACAGAGCGCGGGCGATCGCCACCAGGTGGCGCTGCGCAATGGAGAGGTCTTTGAGCCGGATCGTCGGGTCGATATTGCTTTCGAGCGCGATGAGCAGCGCCTTCGAGCGGCTGTTCATCGCCCGCCAGTCGATGGTGCGAAGGCGCGTGCGCGGCGCGTGGCCGAGGAAGATGTTTTCAGCAACCGTCAGCTCGTCGAAAAGCACGGTTTCCTGATGGATGGCGGTGACGCCGGCATCGATCGCCGCCTGGGCGCTGGCAAAGGTCACTGGCCGGCCGTCGACCAAAATCTCGCCTTCGTTCGGCCGGTAGATGCCGGTCAGGATCTTGACGAGCGTCGATTTGCCGGCGCCGTTTTCGCCGATCAGCGCCGTCACCGTGCCGGGGTGGAGCGCGATGCTGACATTGTCGAGCGCCTTCACGCCCGGAAAGATCTGGGAGATGCCGCGCATTTCCAGAATGGCGGGCGCATCGCCGGTTTTGCTGTCCGTGGCGGTTTGTTGAAAGGCGGCGTTCATCAGATTTCTACCAGTGTCGAATGGGAAATCCCGGCGGCTTGAAGGCCGCCGGGTTTTTCTGTGTTTGCTCTGGATCAGAAGACCTTGGAGAACTGGTCGATGTTCGAGGCATTGTAGACGAAGGGATCAGCCATGGCGGCTTCGCCGTTGTCGCCGATCTTGATCTTGCCCATGCGGCCGGCGGTGATTTCGCTGCCCGGCTTGCCGTCGGCGTCACCCTTGACGAGGTGATAGGCGATCTGGGCTGCGGAATAGCCGAGGTCGATCGGGTTCCAGATGGCGAATTCCTTGGTGGCGCCCGACTTGATCGCGCCGGCCATTTCGGACGGCAGGCCGAGACCGGTGACGTAGACCTTGCCGACAAGGCCCTTGTCTTCGACGACCTTGGAGGCGGCGAGAACGCCGACCGTCGTCGGAGCGACGATGACCTTGACGTTCGGGTTCGACTTCAGCAGGCCTTCGGCTTCACGATAGGACTTGTCCGAGAGGTCGTCGCCGTAAACCGTAGTGACGAGGTTGAGGCCCGGGAAATCCTTGAGCTGCTTCTTCATCTGGTCGATCCAGATGTTCTGGTTGGTCGAGGTGGTCGTTGCCGACAGGATGGCGAAGTCACCCTTGCCGCCGTCGAGGTGGTCCTTGACGAGCGTCAGGCACATCTTGCCGATCAGCTCGTTGGACGACGGGTTCAGCTGCAGGATACGGCCTTCCGGCGCGACGCCGGAATCCCAGGAAATGACCTTGATGCCGCGCTGAGCAGCCTTCTTCAGCGCCGGAACGAGCGCATCGGGATCGTTGGCCGAGACGGCGATGGCGTCGACTCCCTGGGCGATCAGCGAGTTGATGACTTCGATTTGGCCTTCGGCCGTCGTCGACGTCGGACCGGTGTAGATGACCTCAACGCCGCCGAGTTCCTTGGCGGCTTCTTGGGCGCCCTTGTTGGCGGCGTCGAAGAAGCCGTTGCCGAGCGACTTCACGACCAGGCCGATCTTGATGTCCTTGGCGCTTGCAGTGCCGGCCATCATGGCGACGGCGAGCGCTACACTGAGCGCAAGTGTCTTTGCGAGTTTCATGTACTTTCCTCCCTTAAAGATTAGACTTCCACACCTCGGCGGCGCCTCATGCGACCGACGAGGAATCCTCCCTCACACCCTGGGCCACCGGGCTGGCGACAACGAGCCGGACGCCGGCATTCTCGACCATGCGAGCTGCCTCGTCCGAAATCGCGTCATCAGTGATGATCACAGAAACGCGGTCGAGCGCGCAGAGAATGAGGCTCGACCGGCGATTGAATTTGCTTGAATCGGCCATGACGACGAGTTCGTCGGCCTGGTGCATCAGCTTCTGCTCACTCTGAATGATGAGCGCATCCGCCTCCATGATGCCAAGCGGGCCGACGCCTTGGGCGCCGATGAACATGCGCCGCGCATAAAAATTGCGGATCGCGTCATTGTCGAAAGGCGACAGGATCAGGCTTTGCTCGCGATAGATCGCGCCGCCCGGCACCGTCACCGTGTTTTTGGAATGCTTCACCAGATGTTCGGCGATCGCGAAAGAATTGGTCATGACCTGCAAGCGATGGCCGGCCATGTAATGCACCATCTGGAAGGTGGTCGTGCCGCCATTGATAATGATGGCGTCGCCGGCTTCGCAGAGTTCGACGGCTGCGCGGGCAATTGCACGTTTTTTATCGATGTTGACTGATTCTGACACCCGGAAGGGCCGGCCGGCAAGATTGCCGAGCTGCGGCGGATGCACAGCCTCCGCACCACCGCGGACGCGGCGGATCTTGCCCTGCACATGAAGAGCCGCAATGTCGCGCCGGATTGTCGCTTCAGAAGCTTCCGTCAGCTCGGAAATGTCCTGGATCGTCACGACGGACTTTTCCTGAACGGCGCTTAAGATAATGCGGTGGCGTTCGCGTTCATGCATGGGGCTCCTCCTCTGGTCATATTTATTTCGCATCCGTTAATGCCTGTCAATCACAAACGATCATAAATTTTCATATTGCGATGCAGCATAATCGATTATGATCGTTTTCGATTGACAAGCGCACTTTTGATGCGCGATACCGTGAGCGAAAGGGCCCGCTGATCGCGGCGCCTCACGAGCCTATATGGGAGGATGATATGGCGGCGAACGTCCGGCTTCTGGATAACCGGTGGGATGATGCTTATGCGGCAGGCCTTGATGAGCCCGGCAAGCTGCTCTATCGCTCCAACCTGCTCGGCGCCGACAAGCGCATCACCAATTACGGCGGCGGCAACACCTCGGCGAAGGTGATGGAAACCGACCCGCTGACCGGCGGCAAGGCGAAGGTTCTCTGGGTCAAGGGCTCGGGCGGCGACGTCGGCACGATCAAGCTCGACGGTTTCGCCACCCTCTACCAGGACAAGCTGGAATCGCTGAAAGGCATCTACAAGGGTGTCGAAGACGAAGACCGCATGGTCGGTTTCCTGCCGCACTGCACCTTCAACCTGAATGGCCGCGCCGCCTCGATCGACACGCCGCTGCACGGTTTCGTGCCTTTCACCCATGTCGACCACATGCATCCCGATGCGATCATCGCGATTGCCGCCTCGAAGAATTCCAGAGAATTGACGCAGCAGATCTTCGGTGACGAGATCGGCTGGCTGCCATGGCGTCGCCCGGGCTTCCAGCTCGGCCTCGACCTTGGCGCTTTCGTCGCCGCCAACCCGAATTCCAAGGGTGTCGTGCTCGAAAGCCACGGCCTGTTCACCTGGGCTGATGATGCCAAGGCCTGCTACGAGCTGACCCTCGATATCATCAACAAGGCTATCGTCTGGTTTGCCGAAAAGACCGAGGGCAAGACGATTTTCGGCGGTGCCGTCGCCCAGACCCTGGCCGTCTCCGAGCGCCGCGCCATCGCCGCCCGGCTGATGCCGGAAATCCGCGGTCGCATCGGCAAGCAGGAGCGCAAGCTCGGACATTTCGACGATCAGGACGCCGTGCTGGAATTCGTCAATTCCCGGGACCTGCGCCCGCTCGGCGCGCTTGGCACCAGTTGCCCGGACCATTTCCTTCGCACCAAGATCCGCCCGCTGATCGTCGATTTCGACCCTGAAAAGCCGGATGTCGAAGCGATCGTGGCCGGCCTCGACCAGGCGCTGGAGGATTACCGCGCCGACTACGCCCGCTATTATAACGACTGCAAGCATGACAATTCGCCCGCCATGCGCGACGCCAATCCGGTCATCTTCCTCGTTCCCGGCGTCGGCATGCTGTCCTTTGCCCGCGACAAGGCGACGGCCCGCATTGCCAGCGAATTCTACGTCAACGCCATCAACGTCATGCGCGGTGCCTCGACGGTCTCGGAATATCAGGGCCTGCCGGAACAGGAAGCCTTCGATATCGAATACTGGTTGCTCGAAGAGGCCAAGCTGCAGCGCATGCCGAAGCCGAAGAGCCTTGCCGGCCGGGTGGCCTTCGTCACCGGTGGCGCCGGCGGTATCGGCCGGGCGACGGCCGCACGTCTCGTCGGCGAGGGCGCTTGCGTGGTGCTTGCCGATATCGACCAGGCGGCGCTTGAGGGCACCGAAGCCGATTTCGTCGAGAAGTTTGGCGCCGATGCGGTGCGCAGCGTTCGCCTCGACGTCACCAAGGAAGATGCGGTGATCGCCTCCTTCACGGAAGCCTGCATCGAATTCGGCGGCATCGATATTCTCGTCTCGAATGCCGGCATTGCCTCGTCTGCGCCGATCGAAGCCACCGAGCTTGCGACGTGGAACCGCAATATCGATATTCTCGCGACCGGCTATTTCCTGGTTTCGCGCGAAGCCTTCCGCCTGTTCCGCCGTCAGGCGCTCGGCGGCAACATCGTCTTCGTCGCCTCGAAAAACGGCCTTGCCGCCTCGCCGAATGCGTCTGCCTATTGCGCCGCAAAGGCTGCCGAAATCCATCTCGCCCGTTGCTTGGCGCTGGAAGGTGCCGATGCCGGCATCCGCGTCAACACCGTCAACCCGGATGCGGTGCTGCGTGGTTCGAAGATCTGGAGCGGCGAATGGCGCGAACAGCGCGCCGCCTCCTCCAAGATCGAGGTTGACGATCTCGAGGAACATTACCGCAAGCGTTCGATGCTAAAACTGAACGTGTTTCCGGAGGATATCGCCGAGGCGATCTACTTCCTGGCCTCGGACCTTTCGGCGAAATCGACCGGCAACATTATCAACGTCGATGCCGGCAACGTACAGAGTTTTACGCGGTAAGGCTTGGTCTCTTCTCCCCAGCGGGGAGAAGATGCCGGCAGGCAGATGAGGGGGACGCTGAGCGAAGCGTTGCGTGTTCTGAGCGGGAAGCGAAGAACTATGGGCGTCATGCCGTGTCGCCCCTTATCCGACCCTTCGGGCCACCTTCTCCCCGCTGGGGAGAAGGGGAACAATTACAAATGTGGGAGGTAGAAATGGCCGAGTTCAGGATCGCGCAGGATCTGGTCGCAACTGATAACGACAAGCGGGCAACCGCACTGAAAGCCGATTACGAGGCGCTGGGTGCGAACCTCGACCGCCGCGGCATCGATATCGAAGCGGTTACCCGCAGGGTGGCGGAATTCTTCGTCGCCGTTCCCTCTTGGGGTGTCGGCACCGGCGGCACGCGGTTTGCCCGCTTTCCCGGCACCGGCGAGCCGCGCGGCATCTTCGACAAGCTCGACGATTGCGCCGTCATCAACCAGCTGACGCAGGCGACTCCGAACGTCTCGCTGCATATTCCCTGGGACAAGGCGGATGTGAGCGAATTGAAGGCCAGGGGCAATGCGCTCGGCCTCGGCTTTGATGCGATGAATTCGAACACCTTTTCCGATGCGCCGGGCCAGGCCCATTCCTACAAATATGGTTCGCTCAGCCATACCGATGCGGCAACGCGGGCGCAGGCGGTCGAGCACAATCTCGAATGCATCGAGATCGGACAGGCGCTTGGCTCCAAGGCACTGACGGTCTGGATCGGCGACGGCTCGAACTTCCCCGGCCAGAGCAATTTCACCAAGGCTTTCGAACGTTACCTCGCCTCGATGGCTGACATTTACAAAGCGCTGCCCGACGATTGGAAGCTGTTCTCCGAGCACAAGATGTATGAGCCGGCCTTCTATTCGACGATCGTCCAGGATTGGGGCACCAATTACCTTATCGCCCAGACGCTCGGCCCGAAGGCCCATTGCCTCGTCGATCTCGGCCACCATGCACCGAACACCAATATCGAGATGATCGTCGCCCGGCTGATCCAGTTCGGCAAGCTCGGCGGCTTCCACTTTAACGATTCCAAATATGGCGATGACGATCTCGATGCCGGCGCGATCGATCCCTACCGGCTGTTCCTCGTCTTCAATGAGCTGGTCGATGCCGAGCAGCGTGGCGTCAACGACTTCAACCCGGCTCATATGATCGATCAGTCACACAATGTCACCGACCCGATCGAGAGCCTGATCAACAGCGCCAACGAAATCCGCCGCGCCTATGCGCAGGCGCTGATCGTCGACCGCAAGGCGCTGTCTGCCTACCAGGACGACAATGATGCGTTGATGGCGTCGGAAACCTTGAAGCGCGCCTATCGCGCCGATGTCGAGCCGATCCTCGCCGAAGCCCGGCGCCGGGCCGGCGGCGCGATCGAACCGATCGCCGCCTATCGCGCCAGCGGCTACCGCAAGAAGGTGGCTGCCGAGCGCCCGGCCTCCGCTGCCGGCGGCGGCGGCATCATCTGAGCGTCTAAACTGAATAGATTTGCCGGCAGCGTGGGGTGACGCGCTGCCGGCAATTGCTGTTTACGGCTTCCAGGCGCCGGCGATCTGGCGGGTGGCGATGTTCAGCCGGTTCCAGAAATTGATATTGGCGATGGCGATGACGAGTGCCGCAAGGCTCCTTCCGTCATAATGCCGGGTCGCCTCGTCCCAGATATCGTCAGGCACCGGGTCGGCGCGGTCGCTGACGCGGGTCACCGCCTCGGTCAGCGAAAGGGCTGCGCGTTCGGCGTCGCTGAAATAGGGCGAGTCGCGCCAGGCGCTGACGGCAAAGAGCCTTTCATCCGTCTCGCCAAGTTTCTTTGCGATGCGAGGATGACCGTCGACGCAGACGCTGCAGCCGTTGATCTGGCTGGCGCGCAGATTGACGAGTTCAAGCAGCCTCAGTGAAAGGCCGGTCTCGGTCGGCACTTTGCTGAGGGCAGCGAGCGCCTGCATGGCCTCGGGCAGGACGAGGGCGGGATTTCCCATTCTCTCCTGCATAACCGGTTTTTCCTGCATGGTATGTCTCCTTGATGCGGTTTACTTTTCGACGATCCGCCGACGCTGTCACATCGGCCGGGTTTCATTCGTCATGGCCTTGACGGAACGCAGCGGAGGAATGTGACAAATGGACGAGAAAAACTGGCTGGCGGACGAATTCGAGGCGAACAGGGCGCATCTGAAGGCCGCTGCCTATCGCATGCTCGGCTCGCGCAGCGAGGCGGAAGACGCCGTCCAGGAGGCCTGGCTGCGGCTCAGCCGTACGGATACGACCGATGTCGGTAATCTCGGCGGCTGGCTGACGACGGTGGTGGCGCGAATCTGCCTCGACATGCTGCGCACGCGCAAGACCCGCCGCGAGGAACCGCTGGAGATGCCGGTCTATGCCGCGATCGCCGATCCGGCAAACGATCCGGAGCGCGATGCAGCCTTTGCCGAATCGGTCGGCGTGGCGTTGCTCGTCGTGCTGCAGACGCTGGCGCCCGCCGAACGTGTCGCCTTCGTGCTGCACGACATGTTCGATCTGCCCTTCGACGAGATCGCGCCGATCATCGGCCGCTCGTCTGCCGCTGCCCGTCAGCTTGCAAGCCGCGCCCGCCGCCGGGTGCAAGGGGCAGACGAAGCGCCGGATGTTG
The DNA here is from genome assembly GCF_019685155.1 of Rhizobium sp. NZLR1b. Classification (NCBI taxonomy): domain Bacteria; kingdom Pseudomonadati; phylum Pseudomonadota; class Alphaproteobacteria; order Hyphomicrobiales; family Rhizobiaceae; genus Rhizobium; species Rhizobium sp. NZLR1b. Next base: position 343,627 of record NZ_JABDWC010000004.1, read on the forward strand.
ATTTCGGCCGCAAGCGGACGATCGCGGAGGCTTTCTTGACGGCATCGCGCAATGGCGATCTTGAGGCCTTGCTTGCCGTGCTTGCCCCCGATGTCGTCTTCCGGCCGGATGCGACGGCGGCCCGATTCGGCACCATTGGCGAAATGCGCGGCGCAGCTGGGGTAGCCGAAGCCTTCAAGGGTCGGGCGCAGGCGGCAGAGATTGCCGTTGTCGACGGCGAGCTCGGATTTGTCGTGCAGATCGCCGGCCAGCTCCGCGTCGTCGTGGCGCTGACGATCGCCGACGGCAGGATCACCGCGATCGACGCCATTGCCGATCCGGATCACCTCCAACGGCTTGACTACTCGATCCTCCGGGATTGAAAATCAACGCTGATTTGCCGGATCCTCGCGAACAGGCGCGCTTTGGAACTACCGGATCTTCGCGACTGGCGCGCTTTGGAACGAGCGCGCCATCGACGTTTCCTCAGCGGCGGATCCCGCGTCATTGTCCTTGACAGCGGCGTCCTCAGCCTTATTCTATTATAAAGATTTATATAGCATAACTATGGAATTCAGCAATATGACCATGTCCGGCGACCAGCCTCAGAAGCCGCTTCTCCTCACCAATGTCAAACCGATGGCTTTCGGCGCGGGCACAGCCGAGGGGGTGATCGACATTCTCGTCAATGCCGATGGCAGGATCGCCAAAATCGGTCCGTCGCTCGCGGTCTCTGAGGATGTGACGCGCATCGACGGCAAGGGCGCCTTCGTCTCGCCGGGCTGGGTCGACCTTCACGTGCATATCTGGCACGGCGGCACCGACATTTCCATCCGCCCCTCCGAATGCGGCGTCGAGCGCGGCGTCACCACGCTGGTCGACGCCGGTTCGGCCGGTGAGGCGAACTTCCATGGTTTCCGCGAATATATCATCGAGCCCGCGCGTGAGCGCATCAAGGCCTTCCTGAACCTCGGCTCGATCGGCCTCGTCGCCTGCAACCGCGTCGCCGAACTCAGGGATATAAGAGATATCGATCTCGACCGCATCCTCGAAGTCTATGCTGAAAACAGCGAGCACATCGTCGGCATCAAGGTACGTGCGAGCCACGTGATCACCGGCTCCTGGGGTGTGACCCCCGTCAAGCTCGGCAAGAAGATCGCCAAGATCCTGAAAGTGCCGATGATGGTGCATGTCGGCGAGCCGCCGGCGCTCTATGACGAAGTGCTGGAGATTCTCGGCCCCGGCGACGTCGTCACCCATTGCTTCAACGGCAAGGCCGGCTCGAGCATTATGGAGGACGAGGATCTCTTCAATCTCGCCGAGCGCTGCGCCTCCGAGGGTATCCGCCTCGACATCGGCCATGGCGGCGCCTCCTTCTCCTTCAAGGTGGCGGAAGCGGCGATCGCGCGCGGGCTTCTGCCGTTCTCGATCTCGACCGACCTGCACGGCCATTCGATGAATTTCCCGGTCTGGGACCTGGCGACGACGATGTCGAAGCTGCTCAGCGTCGGCATGCCCTTCGACAAGGTGGTGGAGGCCGTCACCCACGCGCCGGCATCGGTCATCAAGCTGTCGATGGAAAACCGGCTTTCGGTTGGCGCGCAGGCCGAATTCACCATATTCGACCTCGTCGATTCCGACCTTGAGGCGACGGATTCCAACGGCGACGTCTCCGTCCTCAACAAGCTGTTCGAGCCGCGGTATGCGGTGATCGGCGCCGATGCTTTTACCGCCGGCCGCTATGTGCCGCGGGCACGCAAGCTCGTGCGCCACAGCCACGGTTACTCCTACCGGTAGGATCCGCTGACGAGCGAAGCGCTCAGCGGTTGCGCCAGCCCATCAGCTTTTCGATCCGCTCCGCCGAACTGCGCACGTGCGTGGTATAGTGATTTTCGTCGGAAAAGGCCTTCTGTTCCGGCAGCACGATGGAAATGGTAGCGACGCACTGGCCGTCGCGATCGCAGATCGGCGAGGCGATGCAAGCAACCGCATAATCCGATTCCCCCGCCTGGATCGACAGGCGCGCCTCGAAGGCCTTGCCGGCGGCTTCCGACAGGGTGCTCGGATCGATCTCGGCGCGGCCGGTCGGTGACGATCGGGCGCAGCGCTTGAATAGCTCGATGCGCTCCTCCTCCGGCAGGTGGCCGGCAAGCAGGCGGCCAGACGCCGTCCAGTTCAGCGGCACGCGGGTACCGACGCGGGACGCCACCTGGAAATGGCTCGGGCCGTCGGCCATGGCAAGCACCAGCATATAGTCGCCGTCGCGGCCGCAGACCTGCACGGTTTCGCCGGCCTGGCGACAGAGATCGTGCATCTCGTGGGTGGCGATGCTCATGAAATCCAGCGAGCGGGCATAGGCAAGGCCGTAATGATAGAGCCGGGCGCCGAGCCAGATCGAGCCGTCCGCCTGGCGCGTCAGCATGTTCTTCTCGACCAGATCGTCGACGATGACGTAAACGGTCGACAGCGGCGCTTTCACCGCCTTGGCGATCGCATAGACGCCGGCAGGCGAGCCGGTCTCATAAAGATGATCGATTACTTGGAGCGCACGATCGATGCCGCTGACGCGGGCGCGCCGCGCACCCTTGCTGGCGACGTCGTCGGCATGGGCCTCGTCTTCGGTGTAAACTGCGGGTGATGTCTTTCCGTCCAATTCCATGCACCTCGTTAAAACTGCTATTCTGTTACATTACTATGGCATAGCGGTCGCTGTGGCAAATCGCAAAATTTTGTAGGTTGATCGTGTGGGCGGATGTCACAGCGGGGGGTCGTCTGGACCTCCGCCATAAACTTGGAACAACAAGCCGCAGCCTGAGTTTGATCCCGAACCAGGAGATCATCATGACGAATTATCCAACACCGCCTTTCCCATCCCAGAAGCAGCCGATGCCGGGTTTCACCGCACAGATGGACCCCGTTCCCGACCACGGCGAAAAAAGCTATCGCGGGTCCGAGCGGCTGAAGGGCAAGCGGGCGATCATCACCGGCGGCGATAGCGGTATCGGCCGGGCGGTGGCGATCGCCTATGCCCGGGAAGGCGCCGACCTTTTGATCTCCTATCTCGATGAGGACGAGGACGCCGACGAGACGAAACGGCTGGTCGAGCAGGCCGGGCGCAAGGCTTTGCTCGTCAGTGGCGACATTCAGGATCCCGCCCACTGCCGGCAGATCGTCGAAACGGCGGTTAAGGAGCTTGGTGGGATCGACATTCTGGTCAACAATGCGGCGCATCAGGCGAGCTTCAAGAGTATCGACGAGATCAGCGATGAGGAGTGGGAACTGACCTTCAGGGTCAATATCCATGCGATGTTCTACCTGACCAAGGCGGCCGTTCCCCATATGAAGCCCGGCAGTTCCATCATCAACACCGCGTCGATCAATTCGGACAGCCCGAACCCGACCCTGCTTGCCTATGCGACGACCAAGGGCGCGATCCAGAATTTCACGGCCGGGCTCGCCCAGCTTCTGGCGGAGAAAGGCATTCGCGCCAATGCGGTGGCGCCGGGCCCAATCTGGACGCCGCTCATTCCGTCGACCCTGCCAGAGGAAAGCGTCAGCAGTTTCGGCAAGCAGGTGCCGATGAAACGGCCCGGCCAGCCGGCCGAACTGGCGACGACCTATATGATGCTGGCCGATCCCTTGTCGAGCTATGTCTCCGGCGCGACAATCGCGGTCACCGGCGGCAAACCAATTCTCTAGGACGGAACCCCGATCCGCCATCTGCATCGCTTACGCTGCGGAATCATTGGCCGGGAGCGCCAGCCCGTCCGAGTTCGGTTCCACCTTCGGTAGGATTTGCGGATAAACTCTCCGGCCCGCAGGGTGCCCTGTCGCTCAAAAACTTGTCGAGGCAGCTTACCACGTCAGAGCAATGGTTCGAAATGCTGGAGGGGCAGAAGCCCCTATGACGATACAACCGGGCTCGACCTGGTGCCGGCCGGCAAAGGCGTCAACAAGTGTATGGGTCCCGAAGACTGCGTGTTTTTCGTCTATTATCCGAATGGAATCGATTACATTCCGGCCGACACCCATTAGTCGGCCTGCTTCAATTCGCCCTCGCAATTGCCAACTCTGGCGCTTGGCGAGGGCTATTCAGTTTCAGCGTGGGGAAATCCGCTTCGGATCCGACTTTGTCACTTCATAGCTATGAACGACTGGTCTAGACGGTGCTGACTTGCCATCGTCCCCGCCAAACAATTCAGCCTATGAGATCGTCAACATGAAAACCACCTCGATGACCACCGCTCCCGCCGATGCCGATGTACGGAAAGCGATTAAACCCGTCATCTGCTATCCGACAGACACGCTGCCACGCCCCGACTTATCCGCCTATCGGACGCTTCGTGATGCATTGGAGCTCGTTGATCGAGTGACCGTCCCACCGCGCGATGCTGCAACGTGGGAGGTCCCCGCTGGTCATTTCTGCAGGATCATTTGTTCCGAGGGCGCGCAGGTTGGCGACCTGAACCTGTTCAACCTGAAGAACATTGGCGAGCGCTTTTACAGCGGCAAGACGCGCGCCCTGAATGGGACGCATGTGGGCGTTGGTGATCAGCTTTTTTCCAACTTCCCCTACCTCCGGCCGATCGCAACCATAACTCACGATACCCTCGATTGGTATGGTTTTGACGAATTCGGCGGGTCAGTCCACGACGTCATCGGTACACGTTGTGACCCTTACACCCACAACCTACTGAGCGACGGCGGGCAGTACCATTATTGCTGCCACTCCAACCTGACCCGCGCCTTAGCACAGAGAACTGGTCTTCCGATCAATGAAGCGGAACTGCATGTTCATGATGTTCTGAACGTCTTCATGTGCACCGGATTTTCGCGCGACACCGGACAGTACTTCATGAAGGCAAGCCCTGTGCGGCCGAATGATTACCTCGAATTCTTCGCCGAGATCGATCTTTTAGGCTGCATATCCGCATGCCCCGGAGGCGACTGCTCTACCGTCCATTCCTCTGACATGGCCGCCTGCTATCCCCTAATCGTTGAAGTCTTCAAACCAGCAGGCTATCCATTGAATTGGAAGACGCGCGCTTTGAATGGATATGACCGAAGCCACGGGCTTGATTGAGGGCCTCTCCTGTCGCGGCAGCGTGCCGAGCTCACTATTTCCTTGAAAGTGATCGTGGTACGGGCAGCGACGCTTTCGGTCCGTTGGTCGCGGCTCGGCGCCTTATTTGCCCCAGAAAGTGTCTTCTTGCTTGGGGTCGGAGGAGAACAGCCAAACGATCTTACAGTCCTGCACGCGGCAAAAGTTGGCTGTGGCGTCAAGTGCACCTATGTCTTGCCGTAGCCACCGCCGGTCGGTGTCGTGACGATCACGGCGTCGCCGGCGGCGAGCATTGCCTGGTCAGCGCCCTCCAGCCTTTCGACCTTGCCGTCCGCGCGACGGATCTCGGTTTTTCCCAATTGCCCGTCTTCCCCGCCGAAGAGGCCGAACGGCCGGATCATGCGATGCGAGGAGAGAATGCTGCAATCCATCATCTCCAGGAAGCGGATGCTGCGCTCAGTTCCGCCGCCGGAGCTATACTTTCCCTTGCCGCCGGAGCCGCGGCGGATGTGGAAATCTTCGAGCACGACGGGAAAACGGAATTCCAGCACCTCAGGATCGGTCAACCGTGAGTTGGTCATGTGCGTGTGCACACCATCGGCGCCGCTGAAGCCGGTGCCGTCGTTGAGCAGACCGGCGGGGCCGCCGGCGCAGATCGTCTCGTAATATTGATAAACGGCGTTGCCGAAGGTCAGGTTGTTCATCGAGCCCTGCGCTGCCGCCAGCGTTCCGAGCGCCCCGAACAGCGCATTGGTCACATGCTGGCTGGTCTCGACATTGCCGGCGACGACGGCGGCCGGATAGGCCGGACGCAGCATCGAGCCATCGGGCACGATGATCCGGATCGGCCGCAGGCAGCCGGCATTCATCGGGATCGGCTGCTCGACCATGACCCGGAAGACATAAAGCACGGCGGCGCGCGTCACTGGTTCCGGCGCATTGAAATTGGTCGGCTGCTGCGCGCTCGTGCCGGTGAAATCGACCGTCGCCTCACGCGCTTTTCTGTCGACGGTGATCTTCACCTTGATGACGGCGCCCTGGTCGGTGGGATAGGTGAATTCGCTGTCGCTCAGACGGGCGATCACCCGGCGGACGCTCTCTTCGGCATTGTCCTGCACATGGCCCATATAGGCCTCGACGACGTCGAGCCCGAAATGGGAGACCATCTTGCGCAATTCCTGCACGCCCTTTTCGTTGGCGGCGATCTGCGCCTTGACGTCGGCGACGTTCTGGGCCGGATTGCGGGCAGGGTAGGGATGGTCCTGCAGCATCGCTGCGAAGTCGCCCTCACGGAAACGGCCTTCGTCGACCAGCAGGAAATTGTCGATCAGCACGCCTTCCTCGTCGACCTTCGTCGCCCTCGGCGTCATCGAGCCCGGCGCCTTGCCGCCGATATCGGCATGATGACCGCGCGAGGCGACGTAGAAGAGGATGACTTCGCCCGGATCGTGGAAAACAGGCGTGACGACGGTGATGTCGGGCAGATGCGTGCCGCCATTGTAGGGAGCGTTGAGCGCGAAGACGTCGCCCGGGCGGATGCGGCCTTCATTGAGGCGGATGATCGTTTCGACCGACCGGTCCATCGAGCCGAGATGCACCGGCATATGCGGCGCATTGGCGACGAGCGCGCCGGTGCGGTCGAAGACGGCGCAGGAGAAATCGAGCCGCTCCTTGATGTTGACCGAATGAGCAGTGTTCTGCAGCGTCACCCCCATCTGCTCGGCGATCGCCATGAACAGATTGTTGAAGACTTCGAGCATGACCGGATCGGCGCTGGTGCCGATCGCCGCATTGCGCGACAGCGGGATCTCGCGGGTGAGCACGATATGGTCGTGGCCGGTAAGCCGTGCCTGCCAGCCGGCTTCGACAACGATCGTCTGATGCGGTTCGATGATGAGGGCGGGGCCCTTGAGGACGGCGCCCGGCTTCAGCCCGTCGCGCCTGAAAATGCCGGCTTCGCGCCATGTTCCGCCGGAATAGAAGCGGGTTGTGCGCAGGGCTTCCGGCTCGAAGGCTTCCGCCTGTATGTCCGCCTCCTCGATGTCGGCGCCGCCGCCAATGCCCTCGACCTCGATGGAATCGACGACAACAGGCCGGTCTTCGAAGATGAAGCCGAACTGCTTCTTATGGGCGGCGGCAAAGGCCTGCGCCATTTCCTCCTGCGGCCCGAAGGCGACGGGCAGGGCGGTGTCGGTGCCTTTGTATTGCAGGTGCAGCCGGGTGACGATCTCCATGTCGGCAGCCTCGACACCCTGCAGCGTCAACTCCTCGCGCACCTCCTCGGCCAACCCGGCCCGGACGTCGGCGATCGTCATCAACGCTGCGGCGAGTTCCGTCAGCACCGCGCGCTGGCGCGTGGCGCGGATATCGGCAAGACCCATGCCATAGGCCGAGAGAATGCCGGAGAAGGGGTGGATCAGCACGGTCTTCATGCCGAGGCTGTCGGCGACGAGGCAGGCATGCTGGCCGCCGGCACCGCCGAAGCAGGTGAGCGCATAGTCCGAAACGTCATAACCGCGCTGGACGGAGATCTTCTTGATGGCGTTGGCCATGTTCTCGACGGCGATGGCGAGAAAACCGTCGGCGACATCTTCCGCCGTCCGCCCGCCGCCGATCGTCTGCGCCATTTCGGCGAAGGCGGCGCGCACTGTCTCGGCATCGAGCGGCAGGTCCTGCAACGGGCCGAAGATTTCAGGGAAGAATTCCGGCAGCAGCTTGCCGGCCATGATGTTGGCATCGGTAACGGTGAGCGGGCCGCCGCGCCGATAGGATATCGGGCCGGGTGTCGCACCGGCCGATTCAGGGCCGACGCGGAAGCGCGAACCGTCATAGCTCAAGATCGAACCGCCGCCGGCAGCGACGGTATGGATCTTCATCATCGGCGCGCGCATCCGCACGCCGGCGACTTCGGTCTCGAAGGCGCGTTCCAGTTCACCGTCGTAATGCGAGACGTCGGTTGAGGTGCCGCCCATGTCGAAGCCGATCATCTTGATGAAACCGGCGATGCGCGAGACCTCGACCGCGCCCACCACCCCGCCGGCGGGGCCCGAGAGGATCGCGTCCTTTCCCTGGAAGAGATGCGCATCGGTCAGCCCGCCGGAGGACTGCATGAACATCAGCTTCGGACCTTCTCCCTCGACGGTGCCGAGTTCGGCGGCGACCTGATCGACATAGCGCCGAAGAACCGGTGACAGATAGGCGTCGACGACGGCAGTGTCGCCGCGGCCGACGAGCTTGATTAGCGGTGAAACCACGTGCGACGGCGAGATCTGCGTGAAGCCGATCGCGTGCGCGATGGCGGCGGCCTGCTGCTCATGCTGGGGGTAGCGGTAGGCATGCATGAAGACGATGGCAACGGCGCGCAGGCCGTTGGTATAGGCGGCTTCCAGTGCTTGCCGCAAGACATGTTCATCGAGGACGCGTTCCACCGTGCCGTCCGCCAGCACGCGCTCCTCGGCCTCGATAACGTCGGCATAGAGCAGTTCTGGTTTGACGATCTTCTTGGCGAAGATATCGGCGCGGGCCTGGTAGCCGATCTCCAGCGCATCGCGAAAGCCCTTCGTCGTCACCAGCAGGGTCGGATCGCCCTTGCGTTCCAAAAGCGCATTGGTGGCGACCGTCGTTCCCATTTTCACCGCACCGATAAGCTCGGAAGGGATTGGCTGGCCGGCTGTCACACCAAGCAGCTCACGGATCCCGTGCACCGCCGGGTCGCGATAGGCTTCCGGATTTTCCGAGAGCAGCTTGTGGGCGGTGAGCGAACCGTCGGGACGGCGCGCGACGATATCGGTGAAAGTGCCGCCGCGATCGACCCAGAAATCCCACTGTCTGCCCATCATCCGGCCTCCCATTGAACTGAAAATTTATTGACGATTTATCGATAAAATGTCAACGTTATCTTCTCGAAATCATGGAGGGGCGACATGGCAGATCAGCGCGGGCGACAGGAAATCGGGCCGATCGTCTCCTCCGCACATCTGGCAGATGGAGCGCTGCCGGCTCTTTCGGAGCTGGAATTCGGCCTGATCCTCGCCGGCAATGCCTTCGATCGCTGGATGGTCCGCTGCATGACGGCGGCGGGCGAGCCCGGCTGTGCTGCAATCGACGTGCTGGTGCTGCATTCGGTGGCCCACAGGCAGCGGCCGAAGCGGCTCGGCGATCTCTGCAGTGTGCTCGGCGTCGAGGATACACATCTGGTGATCTACGCGATCAAGAAGCTGGAAAGGCGCGGCCTCGTGACAAGCGCTCGGGCAGGCAAGGAGAAACTGATCGCCGCCACCGAAGAGGGCGTTGAAACCTGCCTGAAATACCGGGCGGTGCGAGAGGCGCTGCTGGTGGAGTCTATGAAGGGGGTCGGGCTCGATGCCGCGGCGACATCGGCCGTGGCGGCGACGCTCCGGGCGCTTTCCGGGCATTACGATCAAGCAGCAAGGGCCGCCGCCTCTTTATGACGGCAGCCCTTGACGGGGGCAGGGAAAGATCCCCCGAAATTTTCAAGCGGATTGTTCAGCCGAAGCAGGGCATCGCCGGAAGATTGGCGCGGCTTGCGAGCGCTCCGATCATGTTGCCCACTGAGGTCGAGCGCGGTTCGCGTTTACCGGCGGCCGTCTCCAGGAGTTGCTTGAAATCTTCAAGCTTCACGCCGTCGGCGCGCAACACCATGGCGATCAGGGGGTCGCGAAGGGCTTCGGATATCGTCAGGTCGTCTCTGGTCTTTCTCATGGTTGTCCTCCTTTCGTGGGCGGTCGCCCGTGTTCCACTTTCCGCTGCCGTGTTCTCGACATTGACTTTCGCGTTTCGTGGTGTTACCGGTAAGTAACAATGCATTTGTTACCGATCGGTCACATTGATGTCAAGGACTACGTCCGCAAAAAAATCAGAAACTTCGAATGAAACCTCCGCAGCCGTTCCAGAAGATCGCATCCCGCCGCGGGAGCGTATCGTCTCGACCGCGTCGGAGCTTTTCCGCGAGCGCGGCATCCGCGGCATCGGCGTCGATGCCATCGCCGACGCGGCTCTGACCAACAAGATGACGCTCTACCGGCATTTTGGCTCGAAGGACGAACTCGTCTGCGAGACGCTGCGCCGCGCCTCGGAAAAGGCGGGTGCGATCTGGCGCGAGCTGGAGACGGCCTGTCCCGGCAATCCGCGCGCTCAGCTGTATGCTTGGGTGGAAACGCGGGCGCAATGTCTGAACGGCGAGCCCGCCGGTTGCGATCTCGCCAATGCCGCCATCGAGCTGAAGGGCGAGGGCCATCCCGCCCACGAGATGATCGAACGGCACAAAGCCGAACAGCGCGATCGCCTGGCCGCCCTCTGTTCGGCGGCCGATGCGCGCGAGCCTGAGCTTCTTGCCGATACGTTGACGTTGCTGCTCGAGGGGGCGCGTGTCAGCCGCCAGGCCATGGGTGCTGCCGGCTGCTGCGGTCATTTCGCCAAGGCCTGCAACGCGGCGATCGCTTCTTTCGCCTGAACAATCCTTCGGGAACCTTACCGCTCTCACACCGTTCATCCATAACCGGAGGACAAGTGGAGACCGGGAGATGAACTACGTCTATCTCAAGCGCCTATATGCCAAACGCGCCGAGCTCGAGGCCAAGCTGGAGCTTCACGACGCCCGCTATTGTTTCGGCGAGGAAGAAGTCGATGACGGCACCGACAACGATCTGCGTCAGCGGCTGAGCGAAATCTCCGACGAGATAGCTGCGCTGGAAGCAGGCCGGGCCGCTAGAACAGGATGATTTCAGGCCCGGTCGGCCTAAAATCTGAATCCTGTTCTAAATTAGAGAGCTAGAGCATGATGCCGAAACTGTGGGCGGTCTCGGACGACATTGGGCCGACCGGGCCTAAAATCTACCTGTTCTAAGTCCGGAGGATTTCCATCGTCCGTTCGTCGAATTTCCCTTGATAGAAATGCTCGATCATTCGGTGAAAGGGCGAGCCATGGTCGCTGATCGCGGAAAACAAGGTCATCGAGGATCGCAGCTTCAGGTCGTCGGGTGAACCGAGGATCTCATGCGCCGATCGGCCGTCGACCGACAAAATCGCCTCGACGCAGCGCAGCAGCCGGCTTGAGAGAATGGGGTCGGCAAGATAGGCGGCGGCTTCCTCAGCCGAGCGGATCGCATATTTTTCGGCCATTGCCGACGTGCCGAGACCGGCGATCTGCGGGAAGATGAACCACATCCAATGGGACGTTTTGCGCCCGGCTTTCAGCTCGGAGAGCGCTTGTTCGTAAATGCCGTTCTGGGCATCGATGAAGCGGTCGAGATTGTAATCGATATCACCGGCCATGGTCCTTTTCCCTTTTTCTGCTGTCGATGCAGCCTGGGCCAAGGTCTCCATGCCCGGCGAAACGCGTTTTTGCCCGGCGAAATAGGCCTGCTGTCAGCAGACCCTCTCAGCATAGGGGCTGCTCTCACGGCAATGGCCGTAAGGCTGATGATGCGGCGTGTTGTCGTCCGCGGGGGCGGCAATGGCCGATGTCGTCATTGGGTCCGTATTGCCGGAAGAGTATGCGGCAAAACCCGCAAAGCTCAACAGAACCAATGCGCCGACGACGACCAGGCGCTCGAAGGCCGACAGCTTCTGAGCGCTGACATGGTCAACATAGTCGCGCTCGCCTGCGCCGGCGGTTTCGTCCTCTTTCACATGATGGGTCACCATATCCTGGCGACGGCTCAAAGCTTCACAATCTGTCATTTCTAAATACTCCTGCAACACATGCGGCGCCGGTCTCTCGAGAGTAAACTATGGACCTGCTCTGCATGCGTGCATCATGTGTGTCTTCGATCGCGGCAATTGAAGGGGCATTCTGCAAACTCAGTGTTCAGAAAATCGCACTAATAAAATGCAAAATAACGTGAAGCTCTGGTTCGCCGGAATGATCCGGGGTAATCCAGGGGGTCATCTTTCTGTGGATCGTCCCATGAGCAAATCTTTCGGCGCGATGTCGGTCGCGCAGCTTTCCGTCCTCATCCAAAGTGGTGCTGCCGATCCGGTCGATGTGGCCGAGGCTGTCTTCGAATCCATCGCTGATTACGCCGACAAAGCCGTTTTCACCACGCTGCTGGAAAGCCGGGCGATGGAGGAGGCGCGCGCCGCCTCCAGGCGCCTGCGGGAAGGGCGCTCGCTCGGATTGCTGGATGGCATTCCGATCGCCTGGAAGGACCTTTTCGACATCGAAGGCCTGCCGACAACCGCGGGTTCTGTCGTGCTGGCCGGGGAGGCGCCGGCCGAGCGCGATGCGGCCGTCGTCGCTTTCCTCAGGCAGGCGGGCATGGTCGCTATCGGCCGCACCAATATGAGCGAATTCGCCTTTTCGGGCCTCGGCATCAATCCGCATTACGGCACGCCGGTCAATCCACGCGGCACCGACCTCCGGCGCATTCCGGGCGGCTCGTCTTCCGGCGCCGGTGTTGCGGTCGCCGCCGGGCTGGTGCCGGTCGCCATGGGCACGGATACCGGCGGCTCAGTGCGTATTCCCGCCGCCCTGAACGGCATCGTCGGCTACAAGGCAACCCGGGGCCGTCACGCGATGGAGGGCGTCTATCCGCTGGCAAAGAGCCTGGATTCGTTGGGACCGCTCTGCCGCACCGTCAGGGACGCAGTCTGGATCGATGCGGCGATGCGCGGGCTGACGGCACCTGACGCCGCTGAGCGCCCGCTGCAAGGACTGGAATTGCTCGTGCCCGAGAATGTCGTTTTCGACGGGGCCGAACCGGGCGTGATTGCCGCGTTCGAGGCAGCTTTGGAACGTCTTCAAAAGGCCGGAGTCCATGTCGCCCGCGCCGTCATTCCCGCCTTCGACGAGATTTTCGATCTGATGACGAGATATGGTCCGCTGGTGACGGCGGAGGCTTTCGCGCTTCACCGTGAACGCTTGGCCGGGCCGGACGCGGACAGGATGGATCACCGTGTCGTCATGCGCACCCGCTTGGGAAGCAGGACGACACTGGCCGATTACCTGGCGATCCTCGAGGCGCGCAGCCGCCTGATCGCGGAAGTCGAGCGCCTTGTCGGCCACCGGCTGCTCGCTTTTCCGACCGTCGCCCATATCGCTCCGCCGATTGGTCCGTTGGAGCAGGACGACGAACTGTTCTTCGCGACGAACAACAAGACGTTGCGCAACACCGCGCTCGGCAATTTCCTCGACTGGTGCGGCGTTTCCATTCCTTGCGGTACCGGCGAGGCGGGCATGCCGGTCGGCCTGCTGCTCTCGGCCACCGCCCGTCGCGATGAGGTGCTGCTCGGCGTTGCCCTTGCCGCCGAACCGGTCGTGCGTGGCGATTTCGCCTGAAATGGCCATTGAACTACCGGGTTTTTGTTGCGATTGATGGCCTCAGGAGATGCTGGAGGAAAGTACGTGCAGGATATGCAAAACGGACGCTTCGCGGTTTCGACGTGGTCATTGCATCGGCTGCTCGGTGCCGTCCACGGCTATAGCCCCGATCCTGACAAAAGCGCGGCGCCCAGGGAACCCTATGGCCCTGGCGCGGCGGCCTTGATCGACATGCCTGCGGCGCTGGCGGCGCGCGGCATCAACCGGCTTGAGGTATGTTCCTTCCATCTGCCGAGCCTCGACGCCGGCTATCTCGGCGAATTGCGCGATGCGCTGGCGTCGTCGAACGTGCTGTTTCAGACGCTGCTCGTCGAGGATGGCGATCCGAGCCATGCCGAGACGGCCGAACGCGACGTCAAATGGATGGCGGAGTGGATCGACACTGCCGCTTCCCTCGGGGCGCAGCGGATGCGCGTCATCGCCGGCAAACAGACGCCGACGGACGAAAATCTTAGCCGCGCCGCCCGACACCTGAACTGGCTGGCAGACGAAGCGGAAGGCAGCGGCGTGCGTGTCGTCGTCGAGAACTGGTTCGACCTGCTGCCGTCGCCGGTCGAGATGAACTGGCTGCTGGACCGGCTGGACGGCAAGGTCGGCCTCAACGGCGACCTCGGCAATTGGGCAGCGCCCGCGAAATATGAAGGCCTGGCCGACATCATGCGCCGTGCCGAGATCTGCCACGCTAAGGCCGACTACAGTGTTGGCGGCCTCGATGCCGACGATTACCGCAAGTGCCTGGAAATGTGCGAAAGGGCCGGTTACGCCGGCCCCTTCACGCTAATCTACGACTCACCGTTTTTTCCCGACGAATGGGACGGCATCCTGCTGCAAAAGCAGTTCATCGAGGATTTCCTTCGCGAGGCGCCGGCCCGCAGGACGGCCTGATCCCGAAGCAGTTTTCGCTCATTCCTCACGCGGAAACCTCTGGCTTTCCTCCAGCACGTTCAGGTCCATGTGATTGCGCATATAGCGTTCCGAGGCCTTCTGCAGCGGTTGATAGTCCCAGGGATAATAGGCGCCGTTGCGCAGCGCTGCGTAGACCACCCAGCGGCGCGCTTGGCTTTCACGCACGGCGGCGTCGAATTCGGCAAGGTTCCAACGCCGCCTGGCCTGGTCGGCAAGCCCTGCCAAGGTTTCGGCATGGACCGGGTCGGCTGCCAGATTGTCCAATTCCCTCGGGTCGGCTTCGAGATCGAACAGCATCGGCGGGTCTTTATCGCAGAGCGAAAGCTTGTATCGACCGTCCCTGATGCAGACGAGCGGTGCTTCGGAACCTTCGGCGGCATATTCCATCGGTACCGGCCCACGGCTGCCGATGCCCTCGGCCAGTGCCGTCAGATCCTCGCCCTCGGTCCATGGTTTCAATGAGGCGATATCGATGCCGGCAAGAGCCGCCAGCGTCGGCGTCACGTCGAGAGTGGAGACAGGCTGATCGATGCGCTTGGGTGTCCAGCCGGGGACTGAGATCATCAGCGGAACGCGGGCCGATCCTTCGAAAAAGTTCATCTTGAACCAGAGGCCGCGGTCCCCGAGCATGTCGCCATGGTCGGAAACGAACAGGATGATCGTGTTCTCGGCCATACGGCTGCGTTCCAGCACACCGAGAATCTCGCCGATCTTCTCGTCGACATAGGAGATATTGGCGAAATAGCCCTGCCTTGCCCGCCTGATCTGTTCGCGGCTGATGTCGAAAGCATCATGGTCGCAGGCTTTCATCAGGCGCTGCGAGTGCGGGTCCTGTCGCTCGAAGGCAATCGGCGCCACCGCCGGGTCAAGGACCGGGCAATCCTCGTAGAGGTCCCAGAATTTGCGGCGCGCGACATAGGGATCGTGCGGATGGGTGAAGCTGACGGTCAGGCACCAGGGGCGTCCGTCGTGGGCGCGTGAGAGGTCGAACAGCTTGCGGCTGGCGTGGTAGGCGACCTCGTCGTCATATTCCATCTGGTTGGTAATCTCGGCAACGCCGGCGCCGGTCACTGAACCCAAATTGTGATACCACCAGTCTATGCGCTCGCCGGGCTTGCTGTAGTCGGGCGTCCAGCCGAAGTCGGCCGGATAGATGTCTGTCGTCAGGCGCTCCTCGAAGCCATGCAACTGGTCGGGGCCGACGAAATGCATCTTGCCGGAAAGCGCCGTCTGGTATCCGGCGGCGCGCAGATGATGCGCGTAGGTCGGAATGTCGGAGGCGAATTCCGCGGCATTGTCATAGACCCGCGTTCGGCTCGGCAATTGCCCGGACATGAAAGACGCCCGTGCCGGTGCGCAGAGCGGGCTTGCGGTATAGGCATTGGCGAAACGAACGGAACGTTCCGCCAACGATTTCAGGTGCGGCGCATGAAGAAAATCGGCAGGCCCATCGGGAAACAAGGTGCCGTTCAACTGATCGACCATCAGGATGAGAATATTCGGACGCGCCATGCGGCTTCCCTTTTTGTCATTTGAAGGTTTTATCAAAGCTTCTATCATTACGCTTGTAAAGGCGACATTTTTCGATGGATGCCAAAAGGATTCTTTATGTCAGATCGTCTGCCGGAACTTGGATGGATGCGCATCTTCGTCGAGGTCGCAAGGCTCGGCAGCTTTTCGGCGGCGGCCGGCGCCCTTGGCCTCACGCAGCCTGCCGTCAGCTATCAGATCCGCCGGCTGGAAGAGCAATTCGGCGTCAACCTGCTGCGCCGCCAGCATCGCGGTGTCGAGCTGACCGCGGCGGGGGAGCGGCTTTTTGTGGTCGCCGCCAAGGCGGTCGCTGACATCGATGCACTCGCCCGCAACTTCCGTGCCGAAGCCCAAAGACCGGTCGCCCGGCTGAGAACCGACTATGCCTTTTCGTCGCTCTGGCTGATCCCGCGCATGGACGGCTTCCGGCTTCTTCATCCGGAAACGGATATACAGATCGTCGCGACGCAGCGGTTTGCTGCGGGCTTTCGCGACGAGGCGGATGTTGCGGTCGTTTTCGGCACGCGGGCGGAATTCGGCGCCATCGGCACGCTTCTGCTGCGGGAAAAGGTCGTGCCGGTCTGCACGCAGGGCTTTCTCGATCGCAATGGCCCGTTCGACGATCCGGGGCAGCTTGCCAAGGCGGTTCTAATCCATCTCGACACGCCGATGCCATCGCCCTGGTTCGACTGGCGCAGTTATCTGACCGAATTCTCCGTCCTTCGCGACGCCCATGCCGGCCGCGGCGATATAAGCTTCAATACTTATTCGCTGGTCGTTCAGGCTGCGCTGAGCGGGCAGGGCGTGGCGATCGGCTGGATGGGTCTCGTCGATACGCTGCTCTCCGCCCGCATGCTGGTGCAAGCCGGGCCGCCGCTCGAGTCCCGCGACCGCGGTTACTGGCTGATCCCGCCGCAATCGGCCAATGTCGATAGCGAGAGGCTCAGCAGCTGGCTGGTGAAGGAAGCCGACGGGCCCTGACCTTCCAGACGCCGTATTGCATCCGGAATATGTGCGGGCGGGGAAAGAAGCCTTGTCATGAACGAAGCCGATCGACATTGTGGCATCGATTCACACGGAAGGGCCGAAGCATGTTGCGAACTGCCGGATATGTCGTTGGGCTACTGATGATCCTCCTGGGACTGATCTGGGTCGCACAGGGAAGCGGCTATTTTCCCTATCCGTCGTCCAGTTTCATGATCAACCAAAGCATCTGGATCGTCTGGGGAGCCATCCTGGCTGCGGCCGGGCTCGCCGTGACAATAACGATTTCACGGCTGCGCCGGCGAGGATGAGCCGGCAACCGTGCAGGGCTTCGCAGGAATTCGGCATCGAAGAATTCCTCGAAGTGAAAATAGGGCCGTTGGCGGCCTGTCGAAATCGAGGAGAATGGCATGAGCGCAGCTGATATCGACGGTTTCGCGGCACGGATCAGGAACCACCAGGGCGGCATGATCTCCGCCTGGGTGGGTATTCCGGACGCCACGCTCGCCAACCACCTGGCGCAGGAGGCTTTCGACGCCGTCGTACTGGATATGCAGCACGGTATGTGGGACATGCCGGCGGCAGCAAACGCTGTCGGCCAGGTGCGCCTCGCCGGCAAACCAGCCTTGGCGCGCATACCGGTCGGCGATTTCGCCTCCGCCTCGCGCCTGCTCGACGCCGGCGCCTCCGGCATCATCGCGCCAATGATCAATTCGGCCGAAGACGCGCAAGCCTTCGTCAGGACCACGAAATATCCGCCGCTCGGCGAGCGCAGCTGGGGACCGTCGCTGGCGCTGAACCACACCGGCCTGTCCGCCGACGATTATCTGAAAAACGCCAACGCGCTGACCGTCGCCATCGCCATGGTCGAAACCCGGGCGGCGCTCGAGGCGATCGACGGCATTCTCGGCGTTGCCGGCATCGACGGTATCTTCGTCGGTCCGTCCGACCTTTCGATCGCGCTGTCGAACGGCGACCAGGTGGCGCCGAACGCCGCGGAGATCGATAGCGCCATGCAGCATGCCGTCTCGCGCTGCCGCGCCCACGGCAAATTCGCCTGCGCCTATGCCGCCGACGGCGAGCGGGCCGGCGAATTGCTTAAATTCGGCTTCGATCTGGTCATTGCCGGCGCCGAGACCACGCAACTGCGCTCCGGCGCCCGCCGCGCCATCAATGCTGCCCGCAGGATCGCTTCGGGCAGCTGATCCGAGCGCCCCCCATTGCACAGTTCCTCTCCGGGCACGTATTTTTGCGCTTGGGCCAGCCCGTAGATTATGTGCTGCATGAGGGGTGCCTCGCCGCTACTGCAACCCGTTTCTCACGCCGCCATGAACTGAACATGATCGACCATATGGGTTATGGGATAGAGGGTATTTACCGCCTCCAATGCCAACGGCTCTTTCGCGATTACGAACTTCGCGAGCCCAACATGGAAGCCGATAATTCACGGACCGGTAAAGACTGCGATCAGCTGAAACTCCTCTCATGTCAGCTCAGTGTTGGTTTCGATGCACCTGTCCCGCAATGACGGACACAATCGAAAGGTCGCCACGAGCATCCATTTTCGGAGTTCATTGACAGTTCCCGCAAAAATGCTTTCCGGCCATCGCGCTGCATAGTGCCTTCAGCGCGGCTTGATTTCGAGCTCGTAGCCGCCGGGGCCCTCGCTTCGCTTTTCGGAGGGTTCACGAAGGGGAGCGTCATAGCAGGCGGTTTAACTAAATATCACGCGACTCCCGTGTCGAAGTTTCGGCTGGTTACTCCAACGCACAAGCCCTCAATGGGTATTTCGATTTTATTGCATGACTAAACAGTGCGAAAAGGAACGCATTGGCCAACCCTTCGCGATCGCCCCAATTGTCTTTTCATGCATCAACGATACACTTGCATTTAGATCGAAATCTCGTAAACTCTTTTTCATATTAGAAAGAAAGAGCCATAAATTCTTTCCATTTATGAAAGACAGAGCCTTTGCGCGAACATCTCGATCAGACCGACCGGCGACTGGTCAAGCTGCTGTCGCAGGATGCGCAGCTTGGCGTCAATCGCCTCGCCGAGAAGATGGCGATCTCGGTTCCGACCGTGCGCGTGCGGCTGCGCGGTCTCGTGGGCCGCAACCTGCTCAAGATCGTCGGATTGCTGAACCTGACCGAGCGCCCCGAATTGATTTCAGCCATCGTCGGCATCAATGCGCAGGGGCGCGGCCGCGCACGGGAACTGGCGCAGCGCATCTCCGAGCTGCCTTTCGTGAACTCGGCCTGCGTGGTCACCGGACGTTTCGACATTATCGTCGACGTGACCGTGGCCGGTGATGTTGACGATCTCTACCGTGTCACCAGCGAGCTGATCCCCGGCGCGGGCGAGCCGGGCGAAATCGTGCGCAGCGAGACCTTCGTCGTCATGGCCGCATGCAACAAGTGGGTCAGCCTGCCGGAAGGCTGCTGGTCCGACGAGAATATGCGAAAGGAAACCGCATGAAGATCGCGGTCCTCGGCGGCCTCGGCCTACAAGGCCGGGCGGCGATCGCCGATCTCGTCGCCAGCGACGGTGTCGAGCAAGTGGTCTGTGTCGATATCGCGCCGGATGGCGCGGCCCGGCTTGGCGGCCTGACCGACCTTACCCGCATAAGTTTCGTCGTGCCGGAAGGTCCGATCGGTCCGGTGCTGGCGGATGTGATCAGGGATGCCGACGCCGTCATCGACCTCTTGCCACAGCCGCTGATGCGCGAGGCGGTGCTGGCGGCGATCGCCACGTGCACGCCGCTGGTCACCACCAATTACGGCAAGGCCATTGCCGATCTCGCTCCCGCGGCTACGGCAGCGGGCGTTTCGATCATGACCGAATGCGGGCTCGACCCCGGCATCGACCTTGTGCTCTATGCGCGGGCCGCCCGGCAATTCGAAACCATCACCTCCATCGATTCCTATTGCGGCGGCGTCCCCGAGCCGAAAGCGATGACCAAGCCGCTATGCTACAAGGTGAGCTGGAACTTCGACATGGTTTTGATGAGCCAGAATCGCGACAGCGTGCTGATCGAGGACGGCGAGCGGGTCGAGGTGCCGGCCCGCCGGCAACACGACAATCGCTTCATCCATCAGATCGAGGTCGCAGGCCTCGGCAGGCTGGAGGCCTTCCCGAATGGCGATGCGCTCCATTATGCCGGCATGCTCGGCTCTGCCAAGGGGCTGCAGCGCAGTGGCCGCTATTCGCTGCGCTGGCCGGGCTGGTCGGCGTTCTGGGCTCCGCTGAAGGAACTCGGCTTCCTCTCTGAAGACAAAGTGCCTGGCCTTGGCGCCAGCCCGCGCGAATTTCTCGGCCGGATGCTCGGTCCCCAATTGCAGTATGGCGCCGACGAGAAGGATCTTTGCGTGATGCGCAATGTCTTTTCCGGCAGCAAAGGCGGCCGCCGCAAAACAGTGACATCGGACCTGAGCATAGAGCGCGACCTGACCTCTGGACTGTTCGGCATGAGCCGCGGCGTCGGCTATCCCGCCAGCATCGTGGCGCAGATGCTGGCGCGCGGCGAAATCGCCGAGCCCGGCCTGCTCAACCCGCTGATGCATGTGCCGGACGGCCACTTCTTCGACGAATTGGCCAGGCGCGGCATCCGGGTTTCCGAGACGGTTAGCTGGGATTGAGGATTTTCGAACGCGGTCGCCGCCGGCAACGGCACCGCCGTTCAAAAGGCACCCAAGGGTGGGAACGACAACGATAACAGGGAGGAATGCCAGATGAAGATTGCCAAGCTTTTTATCACAACACTTGCGCTCGCAAGTATCGCGGCCGCTGCAAACGCCGGGACGCTCGACGACATCACCAAGCGCGGTGAGTTGCGGGTTGCGGTGCAGACACAAGGCCCTCCCTTCTCCCTGGTCGGGAAGGCCGGTGAACGGACCGGCAGTTCGGTCGAACTTGCCGAATTGATGGCCAAGGAAATGGGCGTGAAGATCACCTTCCTTGATTTCGACTGGGACGGCCTGATTCCGGCGCTGCTATCCGGCAAAGCTGATCTTCTGGTCGCCGACATGACGCCGACGCTGGCGCGGGGGATGAAAGTCGCCTTCACCAAACCATATATGTTCACCGGCAGCACCGTTTTCACCAAGGCCGGTGGCAAGTTCGGCTCGACCAACGACTGCAAGGCCAAGGGCACCAAGATCGCTGTGCTCCTGGGTGCTACCGGCGAGAAAGAGGCCAAGGCCGCCTTCCCCGACGCCGAGATCAAGAGCTACAAGGGCGGCGGCCCGCTGCTGCTTGATGCTGTCAATAACGGCCAGGCCGATTGCGGCGTCAATGACGTCTCGGCAGTGAAGGGCCAGTCAACGGCCTATCCGGCCGGCAGCTTCACCATCATGCCCGACATGCTGTCAAAGGAGCCGCTGGCGTTTGCCACACGCTATGACGAGCAGGACCTCCTGATCTGGATGAACCAGTTTCTGGACCAGGTAAGCCTCGATGGCCGCCTGCAGAAAAACCTCGACTACTGGGTCAATTCCGACGACTGGAAGAAGGATCACTAGGTTCGACCCTCCTGATCGATCCGGATCATGATCTAGGCATCTTTATGGCCCGGACGGTTTCGCATGCGCCTCGGCGTTGCGGAACCGTCTGGACAATTCGTCCCCTTGCCGCCTGAGGTAGTCCGCCCGCAATGCTCGAGAACTTCAGCTTCCGCACCATCGTTGAATATCTGCCCCTGTTCGGGCAGGGCCTCATTACGACCGTGTGGCTGTCGCTCCTCTCCTTTGCCGGCGCGCTCGCCATTGGCATCGTGCTGGCCGCCATGAACCTGCAGCGCGCCCGGCTTTTTCGTCTTCCGACCAAGGCCTATATCGACATGGTGCGTGCCACGCCATTGCTGGCGCAGCTCTATTTCCTCTATTTCGGCCTGCCCCGGCTCGGCTTCATCCTGCCGGAACTCGTTGTCGGCATTCTCGCTTTGTCGCTGAATAGCGGCGCCTATGTCGCCGAGATCATCCGTGCCGGCATCCTGTCGATCCCCCGCGGCCAGGTGGAGGCGGGCGTCGCTTCTGGCATGACCTATATCCAACGCATGCGCTTCGTCGTTCTGCCACAAGCGTTCAAGGTAACGATCCCGCCGTTGCTGGGCCAAGCGATCGTGCTGGTCAAGGATTCGGCGTTGTTATCGTTGATCTCAGTCGCCGAACTGACGCGTGCCGGGCAACTGCTCGCCTCTGATCGGTTCATGCCGGCGGAAGGTTTCATCACCATCGCGGCGTTTTACCTCCTGCTCTATTACGCTCTTAAGGGGCTGGCGGCGCTGTCCGGACGTCGGCTCGGAATGGCACCAACAGGAGCGCGGACATGATTTGGCAGCAGCTGCAAAGCCTCGCCGGCAGCTATCCCCTCGCGTTGCGCGGCCTCAGCATGACCATCATGCTGTCGCTGATCAGCTTGGTGCTGGGTACGTTGATCGGCTTTTGCCTCGGCATCCTTCGAACCGGCAGCAACCGGCTGGTCAGCGGGGCGATCGGCACCTGGGTCGACCTGATCCGCGGCACGCCGTTCTTGGTCCAGATCTTCCTGATATTCTTCATTCTGCCGGAATTCGGCATCGAGCTCGACGCCTTCACCGCCGGCATCATTGCGCTGACAAACCTGGCCGCCTGCTTCATCTGCGAGATCGTCGCCGCCGGCATCCGCGCGGTACCAATCGGTCAGATCGAGGCGGCACTGGCGTCCGGTCTGTCACGCTGGCAGCGGATGCGTCAGGTGGTGCTGCCGCAGGCGATGCGCATCGTGCTGCCGCCGTTGGTCGGGCAGTATGTGCTGCTGATCAAAGATTCTTCCGTCGTCTCGGCCATCGGGCTCACCGACCTCACCCGGGTCGGCTGGCTGGTGGTGCAGCGAGTGCCGAACGGCCTGCTGGTCTTCTTCCTGGTCGGCTTCGGCTATTTCATCGTTTGCTATCCGCTGATCATGCTCGCCCGCCGTCTGGAGCACCGGATGGGAACCGGCCATGGCGAGGTGCAATTGTGACGTCGCCGCAAAATCCGAAAGGTTGAACCAGCATGATCGAGTTTCGCGGCGTCAACAAATGGTTCGGCCCACTGAATGTGCTCAAGGATATCACGCTGAGCGTCGAGCCGCGCGAAGTTGTCGTCGTCTGCGGCCCGTCCGGGTCGGGAAAGAGCACCTTGATCCGCTGCATCAACGGTCTGGAGACGATCCGTGACGGCGATTTGATCGTCGACGGCCAGCGCCTCGGCGATCCCGCTACCAACATGACACGGCTGCGCACCGAGATCGGCTTCGTTTTTCAGTCGTTCAACCTCTACCCGCACAAGACAGCATTGGAGAACGTCACGCTGGCGCCGATCCACGTGCGCAAGATCCCGCGTGCCGAGGCCGAGAAGGCCGGCCGCGAACTGCTTGCCAAGGTCGGCCTTGCCGACAAGCTCGATGCCTATCCCGCACAGCTTTCCGGCGGCCAGCAGCAGCGTGTGGCGATCGCGCGCTGCCTCGCCATGCGCCCCAAAATCATGCTGTTCGACGAGCCGACCTCGGCGCTCGATCCCGAGATGATCTCGGAAGTGCTCGACGTCATGGTCGCCGTCGCCGAGGAAGGCATGACCATGATGGTGGTGACCCACGAGATGGGTTTTGCCCGCAAGGTCGCCCAGCGCGTGGTGTTCATGGATGCCGGCACGATCGTCGAGAGCGGCACGCCGGATGAATTCTTCGCCAACCCGAAAACCGACCGCAGCCGCGCCTTCCTGAGCAAGATCCTGCGCCATTAGGACACTCCGCGCAATAACTGCTACGACCGTCGGGGCTTGATTGTGTAGTTCGATTCAGGATGGAACGGGTCGCCGGTGATGTCGAGAATCCCCATGTCTGCATCGCTGACCTTGATGCCCTTTTGGTCGATGCGGGTGTCGAGTGCGCATTCGACCTTGAGGCCGGATTTCGTCGTTGTCGCGCCGATCAGCTCCACCACTGCGACACGATCCGTCAGCGGTCGGCCGCGCCAGTTCTGCGTGGTATGCAGAACAGGCGGTGCTCTATTCTGTTCCACTTGGA
Source organism: Rhizobium sp. NZLR1b (assembly GCF_019685155.1). Lineage (NCBI taxonomy): Bacteria > Pseudomonadati > Pseudomonadota > Alphaproteobacteria > Hyphomicrobiales > Rhizobiaceae > Rhizobium > Rhizobium sp. NZLR1b. Next base: position 367,473 of record NZ_JABDWC010000004.1, read on the forward strand.
TGTGCCCGGCGGATAATGGTGGACGTGAGGGTGAGGCCGGTCTCGTCGGCGAGCCTTTGCAGCTCGAGCCTCCACAGCCGCACGCGCGCACCATTCGAGCCGCCGCAGTCTGCGGTAATAGTCAGGTCGCTTGCTGTTGGATAGCGCTCGCATCCCATTCGCTCGCGCCAACATCGGATTGCCTGCAGCGCGAACTCGGCCGTGTCGCTCGTTATGCCGAGGCTGACGAAGCCGGTGTTGGCCGTCACATCATAGACGCCATACGGCACGACCTTTTCGCCTGTAGTGAGCCCACCAAGGAGCTTCTCAACCTGATGCTGCAGGCTTTCCGCGGCCAGGGCGAAGAGGGCGAATTGCAGACGGACGCCGCCTGAGGAATACTTCAGGGCCTCCCGTCAGCTCGTCGCTTTGACCGCCAGCCAGATGACGTGACGGGCGCCGCCGCGTTTGCCGTTGGCGCGGGTGTTGACTGCATCGACGGAAAAACCGCTGTCCTTGAGGCGGCTGGTGAAATCCGGATCCGGACCGGACGACCAGACGGCAAGCGCGCCGCCGGGGCGAAGTGCGTCGCGGGCGGCGCGAAGGCCGGCGAAATCGTAGAGCCGATCGTTGGATTTTCGGGTCAACCCATCCGGGCCGTTGTCGACGTCGAGCAGGATCGCGTCATAGGCGGCCTTGCCGGCGCGGATCGCCTCGCCGACATCGCCCTGATGGATGCCGACGCGCGGATCGTCGAGACAGCCCTTGAAGACCTCGGTCATCGGGCCGCGGGCCCAGGCAACGACAGCAGGCACCAGTTCGGCGACGGTGACGCCGGCATCTTCGGGAAGAACTGCCAGGGCGGCGCGCAGGGTAAAACCCATGCCGAGCCCGCCGATCAAGATTCTCGGCTTCGGATGCGCCTTGATCCGCTCCCAGGAAAGTGTCGCCAGCGCTTCCTCCGAGCCGCTGAGGCGGCTGTTCATCAGCTCATTGGCGCCGAGCATGATCGAGAATTCGCCGCCGCGCCGCTTCAATCGCAGTTCGCCGTTTTCACCGGGAATGGTCGCGGAATCGAGCTGTATCCAGGGCAGCATGACGGCTTTGCCTCGTTTGAAAGGAACCGTCCCCTAGCATGCGGCGATGAGCCGGGCCAGTCAGCAGGCCTCGGAGACCGTTTGAAAACGGCGCGGTGGTTTGAGGCGGTCCATGATTCAAGCTTCTGATGTGGACAGCAGCGAATTGGGTTCGGACGGCTGTCGGTGTTGGGGCGCCTCAAACGTCCTTTGTCAGACGAGGCGGCACCTCGTAGATTGCAACGACACTTTGGAGATTGGAAACATGGCGCTCAAGCGGATGGACAATGTAGGCATCGTCGTCGAAGACCTCGCAGCAGCGGTTGATTTCTTTGGCGAACTCGGCCTCGAGCTCGAAGGACGGGCCACGATCGAAGGAGAATGGGCCGGACGTATCACTGGACTGGGCGATCAACGCGTCGAGATTGCCATGATGCGCACACCTGATGGCCACAGCCGGCTCGAGCTTTCCCGCTTCCTCATGCCTGATATCGTCGCAGATCACCGCAACGCTCCGGTCAACGCGCTCGGCTATCTCCGCGTCATGTTCACCGTGGATGACATCGACATGACGCTGGAAAGGCTCAGCGCGCGGGGCGCGCAGCTCGTAGGCGAGGTCGTCCAGTATAAGGACGCGTATCGGCTCTGCTACATCCGTGGGCCCGAAGGGCTTCTCCTCGGGCTTGCGCAAGAACTCAGCTGAGGCGCAATCAAACGGGCTGTCAGATCATCCGCATGAAATGCTCCGGCTCCACTTCGACGATCTCGTCCTGCGGCGCGGCCGAACGGCGGCGGATATCCTCGACCTCGTCGGGCCGGAGACGGGCCTTCGGATCCTCGAAGCGGATGTCGGGATCGGGCACGGCCGAGAGCAGCAGCCTTGTATAGGGATGCAGCGGATTGTCGATCACCCGGGCGGTACTGCCCCATTCGACGATCTGACCGGCATACATCACGGCGATGTCTTCTGCGACATAACGGGCGGTGGCTATGTCATGGGTGATGTAGAGCAGGCCGAGGTTCATCTCCTGTTTCATCTCGTTCAACAGATTCAATACACCGAGGCGCACCGAGACATCGAGCATCGAGGTCGGTTCGTCCGCGACGATCACCTCCGGCTTCACGGCGAGTGCGCGAGCGATGTTGACGCGCTGGCGCTGGCCGCCGGAGAGTTCATGCGGATATTTCGGGGCGAGAAGATCGGGATCGAGCCTGACACGGTGAAGCAGTTCGCGGACCGCGCCGTCGATCTCGCTTCCTTTGATCTCCGGGCGATGCAGCTTCAGCGGCCGCCTCAGATGATGGGCGATGGTGTGGGAGGGGTTCAGCGAGGCGAAGGGATCCTGGAAGATCATCTGTACCGAGCGGCGGTAGCGGGCGATCTCGGCGGAGTTCGCCGCTTCGACCGGCCGGCCCTTGTAGAGAATCCGGCCCGATGTCGGCAGATATTCGCGCATCGCCATGCGGGCGCAGGTGGTCTTGCCGCTGCCGGATTCGCCGACGAGCGCCAGCGCCCTGCCGGCATGCAGCGAAAACGAGATGACGCGCGCCGCATGCACGGTGCCGGTGCCGTGGCCGAAAGTCTTCGTCACCGCGTCGAGCGCGAGTATGGCATCGCTCATAACAGCACTCCTCCATGCAGCGAGGGGAAGGAGGCCCAGAGCTTTTTGGTGTAGTCGTGCTGCGGCGTCCGGTAGATCGCCGCGGCCGTGTTCTGCTCCACCAGCCTGCCTGACAGCATGATGCCAATGCGGTCGCAGAACTGCACCATCAGCCCGAGATCATGGGTGATGAACAGCACGGAGAAGCCGAAATTGCGGCGCAGCTCGTTGATGCGCTGCAGGATCTCGCGCTGGACGACCACGTCGAGCGCCGTCGTCGGCTCGTCCATGACGACGAGCTTCGGAGCGAGCGCCATGCAGATGGCGATGACGATGCGCTGGCGCATGCCGCCGGAAAACTGATGCGGATAGTCACGCATGCGGTCCGGCGCGATGTCGACGAGCCTCAGCATCTCGGCGGTGCGCTCGCGGGCCGCCGCACGGCTCATGCCCTTGTGGGTGCGCAGCATATCGTAGAATTGCGCCTCGATGCGCAGCACCGGGTTCAGCGAGTTCATGGCGCTCTGGAAGACCATGGCGACCTCGCGCCAACGGAATGCGGCAAGCGCCTGCCGGTCGAGCCCGAGCACGTCGCGGCCGTCGAGCAGGATGCGGCTCTCTTTGCGGATCAGGGCCGGCGGTTTGTGCAGGCGGCTGATGGCAAAGGCGATGGTGCTTTTGCCACAGCCGGATTCGCCCGCAAGGCCGAAGACCTCGCCCGGCGCCACGTCGAAGCTGACATCGTCGACGGCGCGGAAATCCTTCTCCTCGCCGATATAGTCGATGGTGAGGTTCCTCACCGAAAGCAACGGCTGCGTCACAGGCGGCCCTCCCCGGAACGGACGAGCAGGGACCAGCGCTTCAGGTGATTGCCGGTGCGCAGCCGCGGATTGGCGATCTCGTCGACGGCGAAGTTCAACAGCGACATGCCGATGCCGAGGAAGGCGAGCGCGAAGCAGGGGGTGAGAATATCCCACCATGCACCGACCGAAAGGGCCGAGGCCTTCTGGGCATTGTAGAGCATTGTACCCCACGAGATCGCGCGGGGATCGCCGAGGCCGAGAAACTCCAGCGTCGCCTCGGTGATGATCGCGAAGATGACGCTGCCGATGAAATTGATGCCGACGATCGAAATCACGTTGGGAAAGATCTCGAAGGTCATGATCCGCCATTGCGGCTCGCCCATCATCTCGGCCGATTTGATGAAATCCTTGTGCTTGACGGAGAGCGTTTCGGCGCGGGTGACGCGTGCGCCCCAGGCCCAGGAGGTGGCGCCAAGGATGAGGGCGATGACGAGCGGGCTTGCCTGGCCGATGAAGGCGGCCAGCACCAGCAGCAGCGGCAGGTTGGGAACGACCAGCACCATATTGGTGAAGAAGCTGATCACCTCGTCGGTTCTGCCGCCGCGATAACCGGAGATGATGCCGAGCGCGGTGCCGACAAGGGTGATCAGCAGGCCGGCGCCGAAGCCGACGGCAAGCGAGGTGCGGGCGCCGTAAATCAGCCGGGCAAAGACATCCTGGCCGATGCGGGTGGTGCCGAGGATATGGTCGAGCGACGGCGGCTGGTGCGGCCGCCCGGTGCGGGCGGCGGGATCATATTGCGTCAGCAGCGGTGCGGCGATCGCGATGATGATGATGACGGCGATGATGACGAGGCCGGTGAGCGCCTTGCGGTTTCGAAGTAGGGTCATCATCTCACGCTCCCTTCAGCCGCGGGTCAAGCAGCATATAGCTGACGTCGACGATGAAATTGGCAATCAGCATGGTCGCAGTCATGATGAGGAGCTGGCCCTGGATGACAGGGTAATCGCGGGCGAGGATCGCCTGGTAGAGAATGTTGCCGAGGCCGGGATAGTTATAGACGACCTCCGTCACCAGCGAGCCGCCGAGGATGGTGCCGATGGCGATGGCGAGACTGGAGACGGTCGGCAGCAGGGCGTTGCGGGCGGCGTACCAGAGCATCACATGTCGGTCGGAAAGTCCCTTGGCGCGGGCCATAACGATATAGTCCTCACCGAGCAGGTTGATCATGTTGTTGCGCATGGTGACGGTGAAGCCGCCGATCAGCACCGTGCAGAGCGTCACCATTGGCAGGATGCCGTGATAGGCGACGCTGCCGAGATATTGCAGGCTGAAGGCTGGATCGAGCGATGGATCGGCGGCGTAGCCGTTCGGAAACCAGCCGAGCGTGAAGCCGAAAATGAAGAGCACGATCAGCGAGGTGACGACGGCCGGCACCGAGGTCGCGAAAATCGCGCCGACGGAGACGATAACGTCGAACCTGCTGCCGCGGCGCCAGGCGGCGGCGATGCCGAGCAGGGTGCCAAGTGCAAAACTGATGATCGTCGCTGTGCCCATCAGGCCGACGGTCCAGATGAGAGCATGGCCGAGCACCGATGTGACCGGCAGCGGGAAATACTTGATCGAGCGGCCGAGATCGCCGGTGAAGATGCTGCCGAGATAGGTGAGATACTGTTGCCAGAGCGGGCCGTCGACGAAGCCGAAGGTGAGCTTCAGCGCCTGCAGGCTTTCCGGTGGCAATTCGGTGCCGGCGCTGGAGAACATGATCTGCACCGGATCGCCCGGCATCAGCCGCGGCAGGAAGAAATTGATCGTCGCTGCCGCGATGAAGGCTGCCATGTAAAAGACGAGGCGGCGAAGCAGGAAAGCCATGGGAACTCCGTCGTGACGGGAGCGGCGCGTCTAGATGAGCATCCGAAAACCGCTTACAGTTTTCGGCATCATGCTCTGACGCCGCTCCCGGGATGATGATGCTTACTTGACGGGTTCGAGGGCCAAGAGGTTGAGCAGGCGTGCCGGGTTGGTCCGCGAGATCGACGGATTGACGAAGGGGTTTTCCTTGGTCGACCAGCCTGTGAAACGCTTGGTGTTGTACTGATACCAGTTCGGATTGTTGAACACCGGAATGACGGGCATATTTTCGGCGACGATGCGCTGCGCCTTGTTCATCGCATCCTTCTGCTCGGCAAGATCGGCGGTCTGGGTGAACTCGGTGACGAGCTTCTCGACATCAGGATTGAACCAGCGCTGCGCGGTGAAGCGGGTCTTGCCCTTGTCCGAAGCGCTGAAGGCGCGCTTGTAGGGATAATAGGGCGAGGCCGATGCCGGCAAGCTGTTGATCGCCGCATCGAAGGTGCCGTTGATGAGGTTGCCGGTCCAGACGGCTTCTTCAGGCGTTTCGATCTTGGCGTCGATGCCGACTGCCTGCATGCCTTCGACGGCGAGGTTGACGGTGTCGATCCAGTCGGTCCAGGCGCTCGGGACGATGATCGAGAAGGAGATCTTGCTGCCATCGGGATTGTCGCGGAGGCCGTCGCCGTCCTTGTCCTTATAGCCCGCTTCGTCGAGCAGCGCCTTGGCGGCATCGGCGTCATAAGTCGCGAACTTGCCGAAGTCGGCCTTGACCGATGGATCCGCCCAGCTCTTGTAAAGCTCGCCCATCAGGCCGGGGTCTTCGTTCAGCGTCGGATAGCCGTAGCCGGCGACATCGATCATCGTCTTGCGGTCGAGTGCCATCGAGACGGCACGACGGAACTTCAGATCGTTGAAGGCCTTCTTGTTGTTCTCGTTCGCCGTGTCCAGGTTGAACAGGAAGGCGACCATGCTGCTCGGCGAATACCAGTAGTGGAAATGCGCCGGGTCCTTGGAGACGTAGACATTGTCGATATCGGGAATGAAGGAGACGCCCCAGTCGAGCGTGCCGTCGGCCGTCGCCGTCAGCATCTGGTTGTTGTCGGCAAGCTGCGGGAAGCGCATGCAATCGACCTTCAGATGCGCGTTGTCCCAGTAATTCGGATTGCGGCACTGGTCGTAAGTCTGGCCGGTGAAGCGCGGCACCTCAGTCAGCGGGCCGCTGCCGACCGGCGTCTCGTTGGCGAAAGTGACCGGATCGGCGACGTCCTTCCAGACATATTCGGGAACGATCGGCAGTTGCGAGATCTGCTCGGCGGCGAGCGAGCTCGGATTGGCGAGCGTGAAGCGCACCGTCTGGCCGTCGACGGCTTGCACGTCGGTGATGAAGGTCCAGATGCTGACGAAGTCGAGCGCCGGGAATTTCTTTAGATAATCATAGGTGAACTTGACGTCGGCTGCGGTCAGCGGCTTACCGTCCGACCATTTCAGGTTCGGACGCAGCTTGAAATCGATGCTCTTCAGATCGTCGGAGAGCTTGAAGCTTTCGGCCAGGCGATAAACCGGTTTGTTGCTGTCGAAGCGATTGAAGATAACCAGCGGCTCGTAGATGAAATCGAGCGTCGACTGGCGCGACGAGGTCTGGTTGAACGGATTGAAGTTGCGAACCCAGGTCGTCGCCGGTTCGATATTTACCGTCAGGATCGTCTGCGCCAGGGCAGAGCCCGAAAGCAGCGTCAGCGCAGCGGCGGCAAGAAGATATTTTTTCATGTCTTATTCCCCTTTTTTATACGATGAGAGATGCGCCGGTCAGGAGACCAGCGCGCTTGCAAACATGTCTTCGACTTCAGCATGGGCGGCGCGGACGTCGACCTTGAGATTGCCGAGGCGGCCCTTGCCGGCGGCGATCCGTTGCAGCGCGGCGTCCGTCAGCGGCCGGGCGGCCTTGGCGGCGGCCTCGCTTTCGGCAATGTCGCCATGGCTGTGGAGGGCGATGTCGAAGCCGGCGTCGAGCACCTGCCTGACGCGTTCCGGCAGGGTGCCGGCGAGCGACTCCATGAAGATGCAGTCGGAAATCAGCACGCCGTCATAGCCGATGTCGTTGCGGATGACGTCGTGCATGACAGGTGAGACGGAGGCCGGCAGCTCCGCGTCATAGGCCGAGTAGACGACATGGGCGACCATCGCCCAGGGCGTATCCTTCAGCGCGACGAAGGGCTTGAAATCGGTCGCAGTGAGCGTCGCGCGGGAGGCGTCGACCACCGGGCGCTCCTTGTGGGAGTCAAGCGTCGCACGGCCATGGCCGGGAATGTGCTTGATCACAGGCATGTTGCCGGTCTCGAGCAGGCCATTGACCACCTCGCGGCCGAGGGCGGCGATGACATCGGGATCCGGGCCGAAAGAGCGGGCGCCGATGACCGCGCTCGTCGTCTCGAAGACGAGATCGAGAACGGGCGAGCAGCCGCTGGAAAGACCGAGTTCCGTCATCATCGCGCCCATGGCCTGGGAGGAAAGGCGCAGTGCTTTTTTGCCGAGATCGAAATCGCGGCGGGCAAGTTCGGCAAACTGGCCGAAGCTGCGGAAAAGCGGCCAAGGCCCGGCATCGAGATGCTGGACGCGGCCGCCTTCCTGGTCGGTGAAGACAGGCGCATCGTCGCGGCCGACGGCTTGCCGAAAGCGTTCGATCAGGCGCCTGGTCTGTTCCGGCTCGCGCTGGTTGCGCCGGCCGACGAAGAGGCCGAGCGGATTGGTCTCGCGGAAGAGGGCGAATTCATCATCCGAAATCGCGGGATTCGGAAGGCCGACGAAAAGGGCGAGCGGGGTCGAGGACAATTCTGTAACTCCGGGATCAGATGGTCATTTCGGCATGCTTCTCAGCATGCCTTCGTAAATGCCCTTGTCGGGGGCGGGGATGACGATGGCGCCGGCGGTCCCGGCGTAGAAATCGACCGGGCCGGCATCGCCGATGAAGGCATAGGCGTGACCGAGCGTCTTCATCGCCTGAAGGCAGGCGGAAAAAAGGGCGAGCCCGATGCCCTTGCCGCGCGCTTGGCGGTCGACGCCGGTCGGGCCGAAGAAGCCGCGCGCCGTCGTGTCATAGCAGGCAAAGCCCTTGAGCTTGCCGCCGTCGACGGCGATCAGGCAGGCAACAGGCTGACGCGCGAAGGCGATTGCAACTTCGCTCGCCCAGTTTTCGCTGAAGTTTTCGCGAACCCAGTTGACGACGAGATGCAATTCCGGGGGAAGGGCCGGGCGGATGGAAACGCTGACATCGTCGGCTTTCCGCTTCAGATCGGCAAGCTGTGTGGAGTATAAGCTCACAAGCAGGTCTGGCACCCGTCACTCCTCCTGATATTCCTCTATTACGGAATATATCCCCTTTTAATGACATAGATTTGGCGATCTGGCTGGGCTTGTCAACAGGGATTTTTCAGATGGGTCGCAACGCTGCTCGCCGTTACGCTCCTGCTTTCAAAGCAAGGTAGTTGCCGAACGCAAAAACGGCTCGGGGCGCGAGCCCGAGCCGTTTCGATGGAAGCGTGCGTCGATGTGCGCGCTTATCCCTCGACTCTCCAGAGCGCATGAAAATGCTGCACCGGGCCGTGGCCGGAGCCGACGGTGAGGCTTCCTGATGCCGCGACCGCGCCGGCGAGGTAATCCTTGGCGATGGCGACGGCCTCAGACACCGAGGCGCCCTTGGCAAGCTCTGCCGCCAGCGCGCTCGACAGCGTGCAGCCGGTGCCGTGGGTGTTCTTGGTCGGCTCGCGTCTGGCTTCGAACCAGTGCAGGCCGTCGGCTGTGGCAAGCACGTCGGGGCTGTCGTCGCTGTCGAGATGACCGCCCTTGACCAGCACGGCCGCCGGGCCGAGCGCGCGCAGCTGCTCGGCCTGCGCCGCCATGTGAGACCGGTTTGTCGCCACCGGCTGGTGCAGCAGGGCGGCGGCCTCCGGCAGGTTCGGGGTCAGAAGTGTCGCCAGCGGCAGCAGCCGGCTGGTCAGCACGTCGACCGCTTCGGGTGCCAGCAGGGCGGCGCCGCCCTTGGCGATCATGACGGGGTCGATGACGATGGGGATGCTGCGCCGGTCGGCCAGTGCGGCAACAAGCGCGTTGGCGACGGCATCGGCGATGCCGGCATTGGCGATCATGCCGATCTTGACGGCATCGACGCGCACATCGGCAAAGACGGCGTTGATCTGGTCGGCGACGAATTGCGGCGGCACCAGATGCACCCCGGTGACACCTTGAGTGTTCTGCGCCGTCAGCGCGGTCAGTACCGCCATGCCGTAGACGCCGCGAGCGGAAAAGGCCTTGAGATCGGCCTGGATGCCGGCGCCGCCCGAGGGATCGGAGCCGGCGATGGAGAGGACGTTGCGGATCATGCGCGGGCCTTTCGGATTTCTCCGGCGATGCGGCGAGCGGCGGCTTCAGGGTCCGGCGTGCCGCAGATGGCGGAGACGACGGCAAGCCCCTTGGCGCCCGCGTCAAAGACTTCGGCCACATGCTCTGCCTTCAGGCCGCCGATCGCAACCGACGGCACCGGCGAAGCCGCCACCAGCCTTGCCAGGCCCTCAAAGCCGATCGGCTGCTTGTGGTCGGCCTTGGTCGGCGTCGCAAACACCGGGCCGACGCCGGTATAATCGACGAGGCTGGGATCGACGGCAGCGGCGAGCGCCTCGGTCTCGACCGACAGGCCGAGGATCATTCCGGGGCCGATCATCTTGCGCGCTCTCGCCGCATCCATGTCTTCCTGGCCGATATGCAGGCCGTCGGCGCCGATGGCGATAGCCGCCTCGACATCGTCGTTGACGATGAGCAGGGCGCCGGTGCCATCAAGCGCCTGTTTCAACGCGCGTCCGGTCTCGATCATCCCGGTCGTGCCGGCATGTTTGTCGCGCAGTTGCACCATTGTCGCGCCGCCGGCAACGGCAAGGCGGGCGGTCTCGACCATGCCGATCCCGGCGCAGAGATCGGGGTCGAGGACGAGATAGAGCGAAAGATCGAAGGTCTTCATGCGGCCCATATCCTGGCCCTGGCATCGAGCGTTTCGGCGTCAAGCGCGTTCAGCGCATCGAGGAAGCGCCAGGCGAAGGAGCCGGGACCGGCCGCACCGAGTGCTGCCTCTTCGCCGGCGATGGCGAAGGTTGCAAGGGCTGCGACCGTCGCCCCGAACATATCCTCGGGCACTGTGGCGGCAAAGGCGCCGACGAGGCAGGTGAGCGAGCAGCCGAGGGCGGTGACCTGCGGCATCAAGGCCGATCCGCCTGTGATCCGCACCGCCCGCTCCCCATCGGTGACGAAATCGACTGCACCGGTGACGGCGACGACCGCCTGCTGGCGCTCGGCGAGCCATCGCGCCGAACCTTCCGCCTGTTCAACCGGATCGCGGCTGTCGACGCCCTGGCCGCGGCTCTCGCCGCCGGCGAGCGCGATGATCTCGGAGGCATTGCCACGGATGATCGTGGGCTTGAGCGCCAGCAGACCGGCGACCGCATCGCGGCGGAAAGCCGTGGCATAATGGGCGACCGGATCGAGCACCCAGGGTTTGCCGGCTGAGGTCGCTGCCTTCGCCGCCGCCTGCATGCCGTCGATCCATTGCGGCGACAGCGTGCCGATGTTGACCGTCAGCGCATTGGCGATGCCGGCGAATTCGCCGGCTTCCTCTGCGGCATGCACCATGGCGGGCGAGGCGCCGGCGGCCAGCAGAACATTTGCGGCAATGTTCATGGCGACGTAATTGGTGATGCACTGAACGAGCGGCGGCTTTTCGCGCATCGCCTTCAGCATGGCTCCTGGTGTGGTCCTGGTCTGCATGTGGCCCCTTTCAGGCGGGGGCGGGCACGGGGTCATTCGTACGGCAGTGCCGCGACCCCGAGCGACTCCCTCCGCCGGCATTATCCGGTTCAGGTTCGAAGGGTGCTTCTCAGCCCGTCTGTCGACGGGCGCCCCTGTCTCTCATCGCGCTCTTTTTCGCAGAGAATGGGGCGGATGTCATCTCGAAAATGACAGTCCTATTTGTGTGGCATTTACAGCAGGGGCAACGAATAGAACGGCCAACATTCGTGGATCACCCCAGATCGTGTCCGCAGAGAATCTTATAATAGCGTCTAACTCAAATCATGAAGATCCGTCGCAATCGCCAACCCGATCGAGAACTCCGAAAAGCGCACCGTCAACCCGCTGCGCTCCGGCGTGCAGGCCATCGGCCCGACCTCGTAACCGTCGGCGGCCGGGAAGGGCGCTAGCCGCAGCAGCGGCCAGCGGCTCCCGTCGCAAGAGGTCTGGATGCGCAGGGCGCCGTTGGCGAGGGTGACGCGGATGTGGAAATCTTCGAGTCCCTTGAAGGGTTGTGACACCGACCAGTCGGACCTGCCGTCGGTGACGACGGTGCTGAGGAAAGCTTCGCCGTCGGTGAATTCCACGCCTGTTTTTACCCAGCGTTTCCCGTCGAGGCGCACCATCAGGCCAGCCTGGTCGTAGAGGGTGCGGAATTCGCCCTGGATGCGGATCTGGGCGGTGAAGCTCTCTGCCGTGGGAAAGGCGAGGAAATGGCCGCTGTCGCGGGTGAAGCCGTAATGGGTTTCCCGCCAGAAATCGGTTTTTTCATCGGTCGTCAGGGTGAGGGCGGTGTCGTCGGCGTGCCAGCTGGCCGGTTCGTTCAGCCATTTTCCGCCCTTGAAATTGATGTTCATTCTTTTCTCCCGTTCCGCTGAAGCCTGACCATCCGTGTGCTTGGCATAATGCGCAGCCTTCGTGCAGGGCGCAGCCGAAGATTGTGTTTTCTCGCGTTCCGGTATCCCGGCAGAGGCATAATCGGTCACCCACGCTTGACAGGATCAATCCAGCTCTTATTCTGTTACAAAAAGATTGATTACATAATTGTGGAACTTGACCGGGAGCCCTCACATGAAAACACTTGTCGCATTTCTCCTTGGCACCGCGCTTGTCGCCCTGCCCTCGACCCTGCTTGCCCAGGAAAAGGGCGGCGTCATCAATGTCGCGACGATCGGCGAGCCGCCGACGCTTGATCCGATGTCGTCGACGGCCGATCTCGTCGGCATTGTCACCCAGCATATTTTCGAAACGCTCTACACTTTCGACAAGAGCTGGAACGTCACGCCGCTGCTGGCCGAAAGCCTGCCTGAGATCAGCGCCGATGGCAAAACTTATACGATCAAGCTCAGGACCGGCATCAAGTTCCACGACAATAGCGACATGACCTCGGACGATGTGGTCGCCTCGCTGACCCGCTGGATGAAGATCGCCTCGCGCGGCAAGCAGGTGTCGGGCTTCATCGACAAGATCACTGCTGTCGATCCTTCGACCGTCACAATCACGCTGAAGCAGCCCTATGCGCCGCTGACTTCGCTGCTTGCCTTCAATAATTCGGCGGCGATCATCATTCCCTCGGAAAAACAGGACGAGCCGATGAAGGAGTTCATCGGCACCGGTCCCTATATGCTGAAGGAGCGCAAGGCCGACCAGTATATCCAGCTCGTCCGCTTCGATGGCTACAAGTCCCGTGACGGCGACAGCAATGGCTATGGCGGCGCCCGCCATCAATATCTCGATGAAATCCGCTTCGTGCCGGTGCCCGATCCGAACACCCGTGTCGAAGCCGCCGTCTCCGGCCAGTATGATTATGTCGATTCGATCGCCGTCGAATCCTACGACAAGGTGAAGGCGTCGACTGCCTCGCAGCCGGTCATGTTGAAGCCCTTCGGCTATCCGGTCTTCGTCTTCAACACGAAGGAAGGTGTTGCTGGGAATGTCGAGGTCCGCAAGGCGATCCGCCAGGCGCTCAGCATGGAAGACATGCTCGCCGCCGCTTTCGGCAGCAAGGATTTCTATGCGCTCGACGGCGCCATCTATCCGAAGTCCTTTTCCTGGTCGACCGATGCCGGCGTCGAAGGCGCCTATAATCTCGCGGATCCGGAAGGGGCGGCCGCTGCTGCCAAGAAGGCCGGTTATAATGGCGAGCCGATCCGCATCCTGACCAGCCGGCAGTACGAATTCCACTATAAGATGGCGCAGGTCGCCGCAGAATATCTGAAGCTTGCCGGCTTCACCGTCGATATGCAGGTGGTGGACTGGGCGACGCTGACCCAGCGCCGCACCGATCCGAAGCTCTGGGATATCTACATCACCCACAGCCCGTTCCTGCCGGAGCCGGCCCTGATCGGCTCGCTTTCGACCAGCTCGCCCGGCTGGTGGGATACGCCGGCCCGCAAGGCCGCCGTCGATGCCTTCACCGCCGAGGTCGACCCGAAGAAGCGCGTCGCGCTCTGGGCCGATGTCCAGAAGGCTATCTATACAGATGCGCCCTTTATGAAGATCGGCGATTTCAACGCCGTCTCGGCGAAATCGGTCAAGCTCGAAGGTGTCGATCCGGCCCCATGGCCGTATTTCTGGAACGCTTCGATCAAGAAGTAAACATCGCCGTCGGCGCCGGCCCTTCGTGGCCGGTGCCGGTCTTCTTTTCTGCCGCATCTGCAAGGGCTTGAAGGCCAGCATTCATGATCCGCTACATCCTCCAGCGCCTGTTCGGCATGATCGTCGTGATGTTTCTCGTCGTCACGATCGTCTTCGTCATCGTGCGCGTGACGCCGGGGGACCCGGCTGCCGTCATGCTCGGGCCGGATTCGACGCCGCAGGATGTTGCCGATCTGCGGAGCCGCCTCGGCCTCGACCAGTCGCTCGGCCTGCAATATTTCTATTATATCGGTCAGCTGCTGAGGGGCGATCTCGGCCAGTCGATCTTCCTCAACATGCCTGTCACCTCGGCTCTGCTCGACCGCGCCGAGCCGACCTTCTTCCTGACGCTGTTTTCGCTGGCCATTGCCGGCGTCATCGCGCTGCCGATCGGCATCTATGCGGCCTATCGGCGCGGCTCCTTCGTCGACCAGGCGGCAACGACGCTGGCGATGTTTGCCGCCAGCATCCCAAGCTTCTGGCTCGGCCTCATCCTGATGCAGTTCTTCGCCGTCCGGCTCAACCTTTTCCCGGTCTCGGGTTATGGCGGCCCCGGCTCGACCTTCCTTGAGCGGATGTATCATCTGACCCTGCCGGCCTTCGCGCTCGGCATCGTCTCCTCGGCGCTGATCCTGCGTTTCACCCGCGCGTCGATGCTCGATGTGCTCGGCGATGATTATATCCGCACGGCGCGCGCCAAGGGGCTGGTCGAGCGCAAGGTCATCCTCAAGCACGCGCTGAAGAATGCGCTGATCCCGATCCTGACGGTGCTCGGCCTGACGGCGGCGGTGCTGATTTCGGGCGCCGTCGTCACCGAGACCGTCTTCGGCCTGCCGGGTGTCGGCAATCTCGTCGTCTCGGCGGTGCTGCGCCGCGATTACCCCGTCATCCAGGGGGCGCTGCTCGTCATCGCCGCCCTCTACGTGCTGATCAATTTTGCAATCGACATGCTCTATCTGCTGGTCGATCCGAGGGTGCGCTACTGATGGCCGATATCGCGATCAAGCCCGCCGAGAGCGAAGGCAGCAAATTCGTCCGCCGCCTGCTGAAGCGCAAGACGGTGGCCTTCGGCCTGCTGATCCTGACGATCTTCGTGCTGCTGGCGGTCTTCGCCCCTGTCGTCGCGCCCTATTCGCCGTCCAAACTTTCCATCGTCAACCGGCTGAAACCGCCGAGCGGCACCTTTTTCTTCGGCACCGACGAGTTCGGCCGCGACGTCTTCTCGCGCACGATCTTTGCCGGCCGCCTGTCGCTGCTCGTCGGGGTGGCGGTCGTCAGCCTGTCAGCCGTGATCGGCGTGACACTCGGCCTGCTTGCCGGTTTTTTCCAGAAGCTCGATACGCCGATCGCCCGGCTGATCGACGCGATGATGGCCTTTCCCGATATTCTGCTGGCGATCGCGCTTGTCGCCGCCCTCGGTCCCTCCTTGACCACGGTTATCATCGCGCTGTCGATCGTTTATGCGCCCCGCCTTGCCCGCATCGTCCGTGCGTCGACGCTGGTCATTCGCGAGCTGCCCTATGTCGAGGCGGCAAAGGCGCTCGGCATTTCGACCTTCCACATCATGACCCGGCATGTGTTGCGCAATCTGCTCTCGCCGATCCTGGTGCAGGCCACCTTCCTCTTCGCCAGCGCCATGCTCGCCGAAGCCGGGCTCTCCTTCCTCGGCCTCGGCGTCAGCCCCGAAATCCCGACCTGGGGAACGATGATCGCCGCCGGCCGCCAATATATCGGCCAGGCCGACTGGATGACGCTGTTTCCGGGTGTCGCCATCATCCTCTCGGTGCTGTCGCTGCAGATGGTCGGCGACGGCCTCAGGGACATGCTCGATCCAAGACTTCGCAAGGACCTTTAATCCGCCGACCAGACGTCGGCCCAATCCAAATTTGCATGACAGGAGTTTGCGTGAATCAGTTTCCCACCGCCGCCGGCAAGGTCGAGAACTCGCCTTACCAACGGTTAGCCGCCCTCGGCATCAAGCTTCCGCCGCCGCCGCCGCCGATCGCCAATTTCGTGACGCATGTGGTGGAGGGCAATATGCTCTACCTCTCCGGCCAGGGGCCGCGCGAGGCCGATGGCTTCCTGCATGCCGGCAAGGTCGGCGCCGGCGTCAGTGTCGAGGAGGCCTATCGGCATGCACGGCTGACCGGCATCAATCTGCTCGCCGTCATGCATGATGCGCTCGGCGATCTCTCCCGCGTCAAGCGGGTGGTCAAGCTGCTCGGCATGGTCAATGCCGTGCCTGAGTTCGAGGATCATCCGAGCGTCATCAACGGCTGCTCGGATCTGCTGATCGCGGTCTTCGGCGCGGCCGGCGAACATGCCCGCTCAGCCGTCGGCTTCGGCTCGCTGCCGGGCAACATCACCGTCGAGATCGAGGCGATCGTTGCCTTGAATGGCTGACGAGAGCTTTCATATTTGGAGAAGGGTCCACCCATGGCCCGTTCCTCGACCCAGACTTCTGGAGACCTTCATGCCCAATGATATCAGACCTTCGCTCGGCCTTCGGCCCGTCATCAACGTATCCGGCACGATGACCAGCCTCGGCGCGTCGATCGTCGTGCCGGAGGCGATCGAGGCGATGGCATCGATCCTGCCGCATTTCGTCGAGATCAACGACCTGCAGCGCAAGGCAAGCGCCATCATCGCCCGGCTGACCGGCGGTGAGGCGGGCTTCGTCACCGCCTCCTGCTCGGCCGGTATTTCGCTGGCGGTCGCCGGCGCCATCACCGCCGACAATCTGCTGGCGATCGAGAAGCTGCCGGATGCCGTGCCCGAGAAGAACGAAGTGCTGGTGCAGATGGGCCATGTGGTGAGCTACGGCGCTCCGGTCGACCAGGCGATCCGGCTTGCCGGCGGCAAGGCCGTGCTGATCGGCCAGGCGACCTCGACGCATCGCTTCCACATGGAAAAGGCGATCACCGACAAAACAGCCGCCGCCGTCTATGTCGTCTCCCACCATGTCGTCGATTACGGCCTGTTGAACCTCAAGGAATTCGTCGAGGTCGCCCATGCCAAGGGCGTGCCTGTGATCGTCGATGCCGCCTCGGAATACGATCTCCGGATTTTCCTGGAGCAGGGGGCCGATATCGCCCTCTATTCCGGCCACAAGTTCCTCGGCGGCCCGACCTCCGGCATCGTTGCCGGCCGGAAGGAACTGGTGCGCCATGCCTTCCTGCAGAACATGGGCATCGGCCGCGGCATGAAGGTCGGCAAGGAAAGCATCTTCGGCGTCATGGCAGCGCTGGAAGCCTGGGAAAACCGTGACCATGCCGGCATCCGCGAACGCGAGACCGGTTATCTCAACCTGTGGAAGCGCACACTCGATGGCCGCCCCGGCCTGACCTCGCTGATCGAGCCTGACCCGACCAACAATCCGCTCGAGCGGCTGCGCCTGATCGTCGATCCCGAAGAGGCCCATATCACCGCCTGGGACTTGGCCGATGCGCTGGCGAGGGGCAACCCGCCGATCATCGTGCGCGACCATGAGGTGGAGCACCGTTATTTCTATCTCGACCCGTGCAACCTGCATCCGGGCCAGGACGTCATCGTCGCAAACCGCCTGGCCGAGGAACTCGACAAGGCGCGCGCTTCCAACGAAATCATCGCGACGCCGATCGAAAACCGCAGCCGGCACCGCTTCGATGCCGCGCTGCGCTGGCCGGATTAAGCCGCAAGGGGAGCGATATGGCTGAGGTTCAAGCGCAACCGATCGAGACGAGCGCACCCGTTCTTTCCGTCGACAGGCTAACCACCTCCTTTCTGGTGGATGGCGCCTGGAAGCCGGTGGTGCGCGATGTCTCGTTCACCGTCGCACCCGGCGAGACGGTGGCGATCGTCGGCGAATCCGGCTCGGGCAAGAGCGTCACCTCGCTCTCCATCATGCGGCTGCTGCAGGCGGATACGAGCCGCGTCGACGGCCGCGTGCTGCTCGGCGGCCGCGACCTGCTGGCCTTGCCGGAACATGCCATGCGGCAGGTGCGCGGCAACGAGGTGGCGATGATCTTCCAGGAGCCGATGACATCGCTCAATCCGCTCTTCACCATCGGCGACCAGATCTCCGAGGCGCTGCTTTGCCATTCCGATATGAGCCGAGCCGATGCCAAAGCCGAGACGATTAGGCTGCTGGAAAAAGTCCGCATCCCCTCTGCCGCCTCGCGTTTCGGCGAATATCCGCATCGTTTTTCCGGCGGCATGCGCCAGCGGGTCATGATCGCCATGGCCCTTGCCAGCCGGCCGAAACTGCTGATCGCCGACGAGCCGACGACGGCGCTCGACGTGACGATCCAGGGCCAGATCCTCGATCTCATCAAGATGCTGCAGGAGGAGGAGGGGACCTCGGTTCTGTTCATCACCCATGACATGGGCGTCGTCGCCGAGATCGCCGACCGGACGGTGGTGATGTATCGCGGCGAACAGGTGGAAAGCGGGCTCACCGCCGATATTTTCCACCGCGGCAGACATCCCTATACCAGGGCGCTGCTATCGGCCGTGCCGGTGCTCGGCTCAATGCAGGGCCGCCAGCGGCCTCTGCGTTTCCCCGTGGTCAATACGGCGACGGGGGAATCCGACATTCCGGCCGAAGCCGCCGATACGGTCGCGATGGCGCCGGTCCTTGAGGTGAAGAACCTCACCAAGCGTTTCGACATTCACTCCGGCCTGTTCGGCCGGCTGACCAGCCGCGTGCACGCGGTCGAGAACGTCTCCTTCGATCTCCATGCCGGGGAGACGCTGTCGCTCGTCGGCGAGTCCGGCTGCGGTAAATCGACGACGGGGCGCGCCATCTTGCGGCTCATCGAGCCGCAAGCCGGTTCCGTTCTCGTCGAGGGCAGGGAGGTGCTCGGCCTCGACAGGAGGGAGCTGCGCGAGATGCGAAAATCCGTGCAGATGATCTTCCAGGATCCCTTTGCCAGCCTCAATCCGCGCATGACGGTGGGTGCGGCGATCGCCGAACCCTATCTCGAACACAGGATGGGCAATGCAAAGCAGGCAAGGGACGTGGTCGCCGACCTGTTGGTGAAGGTCGGCCTGTCTGCGGATATGGCGGCGCGGTATCCGCATGAATTTTCCGGCGGCCAGCGCCAGCGCATCTGTATTGCCCGGGCGCTTGCCTTGCAGCCGAAGGTCATCGTTGCCGACGAAAGCGTCTCGGCGCTCGACGTTTCGATCAAGGCGCAGGTGATCAACCTGATGCTGGACCTGCAGCAGAGCCTCAACCTCGCATTCCTGTTCATTTCGCACGACATGGCGGTGGTCGAGCGCGTCAGCCACCGGGTGGCGGTGATGTATCTCGGCGAGATCGTCGAGATCGGCCCACGGGCCGCCGTCTTCGAAAATCCGCAGCATCCCTACACCAGGAAACTCATCGCCGCCGTGCCGGTGCCCGATCCGGACCGCCGCCACGAAAAGCGGATGGTGGCCAATGACGAGATCAAGAGCCCGATGCGCTCGGTCGACTACCAGCCTCCGGCCACCTTCTATCGTGAAGTCGGACCGGGCCATCTGGTGATGGCCGATCGGTAGGTTCGCTTGGCCCAATGGCAGTTGCCTAACGGGCTGGCGGCGCATAAAGCAGATGTAGTGACACCTGCCTGGAAAGCCGCATCAATGGACAAGACAGAGTATTATTCGAAGCTTGGCGGTCTGCCGCCGCAGACCCAATTGCTTTCCGGCAAGGCCGTTTTCACCACGGCTTACGCGGTCATCCCGCGCGGCGTCATGAGCGATATCGTCACGAGCGTCCTTCCGCATTGGACGGGAACGCGGGCATGGGTTCTGTCCCGGCCGCTTTCCGGCTTCTCCGAGACCTTCTCGCAATATGTTATGGAAGTTCAGCCGGGCGGCGGAAGCGACCGGCCGGAGCCGGACAAGCGGGCCGAGGCGGTCCTCTTCGTCGTCGAAGGCGGCATGACGGTGGAGCTTGAAGGCGTCAGCCACGCGCTGCGCGCCGGCTCCTTCGTCTATATCCCGGCCGGTTCGGCCTGGCGCCTGAAAAACGATGGCTCGACCGCGGCGATCTTCCATTGGATCCGCAAGGCCTTTCAGGAGGTCGAGGGGCTGGAGCTGCCGCCGGCCATCGTCACGCATGAGGATGACCATCCGATCCGGGCGATGCCCGACACCGATGGGCGCTGGGGCACGACCCGCTTCATCGATCCAGCCGATGTGCGCTACGACATGCACGTCAATATCGTGACCCTGGAGCCAGGTGCGGTGATCCCCTTCATGGAAACCCATGTCATGGAGCATGGCCTTTATGTGCTTGAGGGAAAGGCGGTCTATCGCCTCAACCAGGATTGGGTCGAGGTCGAGGCCGGCGACTTCATGTGGCTGCGCTCCTTCTGCCCGCAAGCCTGTTACGCCGGCGGCCCCGGCCGGTTCCGCTACCTGCTCTACAAGGACGTCAACCGGCACATGAAACTCTGGTAGAACCTGCGCCGGGCGACATCCATGCGGCCGTGATCACGCCGCCGTTGCTTGTCGCTTGGCAGCCTTCACATGGGTTGTGCTGCGGCGACCGTCGACGCTGACGGGGACGTCGCCGTCAACAGTGGCGCGGCGCACCACCCGGTGCTGGTCGCCATAATCGTTGACAGCATAATGCTGGGTGGCGCGATTATCCCAGATCGCGACATCTCCGGCTCTCCAGCGCCAGCGCACGGTATTTTCCGGCGAGGTGACGTAGGACTGGAAGACCTCGTAGAGTTTGGCGGAATCGGCCTTCGATACGCCGATCAGGCGCTGAACGAAATTCCCAAGCAGCAGCGATCTTTCGCCGGTTTCCGGATGAACACGCACGACCGGATGCTCGGTCTCGTAGATGGTCGAGGTGAAAATCTCCTCGAAATGCTTCTTCTCTGCATCCGTGGCGCGAGGGCGCACGGCGGCATAGTCATAGGCATTGCTGTGAATGGCCCATAAATTATCCGCCAGCAATTTGAGCGGCGCCGGCAGACTTTCGTATGCCGCATGGGTGTTGGACCAGATCGTGTCACCGCCGGCTGCCGGAATGACGACGCCGCGAAGGACAGAAAATTTGGGGTAGGCGTCGACGAAGGTAACGTCGGTGTGCCACTGGTCCGCTCTGCCGCCGCCGCGGCTGGAATCGAGGTTGAGGATGGAAGCGGTGCCGGCGACCGGTCCCTGGGTTGGATGCGGCACGAGGTCGCCCAGGCGGCGTGCGAAGGATTCCTGTTCGGAATCGTCAAGATGTCCCTGGTCGCGGAAGAAGATGACCTTGTGCTTCAGGAGAAGCTGATTGATGGCCGCCACCGTTGCATCCGAAAGTTCTCCGCCGAGGCGGATACCTTTGATTTCGGCTCCGACACGGCCGGTCAGCGGCACGACATCGGTGTCGGGAATGATCTGATTGACGAGAACCGGATTGCTCATGGAAATCTCCTGTTGATATGGGAAGAAGTCGGCAGGTCACATGCGCCCGAAGAAGCGTTCAAAGGGCGTTCGAAAATCTCATCGCTGAAATCGACAGGGTCATCGAACAAAATAATCTATAAAAGATATAGACAATAATTTCTAATTTTGCGTGTTTTCGTAAAAACAACCGACTTCGATCGTTCTTTCTTGCCGATGGTTTCCTCGCCGACGGGGAGACTGGCGGCGCCTGTCGTTTCTTCGTATCGTCCGCAGGCTGCGCCGGATGTCCCGGCAATTTCAGAGGCCGTAAATCGGCGCCCGGAGAGGAACTTTCGATGACAACAGTCAAACTCCTGTCGGACCAAGAGGCCGCAGCCATTCCGGCCGTGCAAGCCGTGTTCGACGACATCCGAGCGACACGCAAGACCGACTTCATCAACAACTTCTGGCGTGCCCTTGCAATCGATCCCGCAAACCTCAAACGCGTACGGGAAACGCTCAAATCGGTCATGACGGTCGAGGGCGCGATCGATCCGTTGACGCGCGAGATGATCTACATAGCGGTGTCAACCGCCAATGCTTGCCAGTACTGCGTTCAATCCCATACCGCTGCCGCCCGTGCGCGGGGAATGACCGATGCCCAACACGGCGAACTCCTGACGATCATCGGACTTGCCGGCCAGACAAACCATCTCGCTCTCGCCATGCAGGTTCCGCCCGATCCGGAATTTGAGGTGCGATAGAAACAAGGGACTTGGCGCTGGCATCACATGCGCAGCTGCCGCCATCTGCAATCTCCACCTCCAGATACGGGAGTGATATAATGCAACGTTAAATTGGCCGTTGGCTCTGGGAACCAGACACCCGCCTTCTGCTAAATACCCTCCAAGGATCCTTTCCTCGGCGCCTTGCGGGCCGCGAGGGATGCTGCAGGCATCTCAAAGAGATCGTTCTTCGTCCTGATGAAACGTCCGGATATGAACGCCGCCTTGCTCGATTTCGGGGGCGGCTTCAAGATCGGACCTTCACTTCTGCGAAGGCGCGTCTCATTATTGCAGACCCGGCAATAAAATAGAAACTATTCACGCAATTGTGGGTGTGAGGATCTGACGGCAATATCCATCCGTCAGACGAACACAGCGTCGCCTGAAGTTTTCAATGATGAAATCGCAAGACGCGAGATGGCTCAGAACCTTTCTTCCATGAACACGCAGGGGCGTACTACTCTCCGCAGGCGCCGCCGCAGCGGCCATGGCAATTTCACCCTCTCTCAGCTTCGCAGCCAATGCTGCTCCCGCCACCAACCCAATCGAAGGAACCAAGACAATGGCATATATAACCACCAACGACGGCGTTGAGATCTTTTACAAGGACTGGGGTCCGAAGGATGCGCAGCCGATCGTCTTCCATCACGGCTGGCCGCTGTCATCGGACGACTGGGACGCCCAGATGCTTTTCTTCCTTTCGAAGGGATACCGCGTCGTCGCCCATGACCGCCGCGGTCACGGTCGCTCCGCCCAGGTTGCCGACGGACACGATATGGACCATTACGCCGCCGATGCCTTCGCCGTCGCAGAAGCGCTCGACCTGAAGAATGCCGTGCATATCGGCCACTCGACGGGCGGCGGCGAGGTTGCCCGCTATGTCGCCAAGCACGGCCAGCCCGCCGGCCGCGTCGCCAAGGCGGTTCTCGTCTCGGCTGTGCCGCCGCTGATGCTGAAGACCGAGAACAACCCGGAAGGCCTGCCGATCGAAGTCTTCGATGGTTTCCGTTCGGCGCTCGCGACGAACCGCGCCCAGTTCTTCCGCGACGTTCCGGCCGGTCCGTTCTACGGCTTCAATCGTGATAGCGCGACAGTTCAGGAAGGTGTGATCCAGAACTGGTGGCGGCAGGGAATGATGGGCGGAGCCAAGGCCCACTACGACGGCATCAAGGCCTTCTCCGAAACGGACCAAACGGAAGACCTGAAGGCGATCACGGTTCCGACGCTCGTACTGCACGGCGAAGATGACCAGATCGTTCCGATCGCGGATTCGGCCCTGAAGTCGGCAAAGCTGTTGAAGAATGGTTCACTCAAGACCTATCCCGGCTTCTCGCACGGCATGCTGACCGTCAATGCCGATGTCCTGAACGCCGATCTTCTGGCCTTCGTGCAGTCCTAAACAAGACCCGGAGCCGCGATGTGAAAGCAATCGCGGCTCCGATCTTTTATTGAACACAGCACGAAATTCGGAACGGGACCATGATGCTGTTGACCCCAGAGCTTGTTGCCCTGACGTTGCGAGACGTCCTGGACGATGGCCCAGAACCGGGCTGGACACCACTCTCCGAGGCGGAACTTGACTGTCTCGTCGACAGGATTGAACGAGAGGCAGGTGGCGAACCGATTTGGGTCTTCGCTTACGGGTCCCTTATCTGGAACCCTGAGTTCGAGCCGGCAGCCCGAATGCCAGCATTCGCATATGGATGGCATCGATCGTTTTCGCTGAGGATCGAACGTTGGCGGGCAACCAGCGAACAACCAGGTCTGATGATGGTTCTCGAACGCGGCGGGCGTTGTGATGGTGTGGTACTCCGTTTATCCGAAGAGCGTCGCCGCCAGGATCTCGGTGCGCTCGTGGCGCGCGAAATCAAGTACCACGAAGTCGCCGCCATGGTCCGGTGGGTTCGCGTGCAGACGCCTGAAGGCATGAAGAACGCCCTGACCTTCTGGGCAAGTACCAGACGATCCGGCCTCACCAAGCCATTGCCGAGGCAGACCACCGCGGAGCTAATCGCAAACGCCTGCGGGCAGGGCGGATCGTGCGCGCAATATCTGCACAACACGATCGTTGATCTTGAGGCCGAGGGGATCCGAGACCGAAATCTCTGGCATCTGCAGGCGCTCGTGGCCGAGCAGATCAAGGCAAAGCAAGCAGCCTGATCGTCGTCCTAACTGAACGTCAATCCAGCATGACCATGTGCGCCGGGACTTGCTCTTCGAAGAACTTCGAGAAGGATGCGATCCGGGGCGGCAGGGCCTGATATGGCGGGTAGTAGAGCGTCAACCACAGGTCGGGCGGAGCCCATCCCTTGAAGACATGGACAAGACGACCGCTGCGGATGTGGTCGGCAATATTGAACCCCGGTAGCATGGCAACGCCCACACCGTCGGCGGCCATGTCCGCCAGAACCTCGCCACTGTTGGCGCTGAAGGCCCGACCTGCCGAAATCGTCATGCTGGATCCACCATCCGATAGCACCCAGTTCTCGCGCCGGCTCTCACCGCTATAGGCGAGACAGTCGTCAGGTGTCAGTTCGTTCGGGTGCTGCATTTCGGCGAACCGACTCCCGGGCGCCGCGATGAGTATCCGAGGAACGGCACGGATCTTGCGCCAGATCGTGAACTTGTCCGATGGTTGGGATGAGATGCGGATCGCCAGGTCGTAGTCGTCATCGACAATGTTCACCAATCCATCGGACAGCGAGATCTCGAAGCTCATCTTTGGATATCGTTCCTTGAATCCTGAAAGGATCGGCGGCAGCACTGCCTTTCCGAACCATGTCGGCGCGCTGATCCGGAGCCGCCCTTCGTCAGCCTTGTGAGTGTTCATCACCTCGCGCCGTGCGTCTTCGAGCGTCTTCACCGCAGGCTGGATCTGCGCGGCAAAGATCGCGCCATCGGTCGTGAGGGAAACCTGCCTCGTAGTGCGCACAAAGAGCTGAACGCCGAGTTCTGCCTCGAGCGCGGCGATGGCACGCGTGACGGCTGCGGGTGTCATGTCCAGTTCGCGGGCTACCTGGGCGAAATTCCGCTTCTCGGCGGCGAGGAGGAAGGTTCGGAGAGCTTTGTAATCGTTCATATCATTGTTTCAAAAATTGCAATTCAATCACAAGGAATATTGCAATTCTCGGCGGCGATCAACCGGCCTACATTCATATCAACACACGAACATCAACGCCCATTGAAAGGCATCGACATGATCAAGGATATCAAGGGACTGCATCACGTGACCTCGATGGCATCGGATGCGCGGCAGAACAACCGCTTCTTCACCGACACGTTGGGCCTGCGCCGCGTCAAGCAGACAGTCAACTTTGACGACCCAAGCGTCTATCATCTGTATTACGGCGACGAGAACGGCTCAGCCGGGACGGTCATGACCTACTTCCCGTTCCAGAACATGATGCTGGGGCGTCCAGGCGTGGGCGAGGTCGGTGAAACGCAGTTCTCCGTGCCGAAGGGTTCGCTGAAGTTCTGGCAGGATCGCTTCACCGCTCAAGGTGTCGACGGGCTGGAAACGGACACCGTCTTTGGTGCCAACCGTCTTCGTTTCATGGGACCGGATGGCGACAGCCTTGCGCTTATCGAGTCCGCCGACGATACCCGCGCCCCATGGCTGGGCGACGGTATCCCTAGCGATGCTGCCATCCGCGGTTTCGCCGGCGCTCGCTTCAGCCTGCACGATATCGCAGCGACTGAAGAACTGCTCGGCTTCATGGGCTACCAACGCGCCGAAAAGGAGGGCGATGTGACTCGCTTCATCATTCCAAACGGAAACGGAGCGGACACGATCGATCTTGCAGCACTGCCGAAGACGCCTTTTGCCCGTCAGGGTGCGGGTTCGGTCCACCATATCGCGTTTGCGGTCGACAACCGCGAGAAGCAGCTTGAGGTGCGCAAGGCGCTGATGGATACCGGATATCAGGTCACGCCCGTCATCGACCGCGACTATATCTGGGCGATCTACTTCCGCACGCCGGGTGGCGTTCTGTTCGAGGTTGCCACGAACGAGCCGGGCTTCAACCGAGACGAGGACACCGCGCATCTCGGCGAAGCACTCAAGCTCCCGAGCCGATACGAGGAATTCCGGGATGAGATCCAGGCCAACCTCGTGCCGCTGGCGGCCTGATGCCCAGCATTGATCGTCATGTGACGAAGAACTTGAAGCGTCGCGGATCCCTGAATCGCGGCGCTTCAGTGCGTCCTGCGCGAACGCCCGCAGCGATGAGCTATGTGGGCGTTGAGGGCGAGGGCGATATGCGCGACGAGAGAGCGGTCCGCGCCATCCTGACCGATCAGGGGCAGGAGGGCAGCGCCGATATCCCGCACCGTAGGATCATCCATGCCGCGACAGACAGCCAGATCATTCAGCCCTCACCTGTCTGATCCGCGAGTTCGGTCAGATGCTTCCGCGGGAGATGTATGACGAATGCTTCGAACTTTCCGCGGACGGCGATTGCCGCGCCCTGCGCAGACTTATGAGACAGACGGATCCTTTGGGATAAGATCTTCGGAGGAGAGGGCGGTCTGTTCTGCCATATGTCGGAATGCTCGACTCGATCAGATGGAGCACGATGAGAAACGCGTCGTCGGCCGGATATGACCACGGCAGGATCCCGCTCGGTGTAACCTCTGGCGACATAGGCCATTGTCATCTCGGCTTCCCGAAGAGGCCTCGTCACGAGAGTGCGTGCACTGCCCGCCTGGACCCATTCGCCCATATTGTTGGCGACCGCCGATGCTCCCTCACAATGAACTCTTATGAAGAGGGCGTGGAGGTCGAACAGACTTCCCGAGCCGCTGGTTTGCAAATTTCCGCTCAATCCACCGTTGTGGCGCGTCGGGTCATATTAGGATAGTTTCTCGCGCGAAGTTCGCCGCAGGTCTTGTCGAATAGTCAGATCCATGGAACGAAAGACAGGCAAATCTGGCCGCGCGCGCTGGAGCGGCCCAGGCGTTTCGGCGCCAGATTCCAGGCGTGGTTCCGACTCCCCTGATCGGGCGAGCGGCGGGCGCTTCCCCACTACGGAACGGCGCAAGCTGAGGCTTGATGTCCATTGTTGCGAAATGTGTAATTCATTCGCAAGTAATATTGCAATTCCGTGTCGAGAGCCGACGCAATAGATTTCTATTCAGCAGCCAAGACAACGAGTGAGCGGCTCTCAAAGGGAACCCGCAACACTCCAAGGATTGCAGAACGAGCGTCGTGCCGCGGCATCCGATGCTGCTGCCCATTCTGACACCGCACAGGCGGTCCAAACAACCGAAGAGGAATTGACTATGTCCAAGCTCGAAGTCCTGACCCCGGCAAACAGCCAGCTCATCTTCATCGACCAGCAGCCGCAGATGGCGTTCGGTGTGCAGTCGATTGATCGCCAGACACTGAAGAACAATGTCGTCGGCCTTGCCAAGGCCGCCAAGATCTTCAACGTCCCCACCACGATCACCACGGTCGAAACCGAATCCTTCTCGGGCAATACTTTTCCGGAACTGCTCGCCGTCTACCCGGAGAACGATATTCTCGAGCGGACCTCTATGAACTCCTGGGACGACCAGAACGTCCGTGACGCGCTGGCGAAGAATGCCGCCAACGCACGCAAGAAGATCGTCGTCTCGGGGCTCTGGACGGAAGTCTGCAACACGACCTTCGCACTCTCCGCCCTCCACGACGTTCCGGAATACGAGATCTACATGGTCGCCGACGCTTCGGGCGGCACTTCGTCCGACGCACACAAATACGCGATGGATCGCATGGTGCAGGCAGGCGTGATCCCGGTCACCTGGCAGCAGGTTCTGCTCGAGTGGCAGCGCGACTGGGCCCGCAAGGAGACCTACGACGCGGTCACCACGCTTGTGAAGGAACACTCCGGCGCCTATGGCATGGGCATCGACTATGCCTACACCCACGTCCACAAGGCCGCCGAACGCGTCGCCCACGGCAAGCGCATCGGCCCGAACCCCGCCAAGTAAGGCCTGCTCGGCCCGCTCCGATAACCCCGTCGGGGCGGTCTTTCCGTCATTCTGGAGGACATCCCATGAAAATCTATCTCCTGTCGCTCGGTGCAGGCCTGCTTGTCGGCATCGTCTACAGCCTGCTCAACGTCCGCTCACCCGCACCGCCGGTCATCGCTCTAGTCGGCCTTCTCGGAATTCTTGTCGGCGAACAGATCATACCGCTCGCAAAGACCTTGTGGAGCAAGGAGCCGGTAGCCGTCTCATGGCTTCATCAGATCAAGCCGCACATGTTCGGTCACCTACCCAAGGGCGGCGATCGTATCGACGTTGCTCATCGCGCAGACGGCCAAGTAGAGGAGCGGAGCTGATGACGACGCGGCGAACCTTCCTTGGAGGAGCATCAAGCCTGGCGTTTTCGAACCTCTTCTCACCGGCGAAAGCCGCCGATCTCAACCAGACCCGAGTAGACACCATGCATCCCGACCTGATCCTTCACAACGGCCGCATCACCACACTTGACCGGACCAATCCGAACGCGACGGCGATCGCCATCAAGGACGGGCTGTTCTTGGAGGTCGGATCCGACAGCGAGATCATGGTGTTGGCTGGCCCCGACACCAGGATCGTCGACCTCAAGGGCAAGCGCGTCCTGCCGGGCCTGATTGACAACCATACCCACGTTATTCGCGGTGGCCTGAACTACAACATGGAACTGCGCTGGGACGGCGTGCGCTCGCTCGCAGATGCCATGGACATGCTGAAGCGCCAGGTGGCGATCACGCCCGCGCCGCAATGGGTGCGCGTTGTCGGCGGGTTCACCGAACATCAGTTCGCCGAAAAGCGTCTGCCGACGATCGAGGAGATCAATGCGATCGCTCCCGATACCCCGGTCTTCCTGTTGCATCTATACGATCGGGCACTCCTGAATGGCGCGGCCCTGCGCGCCGTCGGCTACACCCGCGATACGCCGAACCCGCCGGGTGGTGAAATCACCCGTGATGCCAATGGCAATCCGACTGGCATGCTGCTGGCCAAGCCGAATGCAGGCATTCTCTACTCGACGCTCGCCAAGGGGCCGAAGCTTCCTCTGGACTATCAGGTAAACTCGACCCGCCACTTTATGCGCGAACTGAACCGCCTTGGCGTGACCGGAGTGATCGACGCGGGCGGCGGCTTCCAGAACTATCCGGACGATTACGAGGTCATCCAGAAGCTGTCGGACGAGAACCAGATGACGGTTCGTCTGGCCTACAATCTCTTCACGCAGAAACCGAAGGAAGAAAAGCAGGATTTTCTGAACTGGACGCAGTCGGTCAAATACAAGCAGGGCAACGACTATTTCCGTCACAACGGTGCCGGCGAAATGCTTGTCTTCTCCGCCGCCGATTTCGAGGATTTTCGACAGCCACGTCCTGAAATGGCTCCGGAGATGGAAGGCGAGCTGGAAGTGGTGGTCCGGGTTCTTGCCGAAAACCGTTGGCCGTGGCGCATGCACGCCACCTATGACGAGACCATCTCCCGCTCGCTCGACGTGTTCGAGAAGGTCAACAGGGACATCCCGCTCAAAGGCCTCAACTGGTTCTTCGATCACGCGGAGACCATATCGGAACGGTCGATCGACCGCATTGCGGCACTTGGCGGCGGCATCGCCACTCAGCATCGCATGGCCTATCAGGGCGAATATTTCGTCGAGCGCTACGGCCATGGCGTGGCGGAAGCCACGCCGCCGATCAAGCGCATGCTCGACAAGGGCGTGAATGTCTCGGCAGGTACGGATGCCACCCGTGTCGCCTCCTACAATCCGTGGGTCTCGCTCTCGTGGATGGTGACCGGCAAGACAGTTGGCGGAATGCAACTCTACCCGCGTGCCAACTGCCTTGATCGCGAGACGGCGCTTCGCATGTGGACCGAAATGGTCACCTGGTTCTCGAACGAAGAGGGCAAGAAGGGCCGTATCGAAAAGGGCCAGTTCGCTGATCTGGTCGTGCCGGACAAGGACTTCTTCTCCTGCGCCGAGGACGAAATCTCGTTCCTCGTTTCGGAGCTGACCATGGTCGGTGGCAAGATCGTCTACGGCGCGGGCGACTTCAAGACGCTCGACGAGAACGACATCCCGCCCGCGATGCCCGACTGGTCTCCTGTCCGCAAATTCGGCGGCTATGCCGCCTGGGGCGAGCCGGAAGGTGCCGGTGCCCGTTCGTTACGCCGCACGGCAATCTCCACATGCGGATGTGCCAGCGATTGCGGCGTGCATGGGCATGATCATGCCGGTGCTTGGACGTCCAAACTTCCGATCGCCGACCTCAAGGGATTCTTCGGCGCTCTCGGCTGCTCCTGCTGGGCAGTCTGATCTCGGCTTCACGCTTGGGCGGCCACGCCGCCGCCCGAGCAATCCATTTCATAATTTCAAAAATCGCAATTGAATCGAAACGATTGCTGCAATTGTTGGCAGGGCGGTAACCAGCCAATATCGCTCCATCAAACGCAGCCGCTCGTTCAGACCGGCGAACCTGCAGGGAGCAGATATGACCAACCAATCACATATGTCGAATCCAGTTCGGAGCAGTCTGGCCCGCGTCGTCGGCTCTCCTGTCACGCGAACGGTGTCGCTGCTGGCGCTCTGCGCCGCCTATATCCAGGGACCGCTCACCAAGATCTTCGATTTCAACGGCGCATTGGCCGAGATGGATCATTTCGACCTCCATCCAGCGGCCTTCTTCGCAGTCGCCGTCATCGTCTTCGAACTCACGGCTTCCGCCATGGTGGTCTCGGGCTTCCTGCGCTGGACAGGCGCCCTGGCGCTGGCTGGCTTCACGCTTCTCGCGACCTTCATCGCGCTCCGCTTCTGGGAAATGGCCCCGGGCATGGACCGTATGATGGCGGCCAACGCCTTCTTCGAGCACCTGGGCCTCGCAGGCGCATTCGTCTTCGTTGCAGCATTTGACCTCACCAAGGGAGCAGGCAAATGAGTGCCGCAAAATCATCCGGGGGAACCTTCGGGCCCCTCGCACAGCCAGTCTTCGCTGTTCTGTGGATCGCCACCGTCGTTGGCAACACCGGAAGTTTCATGCGCGACGTCGCCAGCTCCTGGCTGATGACGGATCTGTCCGCATCGCCCGCCGCAGTCGCCATGGTTCAGGCGGCCGGAACCCTGCCGATCTTCCTGCTTGCCATCCCGGCAGGCGTTCTCACCGACATCCTCGATCGCCGCAAGTTCCTGATCGCTGTCCAGCTCCTGCTGGCATCCGTCAGTATATCCCTGGTGGTTCTGTCCCAGACAGGCATGCTTTCGGTCAGCGCGCTGATCGGCCTGACCTTCCTCGGCGGCATTGGCGCCGCGTTGATGGGGCCGACCTGGCAGGCGATCGTTCCGGAACTGGTGAAGCGTGAGGACGTGAAGAGCGCGGTGGCGCTCAACTCGCTCGGCATCAATATCGCCCGCTC
This sequence comes from Rhizobium sp. NZLR1b, assembly GCF_019685155.1. Classification (NCBI taxonomy): domain Bacteria; kingdom Pseudomonadati; phylum Pseudomonadota; class Alphaproteobacteria; order Hyphomicrobiales; family Rhizobiaceae; genus Rhizobium; species Rhizobium sp. NZLR1b. The sequence continues at coordinate 398,789 of NZ_JABDWC010000004.1, forward strand.
CATCGGGCCTGCTGCGGGCGGCCTGCTTCTCGCAGCCTTTGGAGCCGGGATCACCTATGGCGCGGATGTCGCAAGCTACATCGTGGTGATCGCAGCTCTGGTCTGGTGGCCACGGGCGAAGGATGCAAACGACGCGCTTCAGGAGAACTTCTTCGGTGCCTTCCGCGCCGGACTTCGCTACACCCGCTCCAGCAGACCGATGCATGTCGTCCTCCTGCGGGCCGCCATCTTCTTCGCCTTCGCCAGCGCCGTCTGGGCGCTCCTCCCGCTCGTCGCCCGGCAACTGCTCGGTGGGGATGCCAGCTTCTACGGCATCCTGCTTGGTGCGGTCGGAGCTGGTGCGATCGGTGGAGCCTTGGTCATGCCGAGGCTGCGCGAACGCCTGAGCTCGGACGGTCTGCTTCTTGGCGCAGCACTGATCACCGCAGTCGTCTTGGGTGTCCTGTCGCTTGCCCCGCCGAAGATCGTCGCCATCATCGTTCTTATGTTCCTCGGGGGCGCATGGATCACCGCCCTGACCACGCTCAACGGCGCAGCGCAGGCTGTTCTACCCAACTGGGTGCGCGGTCGTGGTCTTGCCGTCTACCTGACCGTATTCAATGGTGCGATGACTGCCGGAAGCCTCGGCTGGGGTGCTGTCGGCGAAGCTGTTGGCATCCAGTCTACCTTGCTCATTGGAGCGGCTGGTCTTCTCGTTGCCGGTTTCATCATGCATCGCGTGAAGCTTCCTGCAGGCGATGCCGACATGGTGCCGTCCAACCACTGGCCCGAACCGCTTGTCGCCGAGCCGATCGCCCATGACCGTGGTCCGGTTCTGATCCTGATCGAGTACAAGGTCGAGAAGCAGCACCGCAGTGCGTTCCTGCACGCAATCGATTATCTGTCCAAGGAGCGTCGCCGCGATGGAGCATATGGCTGGGGCGTTACCGAAGACTCGGCTGACCCGGAGAAGATCGTCGAGTGGTTCATGGTGGAATCCTGGGCCGAACACCTTCGCCAGCACCGGCGGGTTTCCAATGCAGACGCCGACCTTCAGGGCAAAGTTCTGACCTACCACGTCGGCCCGGAGAAGCCCGTCGTCCGTCACTTCTTGACCATCAATCGGCCTGATGCCGCATAACGAAAACGCAAAGGTCAGGGCGGCTTCGGCCGCCCTTTCCATTATGTCGCCTGGCGCAATGAATTCGAAACAATTGATGCAATTGCGAGAGCCGACGATCAGCGGCAAAACTCAGGTGCCGTGCGAGACACGAAATTACGGCAACAGCATCAGTCGAGGTCACGATCATGAAACTTCCTTCCCTTCCCACACTCCTGAGCTTTAATGGCGGCTATGTCGACACACTCGGCTTCCTGTCGCTTTCCGGGCTGTTCACCGCCCATGTCACTGGAAACTTCGTGACGCTAGGTGCCACGTTGGCGCACGGTCTGGACGGAGCATTGTCAAAACTCCTGGCACTACCGATGTTTTGTCTGGTCGTTTTTGTATCACGTCTGGTCTGCCTGAAACTTCAAAGTCGGGATCGCTCACCCATCCGGCCAATGCTTGTCGTCAAGCTGCTGCTGTTTGTGGGAGTTGCTGCCTACGCACTCTTTCATGGCCCGTTTCGGGCTGAAGAAGGGGCCGTCACACTGGCGGTCGGCATGGCCCTGGTTTCGGCGATGGCTATTCAGAATGGGCTTCACAAGGCGCATCTGTCGAAAGCGCCGCCTTCCACGCTGATGACCGGCACGACCACGCAGATCATGCTCGATCTCGCGGACATTCTGGCCGATCCGAAAGCCGACGAAGTCGTGACAGCGAAAGCACGGGTTAAAAAGATGGCAGCAGCCGTCGCGACCTTCGCCCTCGGCTGCGGTGTCGGCGCTGTCGGTTACATGTACGCTCCCGCAGCGGCGTTCAGCCTGCCTGCGGTAATTGCCACGGTCGCGCTCTTTGCAAGCAGCGCAGGTGCCGAGTCCTGAAACCCGACAGCCCCTTCGATATTGATCCGTCGAATCGAAAAGGACACCACTATGGACATCGGCAGTGAAGCAGGCGGCGTCGCCAGCCTGATCGCCCCCATTCTGAAATATCTCGGTCGCGGAATATTGCTGGGGCTCGAAATCCTAGCGTTACCGCATAACCCCGAACGCCGTCGCTGATCCGGCTGTTCGACGGCCGGCCGATCGCCTTGTGCCGCACCGACGCCGCGCCGCCAGTGCCGATACGGTTCAGCAGTCGGCAAACCTGGCGCTCGCTCAACTCAAGCACACATGCGCCGCGCTGCGAAGATTCTCGCTATGGCGACGATTGCATGGCCGCGATCGCTCCAGCGAAAGCAGACCGGCTGCACCGGCATGGTCATAAGCCTGCAGCATGAGGCCGAGCAGTAAGTTGACATTGACCAGCATATCAAGAGGCGAGACTGTCGCATCTCTAACTGGCCCAACTGTCGCATTACTAAATAGAATGTACCCTCCTACATCACAATGTGGCGTAATCTGTCTTATGGAACTTAGGGGATCGCGGTTGCCGCCGGATTGGCAGCCTTCGGAATATACAACCTTGTCGCGGCGCGGTACCGCGTCATTTCCGGTCCGTCCTTGGCAGACGCCAAAGCGTTCACTCCCGCTGGGGAGCTCCTGAATACCACTTTGTCAGAGGTCGGCTTGCTTCGGCCGAAGCTGCGGTTTGTGGCCACCTTTATTCGCGGCTTGCCAGGTGACGCTTTTTCTCGTCTTTTCGTTGTGGTTTATGCATGGATTAGTTGCATTTTAATGATGCCTATATGATTTCGTTAGGTCCGCTTTGGCACCCTCCCCCCACCTTCGGGAGATGCCATGTTCACTGTGCTTTCATGTATCGCCGACCAGCATGACTGGACGTTGCTTTTCGTTGCCCTGGCGATCTGCTGCTTCGGCAGCCTGACGGCAGTCTTCATGCTGACGCGTGCGCAGGAATGCGTGCGGCACCACCACCACTACTGGCTCATCGCCGCTGCCGTCGTTCTCGGCGCCAGCACCTGGGCAACCCATTTTATCGCGATGCTGGCCTATGCCGGTCCGGTGCCCATCGGCTACGACGGCCCTCTGATCGTTCTGTCGATTATCGCCGCCGTCGTTCTGTTTGCGGTAGCGGTTGAAATCGCTTTCATGAATGCTAGCCGGCTTGTCCAGGCGTCTGGTGGCGTCTTGGTCGGCATTGCCATTGCGGCGATGCACTTCGTGGGGCTGCTCGCGATCACGCCTTTCAGCATGGTCTCACTCGCCGTAGATAAATCGATCGTTGCGTGTATGTTGGCAATCGTGTTCGGCATGGTTGCGGTTGCCGTCCTACGGCGGAGCGCAGGCAGCCGTTCCTACATTTTCGCCAGCGCGGCGTGTATCGTCCTGGCGATCTGCAGCCTGCATACCGTGTCGATGAGCGGTGTCCAGATCACCCCTTCCGCCGAGCCCGTCCATGCCGATTTGTCATCGGTCGATCGGATCGCCATCGCCATCGCTGTATCGATCATCTCGACATTGATCCTGCTCGGAGCCGCCGCAGCCCTGTTTCTTGACCGTCATTTGACCGATCTGCGCGGGCTGGCGAACGCCTCGTTCGAGGGGCTCGTCATTGCCCAGGAGAATGTCGTCATCGATCTCAACGAGAAATTCGCGGCGATGGCCGGTAAGGCAGCTGCGCTTCTGAAAGGGCAACCGGTCGAGGCGGTGCTTGCGATCGAAAGACGCCTTGGCATCGACACCTGCCAAGGCGCCGTGTTCCGAGAGGGCCAGGACAGGATTCCGGTCGAGATCCTTGCTCGAACGATCGAATATCGTGGGCGCGAGTGCCAGGTCATAGCCGTACGCGATCTGACCGAGCGCCGTGAGGCGAGCCGCAGGATCGAGCATATGGCGCGCCATGACCCATTGACCGGCCTCGCGAACCGTCGCGAGTTTGACCGGCGTTTCGAGATGGCGATTGCCGGCGCTGCAGAAACACCAAGCGGGCTGGCGCTTCTTGCCCTCGATCTGGACCGTTTCAAACTCGTCAACGACACGTTCGGCCATGCTGAGGGGGACGCAGTTCTTCAGCGGGTTGCGCAGGTCTTGGTCCGCACCTTGCCACCGCATGTCACGATCGCTCGCATGGGCGGAGACGAATTCTGCATCATCCTCGCAAATACGTCCCGCCAACAGACGGAAGCGTTGTCGGCCGATCTGCTGAAGGCTTTCGCCGGCGAGTTCGCAGATCTCGCAACCTCTTCGGGATTCGGCGCCAGCATCGGCATTGCCTTGTACCCGGAGCACGGCGTTACCGATCGGCGCCTCAGAAACAATGCCGACATGGCGCTTTACCGGGCCAAGAGCGGCGGCCGCGGCAGAGCCTGCACATTCGAGCAGGCGATGGACATTGAATTGCATGCCAAGCGGCAGCTCGAGCATGATCTGCGGCACGCACTCGGCAAAGGTGATCTGTTCCTCGTCTACCAGAGGATCGTTGACACATCCTCGCAAGAGCCGTGCGGTTACGAGGCATTGTTGCGATGGCGTCATGCAAGCAGAGGCATCCTTGCACCGGCAGACTTCATCACTGTCGCCGAAGAAACCGGCTGCATCATCCCCATCGGGATCTGGGTCCTGGAAGAAGCTTGCAGCGAAGCAGCCTCGTGGAAAACCCCGCTGACGATCGCGGTCAACATCTCGCCGGTTCAGTTTCTGATGCCGAACCTGGTGGAGCAGTTCTCGCAAATTCTTGCGAAAACCGGACTGCAGCCTGACCGCCTGGAGCTTGAGATCACCGAGTCGGCGCTGTTTCACGATCGGGCTGCCGTCCTTTCCACGCTCGGTCAGCTGCGCTCGATGGGGATCCGGATCGTCCTGGACGACTTCGGGACCGGTTATTCCTCGCTCAGCAACCTCCGCGATTTTCCGTTCGACAAGCTGAAAATCGATAGACGCTTCCTTGCCGGCATCGGCGTCGATCCCACCATCAGGGCGCTGTTTGAGAATGTCATCGAGATGGCGTCGACGCTCAACCTGCCGGTAATTGCCGAAGGGGTCGAGACGCAGGAACAGCTTGCGATCCTTCATGCAAGCCATCCGGCGCAGATGCAGGGCTTCCTGTTCGGCAAGCCCGAGGCAGCACCGAGCAGCCGCGCGCCGTTGAAAGCCATCGCCTGATCCGCCTGGGCAGAATTATGGGGTTTCCAGCAAGCTCCGGACTACTTTCCGTCTAGCCACTCCTGCAGCTCTGCCTCGGCCCGCTCCAGAGCGCTGTAGTTCAGCAGCTTGCGCAGGAAAGCCACCGTAATGGCGCGGGCGCGGAGATTGAAGCGGCCGTCCTCGTGGTCGTCGCCGGCGCTCTGGTAGACGTCGAGCTTGTCGTAGAGCTGCTGCAGGCGGTTCTGCACGCTACGCAGCGACAGGCTGCGGCGTTTGGCAATGGCCCGGTCGGTGAGACCGAGCGCGATATCGACGAGGATCTCGTATTCGGAATCGGTAAAGCCGTTCGCCTGGCCGAGGCTCTTTTGCTGCAGGCCGCGCACCTCGCGGTCGATGACGCACTGGCTCTCGATGAAGATCGAGCGCAGCGCCAGCTTCAGCCGCTCGTCGGAGGCGGATTTCAGCACATAGCCGTAGGCTGCGCCATCCGGCACGATGCGCGAGACGCCGCGCACATAGGCCTCGTCCGAATAATTCGACCAGAACAGGATGCGGGTCTCCGGCCGCTCCTTCCAGATGGTGCGTGCCGCCTCGATGCCGTTGCGGCTGACCATCTGCAGGTCCATGACGATATGCGCCGACTTGTGGTCGCGGGCGAGCTTCTCGCCGACGGTGCCGTTCTCAGCCTCGATCACCGTATCGCATTCCGGCAGGGCGGCGTTGACAGCCTCATGCAGATAGGAACGGTGCAGCGGGTCGTCCTCGACGATCAGAACCTTCATCGTGTCTCTCCTCGGTCCGGGCCGCTCGCCGGGTCGTGCGGGGTTAGCGGTAGCACGACGCGCACCACAGTCCCGCGATTGTTGTGGCCGGGGCCGGTGGCGAAGCGCGCTGAGATCAGCCGCGCACGGGTCTTCATATTGTCGATGCCGCCGCCGATCCGTCCCCGCGCCTTGGCGAGCCCGGTCCCATCGTCGAAGATTTCGATCGACAGCCGCTCCCCGTCGGCCTCAAGCCGCACGGTCACGGCCAGCGGGGCGGCATGGCGCACCGCATTGTTGATCGCCTCCTGGGCGATCCGGAATAGCGCGACGCTGACGGTCGGTTCCAACCGCTCCAGTGCACCATGCGTTTCGTCGACGAGGCCCCATTCGATGGCCGATCCCGTGTCGCGGGTCGATCGGTCGAGATGATGCTCGATCGCCTGCGCGAGACCGAAGAGCTGGAGCACCGAGGGCTTTGCCTGTTCGATGATCTGCCGCAGATCCTGCATGCAATGCTGCAGGGAACGGGAGACCGGCTCCAGCGCCTCGGGCGCCACCTCGCCGTTGCGCGACAGCCGGTCGATCCGGCGGGCAAGCCGCGTCAGGTCGGCAAGCGTCTGGTCGTGCAGGTCCATGCCGATCCGCTGGCGTTCCTGCTCCAGTGCCTCGGTCAGCTTCAGCGCCCCCTGCCGCAATCCCTCCTCGCGGGCGCGAGCCTCCGCCTCGACGATGGCCGAGCGTTGCGCCTGCTCGGCAGCCTGCAGCGCGAAGAAATAGGGGGTCAGCAGGTCGGCGATGATGCGGGCGCGTTCGATATCCTCCATCGTGTAGACGCCCGCCGTTCGCGACGAACAGGAGAGCGCGGCGATGATCGTGCCCTGCACCTTCATCGGCACATGCAGGCGGCTCCTCAGCGACTCTTCGACGATCGGCCGCTTGAAGGCGCCCTCGAAGTGGAAACGCGGGTCCGTCATGGCGTCGTCCGCCAGCAGAAAGTCCACCTCGCCCCAGAGCAGCGAACGGATCGGGCTGTTGACCACGGGCGCGCCGGCAAGGTTGCCCCAGGCGGTTTCGATGCCCGTCTCGTAGGCCGTATGGTAGTTGCCTCCCTCAAGAAGCACACAGACATCGAGATGGTCGTGCGGGATGATATGAGCGACTTCGGCCGCAACCGAACGGATAGCCGAGCGGAAGTCGAGCTGGCCCGCGAGCAGCCGAGAAATACCGAGATAGTGGTCGAACATGGCTGCGGGTGCGAGATGCAGCATGGTAGTTCCTCCCCGAGACGGCAGCAGGCTCCTCAACCCGCGGCGATCCCCTTGCAGTAAGCGCCCACGGAAGCGCCGCCGTCTTGCGTAAACCCGCAGCTAATTGCGCAAAACCCGCAAACGACTTGCTGCCTTGCCCCTGTACAGGCCGGTCGATCTCCCGCATCCTGCCCTTACTGAGAGGAGGAAGCTCAGTGCAAGAACAATTTTCACTCGAGCCCGATTGGGTTGGCAGGAGTGAAGCGATCCGCCGACCAGCGCGATCATCAGGGAGGAAGACATGACAATCCGCAAGATGCTTCTGGCATCGGCCGCTATTGCTTGCGCCGCGATGCCCGTTTCCGCCTTTGCCGACACAGCGGCCAAGAAAATCGCCCTTTCCAACAACTATGCCGGCAATTCGTGGCGCCAAGCCATGCTGACGAGCTGGGGAAAGGTGACGGGTGAAGCCGTGAAGGCCGGCGCCGTTGCCGCAGCCGACCCTTTCACCACCGCCGAGAACCAGGCGACGGAACAGGCCGCGCAGATCCAGAACATGATCCTGCAGGGCTATGACGCCATCGTGCTGAACGCAGCCTCGCCGACGGCGCTGAACGGCGCGGTCAAGGAGGCCTGCGACGCCGGCATCACCGTCGTTTCCTTTGATGGCATCGTGACCGAGCCCTGCGCCTGGCGCATCGCCGTCAACTTCAAGGAAATGGGCCGCAGCGAAGTCGAGTACCTGTCGAAGAAACTGCCTGATGGCGGCAACCTGCTCGAAATCCGCGGCCTTGCCGGTGTCTTCGTCGACGACGAGATCTCGGCAGGCATCCACGACGGCGTCAAGCAGTTCCCGCAGTTCAAGATTGTCGGCTCCGTTCATGGAGACTGGGCGCAAGACGTGGCGCAGAAGGCTGTTGCCGGCATCCTGCCGAGCTTGCCCGACATCGCCGGCGTGGTAACGCAGGGCGGCGACGGTTATGGCGCCGCACAGGCGATTGCGGCGACAGACCGGAAGATGCCGATCATTATCATGGGCAACCGTGAAGACGAACTGAAGTGGTGGAAGGAGCAGAAAGAGGCGAAGAGCTACGAGACCATGTCCGTGTCCATCGCGCCGGGTGTCTCCACGCTCGCCTTCTGGGTCGCCCAGCAGATCCTCGACGGCAAGCAAGTCAAGAAGGACCTCGTCGTGCCCTTCCTGCGCATCGACCAGGACAATCTCGAAACCAACCTTGCCAATACCCAGGCCGGCGGCGTTGCCAACGTGGAATACACGCAGGCAGACGCGATCAAGGTCATCGAGTCGGCAAAGTAAATCTCCCGGCGACCGCCGCGCGCCCGCAAATGGCCGCGCGGCATTCTTTGCAAGCAGGCATGGCGGGCAGCATGGATGAGGTTTTGAAGGCGGTGATCGCCGTCGATGGCGCCAAGGTGAGCTTCGGCGCGGTCAGGGCGCTCGACGGCGTCACACTCCGCGTCATGCCGGGCGAATGCGTCGGGCTCGTCGGACATAACGGAGCCGGCAAATCGACGATCGTCAGCGTGATCAACGGCGGCCTCACACCGCACGAAGGAAGTGTGGCAAGCGACGGCGAGCGGCTGGAGCGCTATGGCATCAACGTGGCGCGAGCCCGCGGCGTGCGCTGCGTCTTCCAGGAGCTTTCGCTCTGTCCCAACCTCTCCATCGTCGAGAACACGCGCATCATGCATCGTCATCTCGGCGGTTTCGGCTGGCGCAGGCGCGCCGAAAAAATCATCGAGAAGAGCCTCGATGCCGTCTTTCCCGGCCATGGTATCGACAGCAGCCGGGCCGTGGGCGATCTTTCGATCGCCGAGCGGCAGATGGTCGAGATATCAATGGCCTTTTCCGACGCCGGTGTTGCGCCGCGGCTGGTGATCCTCGACGAACCGACCTCGTCACTCGATGCAAGCCTTGCCCGCCAGATGCTCGATCATGTCCGCCGCTTCATCGCCGCCGGCGGATCGGTCATCTTCATCTCGCATATTCTGCACGAGATCCTCGAAACCTCCGACCGCATCGTCGTCATGAAGGACGGCCGCGTCGTCGCCGAGCGTCCGGCGCAGGGCTTCGACCATCACGGCCTTGTGGAAGCGATGGGCACCGTCGCCAAGGAGGAAACCAAGCAGCGCCCGGGGCGCGAACAATCCACCGCTCCGCTCATTCTGTCCCATCAGACGAAAGGCCTGCCCTTCGCTGCCCGCAAGGGAGAAATCATCGGACTGGCGGGACTGGCCGGCCACGGGCAGACCGAACTGCTGCTTGCCCTGCATGCCGCCCAGTCCGGCAACTGGCTGCCTGAGCGCGATCCGCTCGTCACCTTCGTCGCCGGCGACCGCCGCCTTAACGGCGTCTTCGAACTCTGGAGCATCCTGCGCAACTTCTCCATCGCCTCGCTCGGTGACCTCACCCGGCGCGGCCTGATCCTTTCCGGCGAAGAGGAGATGAAGGGCGCCGACTGGAGGCGGCGGATCGAAATCCGCACGCCCGATATGGCCAATCGCATCCTGTCGCTTTCCGGCGGCAACCAGCAGAAGGTGCTCTTCGCCCGCGCACTTTCAACGCGCGCGCCGATCGTGCTGATGGACGATCCGATGCGCGGCGTCGACGTCGGGACCAAGCAGGAGGTCTACGCCATCATCCGCGACGAAGCGGCGCGTGGCCGCACCTTCATCTGGTACTCGACCGAAATGGACGAAGTGAGCCTCTGTGACCGCGTCTACGTCTTCCGCGAAGGCCGCATCACCGCCGAACTTGCGGGCGACGCGGTCAACGAGAAGAATATCATCGCCGCCTCCTTCGAAGGGCTCGCCGCATGACGTTCCGGCTGTCGTCCCACGCCATGCGTCTTGCCATCCCCGCTCTGTCGCTGACGCTGCTGCTCGCCGCCGTCTTCTGGCTGCAGCCGCGCGCCATGAGCTATGTCGGGCTCAACCTGCTGTTCAATCTGGCTGTGCCCATCGCGCTGGCGACGATCGCCCAGATGCTGGTGATGGCGGTCAACGATCTCGATCTCTCGATGGGCACCTTCGTCAGCTTCGTCGCCTGCGTAACCGCAACCTTTCTGCGGGATGCTCCACTGACCGGCATCCTGATCCTTGCCGGCGCGATCGCCATCTATGCGGGCCTCGGTGTCGTCATCCATTTGCGCAACCTGCCGTCCATTGTCGTCACCCTCGGTATGAGCTTCGTCTGGGGCGGCCTTGCCGTGCTGTTGCTGCCGGCACCCGGCGGTCAGGCGCCGGACTGGGTGCGCTGGCTGATGACCGTCAAACCGCCACTGGTGCCGATGGCGATCGTCGCCAGTATTATCATCGCCGCTGTCGCTCATCTTCTCGTTATGCGCTCCTCGCTTGGCGTGCTGATCCGCGGCATCGGCGGCAACCAGCGCTCGGTCGAGCGCGCCGGCTGGTCGATTGTCGCAGCGCGCGCCAGCGCCTACGGTCTTGCCGGCTTGTTTGCGGTGCTTGCCGGCATCGCCCTCGTCGGCCTGACGACCTCCGCCGATGCCAATATCGCGCTGCGCTACACGTTGCTGTCGATCGCCGGCGTCATCCTCGGCGGCGGCGAGTTCATCGGCGGCCGCGTCTCCCCTGTCGGCGCCGTCATCGGCGCGTTGACCCTGACGCTTGCCGGCTCGTTCCTATCCTTCCTGCGCATCTCGCCGGACTGGCAGATCGGGGCTCAGGGCGCGATCCTGATCATCGTGCTCGCGCTTCGCCTGATGCTGAACCGCTTGGAGAAGCGGGAGAAACGCCGATGACCGCACTCCTCAGCCTTTTCGGCAAACCCTGGATCTGGTCGTGGCTTGCCGCGTTCATCGTCTGGTTCCTGACGATCATGGTGACGCTCGGCGCCAGCACGCTCGGCCTGTCGCAGGCAGCACTCACCTTCGCTGCCTTCTCGGTCATCGTCGGCATCGGCCAGATGTTCGTCATCACTCTCGGTCCCGGCAATATCGATCTCTCGGTTCCCGCCACGATGACGCTTGCCGGCACGGTGGCGCTGAAGCTGATGAATGTCGAAAACGGCATGATCCTGCCCGGCCTTCTCGGTGCCGTCGTCATCGGCCTTGTCGTCGGCCTCGGCAATTATGCGCTGATCAAGGCGCTGCGCATTCCGCCGATCATCGCCACGCTGTCCATGAGCTTCATCGTCCAGTCCGCCGCGATCTGGACGAACCGGGGATTGCGCATCAAGCCTCCGAGCATGCTTGCGGAGTTCACCACCTCGAACACGCTCGGCGTGCCGAATGTGGCGATCGTCGCGCTCGTCATCTCGCTGCTTGCCTGGTTCCTGCTCGAGAAGACGATCTACGGGCGCTGGATCTCGGCGATCGGCCAGAGCATGCCGGCGGCGCGCATGGCCGGCATACCGGTGGACGGCACACGCTTCGTCACCTATCTGTTCTGCGCTGTGCTCGCCGCGGTCGCAGGCTATTTGCTTGCCTGTTTCTCCGGCGGCGCGGCGCTCAATATGGGCTCGGAATATCTGCTGATGTCGATCGCCGTCGTCGTGATCGGCGGCACGGCGGTTGCCGGCGGCGATTCCAACGTGCCGGGTATCTGGGGTGCATCGCTCTTCATGTTCCTGGTCGTCTCGATGCTCAACACTTACGGGGTCGGCGCGGGCATCCGCCTCATCATGACCGGCCTCATCATCATCAGCGTCATCATGCTCGCCGGCGGTCGCCGGGCCGGCATGCGATAAACGGAAAGACCGCCATGGCCGAGGCCAGCATCTACGAAATCCACGACCAGCGCTTCCGGCAGCTGATCGTGACGAGCGCCGCTCTCGACGAACTTTATTCCGGTTGCCGCTGGGCGGAGGGTCCCGTCTGGTTCAACGATGCGAACCAGCTGCTGTGGAGCGACATTCCCAATCAGCGCATGCTGCGATGGACGCCCGAGAGTGGTGTCTCCGTCTACCGGCAACCCTCCAACTTCGCCAACGGCCATACACGCGACCGGCAGGGGCGGCTGATCTCCTGCGAACATGGCGCCCGCCGCGTCACGCGCACCGAGGTCGATGGCTCGATCACCGTGCTCGCCGATCGTTTCGAGGGCGCCAAGCTGAATTCGCCGAACGACGTGGTGGTGAAATCCGACGGCACGATCTGGTTCACCGACCCCACCTACGGCATCATGTCGGACTATGAAGGCTATCGCGCCGTACCGGAGCAGCCGACCCGCAACGTCTACCGGCTCGATCCGGCGACCGGGGGGCTTGCGACTGTCGCCACCGATTTCATCCAGCCGAATGGCCTTGCCTTCTCCCCCGACGAGACGATTCTCTACGTGGCGGATTCAGCCGCAAGCCATGATGAGAGCCTGCCGCGCCATATAAGGGCTTTCGACGTGGTCGACGGCCTCAGGCTTCAAAACGGCCGCGTCTTCTGCCTGATCGACAGCGGCATTCCGGACGGCATCCGCACCGACGTGAACGGAAACCTCTGGTCGAGTGCTGGCGATGGCGTGCATTGTTTCGATCCGATGGGAAAACTGATCGGCAAGATCCGCGTGCCGCAAACCGTCGCCAACCTCACCTTCGGCGGGTCGAGGCGCAACCGGCTGTTTATTGCGGCGACGCGTTCGGTTTATTCGGTCTATGTCGCAGTCAGCGGTGCTCAGATGCCGTAGAGCGATCGTCAGTGCTTGACGTTCCGATCGCCTCGATCGCCCTCCCCCGATTTGGCCTTGGTCTTCGCCGTTTGGCGGCGGTCGGCTGACAGCGAGCGGCCGACGTCGTCGCTTTCCTTGAATTGCCCCTTCTCATTGCGGCGGACGTAGCGTTTGTCGGTGCCGGTATCGACGAGTTCGCGTTTGGTCATGTCGTTCATCCCTGTGGTTACCTTTTCGTTAAAGCGCGTCGCGATCTTCAGATTCGCTCCTCGCGCTTTAGCTCTTTGCTTTTGCGCATGTCGTTGCCGCGAAACCGCTGCACACTTTTGCGCGACATGCTTTAGAACGCACGCCACGGCAAAAAGACGCATGGAATCAAAAGCATCTCGCGACTCGCAAAACGAGAAACTTAGGCGCGTTAAGTGCTTGAATTTAGATTCGTTTTGACTCGGAACAAATGGCGGGGTCAGCCGTTGACTCGCGTTGGTTGCGTGAGGGAGTCGGGTCGATGGTTGCGCCGCGAGCGAATTGGAAGGGCTATATCAAGTTCGGAGAAGTCGCGTTTCCCGTTGCGCTCTACACGGCGGCATCCTCTTCCGAACGGATCGCCTTCAATACCTTGAATCGAAAGACCGGCAATCGTGTCCGGCGCGAGTTCGTCGATAGCGAAACCGGCGATGCCGTCGAGCGCGACGATCAGGTCAAAGGCTTCGAGATTGAGGATGGGCGATACGTCGTCCTCGAACCCGATGAAGTCGCGGCCGCAATTCCAAACAGCGACAAGACGCTGAAGGTCGAAGCGTTCATTCCCATTGACGAGGTCGACGACGTCTATTTCGACAAGCCTTATTATCTTGCTCCTGACAAGATGGGCAGCGATGCCTACAAGCTGCTGCGCGACGGCATGACGAAAGCCAAGGTCGCCGCAATTGCCCGCACGGTTCTGTTCAGGCGCCTGCGCACCGTTCTCATTCGGCCGCATGGCAGCGGCCTCATTGGCTCCACCTTGAACTACGACTATGAGGTCCGCTCGTCGGAAAAGGCTTTCGAGGAGATGCCGGATCTGAAGATCGAGGGCGAGATGCTGGAGCTTGCCAAACACATCATCAACACGAAAAAAGGCCAGTTCGATCCCAAGCAGTTCGAAGACCGGTATGAAAAGGCGGTGGCGGAGCTGGTGAAGGCCAAGATAGAGGGCCGGACTCTGCCGAAGAAAAAGGCGGTCGCCGCGTCCAAGCCGAGCGATCTTCTGCGGGCGCTGCGTGAAAGTGCGGGAATGTCCGCGCCTGCCAAGACCAAACGCACCGCGGCCAACGCCAATGCCGGCAAAAGCAGGCAAAAAGCCACTCGAGCGTCCGGATCCAAGGGCCGCAGCACCGGCGCCCACCAGCGCCGTGCCGGCTGATCGAGGAGGAAGTGATAGTGCCCCGCCCCCACTGGAAAGGCTATCTGAAGCTGTCGCTGGTGACCTGCCCCGTCCAGATGACGCCGGCCACGTCGGAAAACGAAAAGGTACGCTTCCACACTTTGAACCGGGAAACCCGGAACCGCGTCGTGAGCCACTATGTCGATTCCGTCACCGGCAAGGAGATCAAGGAGGAGGACGAGGTCAAGGGCTATCAGCGCGGTGAGAACGAGTATGTGATCCTCGAAGACGAGGAACTGGAAAACGTCGCGCTGGATAGTACCAAGACCATCGACATCGAGGTCTTCGCACCGCGCGACGGTGTCGAGTGGATCTGGCTCGATACGCCCTATTACCTCTCTCCGGACGACCCGGTCGGTGAGGAGGCGTTCACCGTTATCCGCGACGCCATGGCAGCCGAGAATATGGTCGGTATTTCCAGGCTGGTGATCTCGAGGCGGGAACGCGCCGTCATGCTCGAGCCACGCGGCAAGGGTATCGTGCTCTGGACGCTGCGTTACGGTGACGAGGTTCGCGACGCCAAGACCTATTTCGAGACGGTTGACGATGACGCAGCCGACAGCGAGATGATGCCGCTGGTTCAACAGCTGATCAAAAAGCAGACGCAGCACTGGAGCCCGAAAATGGTCTCCGATCCGGTTCAGGACAAGCTTCTCGATATCATCGATGCGAAGCGGAAGCAGATGAAAAAGCCGGGCAAGGCGAAGCCCAAGGCGAGCGAAAAGGAAGAGCCGGCGCCGAGCAACGTCATTAACATCATGGATGCGCTTCGCAAGTCGGTCGAAGCGGAAAACCGGTCCGGGAAGGGCAAACATCCATCATGACGCGTTCGCGCCGCCCCTCATTGCCATTTCTCAACGAGTCCAACACAACGCTGCAGTCTCGTCCGATCCGCAAGCGCGATCCCGACCAGCCAAGCCTGCCCTTCGATCCAATGCCGGCGAGGATCGAGCCCTGCCTTGCGCTGCTGAAACCCACCGTGCCGCTGGGTTCGGATTGGCTCTACGAGGCGAAGTGGGATGGCTACCGGCTGGCGATCCACATCGAGCCGAAGAGCGTTCGTGTCATTACGCGTGGTGGCCATGACTGGACCGACCGCTTTCCCACCATCGCCGCGGCGGCCAAAGAACTGGGTGTGGCCACCGCCATACTGGACGGGGAAGCGGTGGTTATGGACGAGCACGGCCGATCGGATTTCGGCGCATTGCAACGTTCGCTCGGCGGTCGAGGCGGCAAGCGGATCTCGTCCGAGTCGATGCTCTACGCCTTCGACCTTTTGTATCTTGACGGACATGACCTGACCGGCACCGAACTCGCCGTGCGTCGGCACCTTCTTGAAGACCTGATACCAGAAGGCGGCAATGGGCAGATCCGCTTTTCCGAAGAGATAGACCAGCCGGCCGAAGACCTCCTCGAGCATGCCTGCCATCATCGGCTGGAGGGCATCATCGCCAAGCATCGCGACCGGCCCTACCGCAGTGGCCGAACAGGCGACTGGCTGAAGATCAAATGCGTTGAGAGCGAGAGCTTCATGATCGTCGGTTACGAACAGTCGGCATCCGCGCGCGGCGGCATCGGCAGCCTGCTGCTCGCCGGCAAGAAGGGTTTTGACTGGATTTCCGTGGGGTCGGTCGGAACCGGTTTTAGCACTAGCGATGCCGAGCACCTGAAAAAGACGCTCGACCGATTGAAGACGACCCGGCCGGTCGTTCCCCTGAAGGGCAAGCGCTACGTCTTCGTGCAGCCGACACTGATCGCCGAGATCGAGTTTCGCGGTTGGACCGATGACGGCAGTCTCCGCCACGCCTCGTATAAAGGGCTGCGCGAGGTTCAGGACAACGCGGCCGTGTTCGATATGACCGGCTTCGGCAGTTGAGGATCACGATCGCCTGTGGTCCCCTTGGGAAGCTCCAAATCCGAAGCGGCAGCAGCCTCAGACGTCGTCCTGAAGGTAGCGCTCCGCGAGCCTTGCCCACATTGCCGCGCCAACCGTCAGGCTGGCATCGGCGAAGTCGTATTTGGTGCTATGCAGCATGGCGGAATTCATGCCATTGCCGAGACGCAGGAAGCTGCCCGGCTTGTGCTCGAGAAAGTGTGAAAAATCCTCGCTGCCGGGAATGAGCGGGCAAGTCGCGACCCTGTCTTCGCCGATCAGTTCAACGGCTACGATCCGGGCAAAATCCGTCTCAACAGGCGAATTGACGACGACAGGATTACCGCGATCGTAGTCGATCTCGATGGAAGCATCGTGACCTTCGGCCACTGAGCGGGCCAGCTTGGTGATGCGCTGCTGCAGAAGATCGCGGATGCGCGGCTCGAAAGAGCGCACGCTCAATGCGAGCTTGGCATATTCCGGAATGACGTTGACCGCATCGCCGGCATGGATCGTGCCGACGGTAACGACCGCCGTCTGGGTCGGATCGAGGTTGCGCGAGATGATCGTCTGCAGCGAGACGACGAGGTTGCATGCCACGACCACGGGATCGATGGTCAGGTGCGGGCGCGAGGCATGGCCGCCTTTGCCCTTGATGGTGATATTGACGGTATCCGAGGCCGCCATCATCGGGCCTGATCGCAGCAGCAGGGTGCCTTCGGGAGCGCCGGGGTGGTTGTGCAGACCAAAGATTGCGTCGAACGGAAACCGCTCGAACAGGCCGTCGGCGATCATCGCCTGGGCGCCGCTATTCTTGCCCGCCTCTTCCGCCGGTTGGAAGATCAGTGTCACCGTGCCGCTGAAGCGGCGGGTGCGGGCGAGATATTCGGCTGCGCCGAGCAAGACGGTCGTGTGGCCGTCATGGCCGCAGGCATGCATCTTACCGGGAGTGTTGCTGGCATAGGAAAGCCCCGTTGCCTCGACGATCGGCAGAGCATCCATATCGGCGCGGATGGCGATACTCTTGTCACCCTTGCCTGCGCTGAGCCGCGCGACAACGCCATGGCCCCCGACATTGCGGGTCACGTCATAACCCCAGCCTTCCAGCTTTTCGGCGACATAACGTGCCGTTTCCGCTTCTTCGAAAGAGAGTTCCGGACGAGCATGCAGATACTGGCGGGTCGCCTTCAGCTCCGCCTCCATAGCTTCGAAATCGGAAACGCGGGCATAGGCATTATCGAGCGTGGGCATGAACACATCCAGTCGTGATCGAAAAGAACCATTGCTCCGGCCTGCGGGTCGAAGCAGCTGAGTGGTGCCAGTCAGAGAAATCGGGCGAGAAAGGCCTGGGTGCGAGGATGTTGCGGATTTCCGATGACATCCTCAGGCTTGCCCATCTCAACGACATTGCCGTCGTCCATGAACACGACCCGATCGGCCGCCTCACGGGCAAAACCGATCTCGTGGGTCACGACGATCATCGTTAGGCCCTGTTTGGCGAGATCGCGCATGGTGGCAAGCACTTCGCCGACCAGCTCCGGGTCGAGCGCAGAGGTGGGCTCATCGAACAGCATCAGCTTCGGCTTGATCGCCAGGGCGCGGGCGATGGCGACGCGCTGCTGCTGACCGCCGGAGAGCTGGCGAGGATAGCTGGCCGCCTTTTCCGACAGACCGACCCGCTCCAAAAGCCGCAGGGCATTCTCCGTCGCAGCCTTGCGACTTTCTCCGTGCACGCCGACTGGGGCCTCGGTGATGTTCTGCAGCACCGTCATATGCGGATAGAGATTGAACTGCTGGAACACCATGCCGATCTTGCGCCGCTGGCAGGCGATCCCGTTGCTGGACAGCTTTTCCAGCCGGTCCTTGCGGACGCGATAGCCGATCTGTTCGCCATCGACCTCGATGAACCCCTGATTGATCGCTTCGAGATGATTGATGCAGCGCAGGAAGGTCGATTTTCCCGATCCGGACGGGCCGAGCACCACGACGACTTCACCCGGCATGACGTCGAGGTCGATCCCCTTCAGCACGTCGAGCTGGTCGAAGGACTTGTGGACGTTGCGGGCTCTGACGAGAGGCTTTGTGGTTTCGGCGGCGGTCAATGGCTTGCCTCCTCGACAAGGGTCTCGGATTTGGCGGCTGCGGTATTGCTGCGCCGTTCGCTGCGGCCGTAATAGGCCTCGATATAACTCTGGCCGAGATTGAGGATCGAGGTGATGAAGAGGTACCAGAGGACCGCGACAAGCAGCATCGGCACGATCTCGAACGTACGGTTGTAGATCGACTGGACGGAATAGAGCAGATCGGCCATGGCGATGACGCTGACGAGCGACGTCGCTTTGATCATGCTGATCAGCTGGTTGCCCGTCGGCGGGACGATCGAGCGCATCGCCTGCGGAATGATGATCCGCCACAGCGCCCTGCCCTTGGTCATGCCGAAGGCTTCCGCCGTCTCGAACTGGCCGCGATCGACGGAGAGAAGGCCGCCGCGAATGATCTCGGCCATGTAGGCCGCTTCGTTCAGAGCCAGGCCGCCGATCGCCGCCGTCATTGGCGTGATCACCGAGTTGGTCTCCCAGCTCGCCAGCGTTGGGCCGAACGGAATGGCGATCGAAAGTTCGGGAAAAAGGGTCGAGAAATTGTACCAGAGGATCAGCTGTACCAAGAGCGGCGTGCCGCGAAAGAACCAGATGAACAGCGATGCCAGCGACCTTGCGAGCCGGTCATTCGACAGCCGGGCGATCGCCAGGCCGAGGCCGAGAACGATGCCGATGGCCATCGCGACCACAGTTAGACCCAGGCTGACGTAAAGGCCTTTGATGACTGTCGGATCGAAGAAATAGGCCGCGACAACAGGCCAGCCGAAATTCTCGTTGTGGGCGACGATCCACAGGAAGTTCGCGGCAACGAGGAGCACGACCACCCACAGGACGAGCCGGCCGGTTCGAAAGGGCTTGTGGGCGTTGGCGACATCCCGAAAGTCCGCACCGCCCGAAGGCGGTGTGGCAGTCGTGCGGTCATTGCTCATTTCGGCAGGGCTCCACCAAGATTGAGGCCGGGCTGCTTGATCATGTTGTTCTCAAGACCCCACTTTTTCATGATGGCGGCATAGGCGCCGTTATCCATCAACGACTTGATCGCGTCGAGCAGAACGGGGCCGAGCGGCGAGCCTTTCGGCACGACGGCGCCCTGATAGAGATCGTCGAACCCATTCTTCTGGCCGACGCCGCTCAGTTCCAGCTGGCCGTTTGCCTGAGACACGAAATAGGTCAGCGGCGCCTGCGAGGAGAAGAAGGCATCGGCGCGTTTGGAGCGGACCGCCAGGATCGAGCTCGGCTGGTCGGTGTAGGACTGCACTTCAAGCGCGGGCTTGCCGTCCGTCTTGCACTTTTCGACCTGAGCCTGGATCACCTTTTCGGCGGAGCCGCCGGCCATGACAGCAATGCGATTGCCGCAGGCGCTGTCGAGTGAACCGATGGCCTTCGGATTGCCCTTCTGGACGGAAAAGACCACGTATTCCTGAACCCAGTCGACGAAATCATTGGCCTCTTCGCGGGTCTTGAAGTCACCGATCGGGCCAAAGGCGAACTGGTATCGGCCGGAGTTGATGCCGGCGAGCAACGCGGTCAATCCGCTAACGGTTTCGTGCTCGATCTTGACGCCGAGCATCTGGCCGATCGCATCGGTAAGATCGGCGCTGGCGCCGGTCAGTTCCGTGCCGGTGACGATCTCATAAGGGGGAAATGAACCATTATTGACGGAGATCATCTTGCCGTCTGTGCGGATCTTCTCCGGCAAGCGGGCGCGAAGCGCGTCGTTGACGGTCTGTTTCGGAACGGCGGCTTCCTGGGCGAACACCGACGTCGTCATCATCAGGCCCAACAGGGCGGCGGAAGCGATCAGTTTCGAATGCATGTCATTCCCCTTTTTGGTCTTGCGAAAATGGTGGCTCAACGATGAGGCCTGCGAGGAGTTTCACCGGGCTTTGGCGTGCCACGGAAACAGGTCGGCGGGTGTCAAAAGGCGCGGCATGATCTTCTGTTCGTAAAGTTCCTCGGCGAAGCCGGCGATCATTGCCTCGTTCTCGGCAAGCCCGCTGACGTTCCAGGTGGGCGGCAGGTCGGCTGCGCAGCGGCGCAATTCGTCGATCATCCACGGCGTGGTGTCGGCGTATTTCTCGCGCTTCTCCAGCCAGATACGCTGGGATTCGTCGATCAGCTCGCTGAGTTCATCCATGATCCAGGGATGCTCCATGACGATTTCCGCCTTGAAGCCGATCAGATGCATGCCCGGAATATAGCCGACCGCGTGGAAGTAAGCGACTTCAGCGGAGCGGAAATCATCCAGCACCTGACGCAGCGGCGAACCCTGATCGAAAAAGCCCTTCGGCATGAAAGGCGTGAAAACGGCGTCCAGCCGACCATCCAATAACAGATCGACCATAGGGCGTTCGCCGGGAGCAGCTTCGATACGGCCGGACCGTCCAAAGCCATCGAGCCGGTCGACGATCGGATGAGCCTCCGTCAGGCGCCCGGCATACCATGTGGCGTCCTCGACACCGACGCCTTCGCGGCGCAACGCAGCGCGGGTCCAGGTGTTTCCGGAATCGCGCCAACCGGTCACGCCGATATTCTTGCCGCCCAGATCGGACAGCTTGCGGATCGGACTGCCCTTGGCAGTGATGATGCAGCGATGGCGGAAGCCGCGCATGATGAAGTTCGGAATGCCGACGACCCGAGCATCGCCATCAAGCCGCATCTGCGAATAGCGGCTGAAGGACATTTCTGCGGCATCATGAGCCTCGTCATCGGCGAGACTGGAGACCAGCGTGCCCACACGATCCACTTTGATTTCGAGACGGGAAGACCTGACATCACCGAGCACCAGCGGTGTCATGTAATCCCAGTCTCTGAGGGCGATGCGAAGCGTTACAGGCATGCGAAGAACTCACGAAATTGCTCGACGAAGGGCAAATTAAATGTTCAAATTGACGAGTACAAATGTTATTACGTTATTGAACATTTAAAGTGAGAACAAAATGGGTGACGCGGTCGAAGCCTCCTGGTTTGCCGAAAAAATAACCGACCGCAGCATCCGCGGGATCGCTCTCGAAACGAGTGCACTGATCCGTGCCGGCGCCTTGCCCGTCGGCACGCGTCTGCCGGCGATCCGCGATATCGCCTATGAATTGCGCATCAGCCCGGCAACGATCTCGGAAGCCTGGAGTGAATTGCGGCGCCAGAAGATCATCAGCGGCCGGGGGCGCAACGGTACCTGGGTCAGCGGCGACCGCTTTGTCGCCAAGCCGGAGCGTCTTGCGAGTTCGGGAAATTATGCGGCGGGTGTACTCGACCTTACCTCTGCCGGGCCGGATGCAGCGCTTCTTCCCGGTCTGGCCAAAGCAATGGCCCATGGCGCGTCAGCCGCCGACCTCAACAGCTATGAGCGCAGCCGTATCGTGCCGGAGCTGAAGGATGCCATTTCGGAGCGATGGCCCTATGAGGCGGAGGCGTTTCTTGCCACCAATGGCGGCTACAATGCCGTCTATACGGTGTTGCATGCGCTGGTCTCTCCGGGTTCGTCGGTGGCGATCGAACATCCGACCGCGATGCGGCTGCTCGATATCCTGGAAGATCTCGGCGTCAGGATCATTCCCGTCGCCTGCGACAACGACGGTCCCTTGCCGGATTTGCTTCGCAATGCATTGCGACAGCGGCCGGCAGCCTTCCTGTTTCAGCCGCGGCTGCATTCCGTGACAGGGGTTACCGTCAGTGCATCCCGCCTCGACCAGCTCGGAGCCGTGCTGGAGGACAGCGATACGCTGATTATCGAGGACGACGGCGTCGGCGACGTGTCGGCAGCACCTCCGCATTCCCTGGGTGGTCGATTTGCGGAACGGACGATCCATATCCTGTCACACTCGAAAAGCCTCGGACCGGATCTGCGTCTCGCCGTCTTGTCGAGTTCTGCGCCTATCGTCGACCAGATCCAGTCCTACCGCTCCTTCAGCGCCGGCTGGACCAGCCGCATCCTGCAAGGGGCCGCCGCCTGGCTATTGCGCGATCCGGCAAGCCGGCGGCTCATCGCCGAGGCGCGCGACCGCTATCAGCAGAGGCGCGACGCTCTTGCCGATGCGCTCCGCGAACGGGGAATACCGATACCCGCAGGCCAGGGCCTGTGCCTCTGGGTGCCCGTTGTGTCCGAACCATTCGCAATGGTGACGCTCGCCGCACGCAATATCGCCGTCAATCCGGGCAGCAAGTTCTCCGTCCTGCCAAGCAGTCATATTCGTGTCGCGACCAGCACGCTCAGCGATCGCTGCGAGGAAGTCGCCGATGCCATCGCTCTGGCCCATGCACCATGAAGGGCCGGGACTAAACACCTAGCAGGCTGCTGAAATTCGCTCTGCGTTGGCGCAGTTGCTTGCTGTGGGTCTGATTTTTTTACAGACTGGCTGTCGTGCGGTGGGATTTTGGCCGATTGAGGCGGGTTTTCTGGCCATATCGGCTTATTGATCTCCCTCAAGACACACTTCGCCCGTCGATCCGATCAATTTGGGAAGGCGGATGATGTTGTACGC